>JAZSNT010000022.1:0-32167 GCA_045536525.1 Acutalibacteraceae bacterium
TGAATTAAAAAATATATTCATTACTACAACAATGAACGTATTTCCTTAAAACTAAAAGGAATGAGCCTGGTACAATACCGAACTCATTCGCTAACAATTTGATATTTAATTTTGTCTAAACTTTGGGGTTCACTTCATTAAAAAGGCTTTTATTTTTTTGTTGGTTATGTTATACTTATAAAAAAAGAATATGGGAGAAATTCTATGTCTTTAAAATATAACGGAAAGAATATTGTGTTAGCTAAAAAATTGCGAAAAAATGCAACTAGGCAAGAAAAACATTTATGGTATGATTTTTTATCTAAGTATGAAATTCGTTTTCAAAGGCAAAAAGTCATAGGAAATTTTATTGCGGATTTTTATTGCCATAAGGCAAAATTGATAGTGGAGTTAGACGGCTCACAACATTTTACAGAACAGGGAATGAAAAAAGATGAGTTCAGAACCGAAGTTTTAGAAGGTTATGATTTAAGGTTATTCGTATTCCTAATAATGCAGTTGATGAAAATTTTGTCGGTGTTTGTGAGTATATAGATATGGTTGTAAAGTCTTCTATATAGCCTTCCTCTTGAGGAAGGTGGCACGGCAAAGCCGTGACGGAAGGAGTTTTACTCCCTCACCCGACTTTGTCGGGAGCTCCCTCCACGAGGGAGCCTTTAAGATGAAAAGGATGTAACTCCCTCAGTCACCTTCGGTGACAGCTCCCTCCACGAGGGAGCCTTTAAGACGAAAAGGATGTATGGTATGCAAAAAAATGAAGAGTACATTTTAGATATTGTAGACGTTACAGCAGAGGGTAGCGGAGTTGGTCGTACTGACGGTATGGCGGTGTTTGTGCCGCTGACGACAGTTGGCGACAGGGCAAAGGTGAAGATTTTAAAGACTAAAAAGACCTATGCTTACGGTAAACTTATGTCACTTGTAAAACCGTCTAAAAGCCGAATTGATAACGATTGTCCGGCCTTTAACCAATGTGGCGGTTGTGTGTACCGTCATATAAGTTACACGGCGGAAAAGACAATAAAAGAGAATAAAGTGTATGAAAATATCAAGCGCATAGGTGGGGTGGATATGGCACCGCAGCCGATTATTACAGATACGTCTGACCGTTATCGTAACAAGGCGCAGTATCCGTTATCTTCTAGTGGAAAGGCGGGTTTTTATGCTTTTCATTCGCATAGAATAATCCCTTGTGAAGATTGTTTATTGCAACCTGAGGTTTTCTCGCGCATTACCGAGTGTGTTTGTGAGTGGGCGAAAAGATTTGATATAAGCATTTATGAAGAAGCCGCTCAAAAAGGCTTTTTACGGCATATTTATATTCGTAAAGCAGAAGTTACAAACGAAACTATGGTGTGTCTGGTTATAAACGGAGATTTTTTGCCTGAAGGCGATGCGCTTGTAGATGCGCTTTTAAAAATTGACGACAATATTAAAAGTGTGCAGATAAACATAAATAAAAAAGATACTAACGTTATCTTGGGTGACAAGTGTAAAACAATTTACGGTGAAGATTATATAACCGATATTTTGTGCGGTGTAAAAATCAGACTTTCGCCTTTGTCTTTTTATCAGGTTAATCATACAATGGCAGAAAAACTTTATCAAAAAGCCGCCGAGTATGCAAATCCTACGGGTAAAAATATTATAGATTTATACTGTGGTGCGGGTACAATAGGTCTTTCTATGGCAAGGGATGCCAAGAGTATAATCGGTGTAGAGATTATACCCGAAGCCGTGGAAGATGCAAAATTTAATGCCGAGCAAAACGGCATAGAAAATGCACGTTTCATTTGTGCAGACGCTACCGCCGCCGCAGAGCAGTTAGCGAAAGATGGTATTACCGCAGATACTGTAATAGTTGACCCGCCACGTAAGGGCGTGAGCGAAAGCGTAATAAAAACTATTGCGCACGAATTCAAACCGCAAACGGTGGTTTACGTTTCGTGTGACAGCGCAACTCTGTCACGAGATATTAAAATTTTTGCTGAAAACGGATATGAATTAAAGGAATATACTCCGTGTGATTTATTCCCGAGGACTGCACACGTAGAAACGGTTGCTCTTTTAAGTCGGCAAAAAGTCAATGAATATATTAACTTTGATGTTGATGTTGCAAATCTACCAAAAACAACAAGGACAACTGCGACTTATCCCGAAATTAAAGCATATATCAAAGATAAATACGGTTTGTGTGTTTCATCTTTGAATATTGCACAAGTCAAGGAAAAACACGGACTGGAAAAACGAGAAAACTATAACAAAGGAAAAGAAGACCACCGTGTGCCAAATTGCACTCCTGAAAAAGAAAAAGCAATAGAAAGTGCTTTTAAACATTTCGGTATGATATAAGAAAGAGATACAGGAATTTTATTTTTCCTGTATCTCTTTTTCTTTGTTATATGTTTGCTCTGCCTGTTCATAGGTGCAGTTTTTTTCTTTTCGTATTTCTGCAATACGGAGAGCCTTTTTCCATTTTTGAACATTACACCTTTTGCACTCTTTCTCACAATCGTTCATACGGCACATTACCTCAATTCATCAAAAATATCACTTTCAAGGTCTTGGGGAGCAATTTCTTTTTCATCTGCTAAAATATTATTTGCCATTTCAATTAGTTCATTTTCTAACCTTTCACATTCTTCCTTGTGCCATTCGTGTATAGTTTTATGTCTGGCTTTCGTTATTTCTTTGCTTTCGCCACGAGCAAGACCAAACTGCTCCACCGCCTTTGCATAACTGTCTTGCATACCAACAATTTGTGATTTCTTACCAAAAAAGAATGTTGCATTAAACTTACCATCTTTTACGGGTGTTATAAAATAATGTCCGTGCCTTGTGGTTTCCATATTATTGGTGTCAAATCTTATTATGTTTTCTTTGCCAAATTGTTGTTCTAACCATTTTAAATTTGCTTTATGCCATTCTGCAAAGTTGATTGAGTTTTCCATTTCTGGACTGAATGTCATTACAAATTCCACTAACGAAATTCCATCTTTACGGAATTTTCTTTTTGATATTTGTTCGTGATTTTTTATCATTTCTTTTATAACTTTTGACATCGTTTTATCGGGATGTTTCTTCCAAGTAATATCTTCATCTATTCTTTCAGGGTGTGGAAGATTTTTCAAAAAATGAAATCTTGATTGTTGATGTCTTTCTATTTTAGGAACGGAAGAAATGCTATATTTTTGAAATCGCATTATTGCATAATTGCTCATATCAAAACCCCTTTGCTTTGTAATCAAGAGCAAAGGAACGGCAACACACACGAAAGGAAAAGTGTTGCCGTTTAACCTTACGAAAAACCACACAGGGATTCGGTGCTTTTTCGTGCGGCCATATCTCTGCTCTATAATATCAGTATGTGTAAACCGATATTATTTCGTAGAAATATGACTTACTACGGTTTATGCTAAACCAGTAAGGTCTGCCGACAGCCATTCACAACAAATATCAATCATATTTATTGTGAAGAAAACGGAAAGGAGCGACCACAATATGAATGAAACATTATATGATTTAGAGCAAAAACGAAATGCCGTAGAACTAGATATACAGGCATTATATGAAACCTTGCAAAAAGAAATTGCTCAGACCGATTAAAGTCTGAGCAATATAATTATTTCATTTTTTCTTGTAGGTGGTTTAAGACTTTCTTGAACCTTAATTCATTTTCAAATGGTTTTAAACTTTTTGCATTAGAGATTATATTATAATATCTTTCAAAGTCGGAAATTGGAACATTAAAAGACATTGTGTTTTTATCAAAAGTCAATTTTGACAACAACGGCGAATTGTATTTTTGACCGCCGTTTGATAATACACTTTCTATGGTTTCAAAAATATTTACAACTTCTTCCATCGCATTAAACATTTCATTGACTTGGTTGAGTTTCGCATAAGCGAACATTAAATCTTCATATGCACTTGCTTTCATATACAATAAATATCCTTCTTCACCAAGTGCTTTTATAATTGCCAATGCTCTATGGCAAACATCAATTGCAATGTTTGGGTCTCCCCAAATATAATTATGCTTTGATATACACAGAATGTCGCATAATATTTTTTCAGCACTTGCGAGAATGCAATCTGCTTTATAATCTGCTCTTTCCTTTGCGGGAACGGCAAGGCTTAATAAATCCATTTTTGAATATGCAACATCAGGTAATAAATCAGCAGTTTCTTTTACTTTTTCTCTTTTACCGCAAAACGAGTAAGCAAATGCCAAATCAACAATAGTTTTATATCTGATTTTATCAATATTGCAATCACGAAAAATCAAGTTTGCCTTTTGTTCTATATTTGCAAGCCATTCATCAGTATCTTCATAAACCATTACTTTATATTCAATCAAATCACTTAATAATTTGTGTTCGTTTGGATATGTTTTTAATGCTTCTTCAATTATTTCAATGCTTTTATTGATTTCGCCTGTATGGGTATAACTCCTTGCTTGTTTTAATATGGTTTCAATTTTTTCGTTAGTATTATCAAGAGAAACACCCAACAAGTAATCCGCAGTAACACCAAAAAAATTAGCAATAGCAGGAACAAGTGTTATATCAGGGAAAGCAATAGAGTTTTCCCATTTTGATACCGCTTGATATGATACCCCCAAATACTCGGCAAGAGTATCTTGTGTTGTATGACTATCGTTTCTAATTTTCTTTAATCGTTCCCCAAAGTTTTTCATTTTATTACCTCCCTTTGAGATAATTATATAGAACATATTGAAACATAGCAATAACTGGTTTTTTTAGTTCTACTCAACCCCAAGTTGAGATAATTATAACACAAATAATAAGAGATTACAATTAACAAAACAAGTTCTTTTTTGTTGAAATGAAACTAATTGCTCAAAAAATATAAAAACAGGTGTAAATGTGTAAAGTTGTTTCAATACCGCTAAATACCGAGAAAACACCGCCGTAAAGGGCTTGTCCAAGGCGGTGTTTTTTTGGTGTAAAAAGTGTAAAAAAAGATATGCAGAAAAAAATATTTTTCTTTCGGTCTTTCATTCTTATTTTGCAATTAAAAAATTGCGAAATAATTTTATAGATTGGAGATAGCCAAAATGGCACAAAAAGAAAAACAAAACAAGAATGGAAACAAGAAAGCCGAGAGCAAGAAAACACATAGGCATTGCGAGTATGTGCAACAGTTGAGATTTTTAAAAACCCCACTTGAAGAAATTGAAAATACCATTGCCGATTATAGAACAATTAAGCAATGGGCATACATCATTCACGATAAGGATGTATACACAAATGAAGATGAAGCAAAAAACCCATCCAACAAAGCGGGAACACAAAAAGAACCACACATTCATTTATATTTGCACTTTGGACAATCATCTGCCACCCTTGAAGATGTTGCAAGATGGTTTAAAGATGATGTTCAATGGGTAAGTACCATTAAAAGAAAAAAGAAAGATGTACTTGCATATTTGACACACAAGAACAGTCCTGAAAAATATCAGTATTCAATGGAAGATGTGCATAGTAATTTTGATGTGGAACAGGAAATACAAAACGAAATTGAAAATGAAGAAAAAACCGACATTGACACCATATTGAGAAGAATTGCAGATGGCACAATTCGAGAGTATAACCGTTTTGAGTATATAGATGATGTTGTGCTTGCTAAAAATAGTAATTTAATTAAAAATGCATTTAAGAACAGGAGTGAAAAGATTATGAGAGACCCCAATAGAAACATTAAAGTAATATTTATTTACGGAAATACTGGTAGCGGAAAAACAACTTATGCAAAAATGCTCGCTGAAAAAATCGGGAATGGCAGTTATTATGTATCATCATCTGCTAACGATAGTATGCAAGACTATGCAGGACAGGAAACGGCAATACTTGATGACTTGCGAGATAATGCATTTGAGTTTCCTGATTTACTTAAAATGTTAGACAATTATACCGCTACCAGTATTCGCAGCCGCTTTTATAATAAGACATTTTTAGGTAGCACAATAATTATAACCACCACCGTGCCTATTTTAGATTGGTACAAGTTTAGTAACGAAGATAAGGCACAATTACGAAGAAGAATATCAAACTATTTGATTGTTGATAATAAGGAAATTTGTTTTTACACCTTTAACCCTGATAATGATTATATGCCTGAGTTTAGATATAAAATCAAAAACCCTGTTGCCGACTTGATTGCACAAAGGACAAAGGAAATTCAAAAGCACGATGATATACTGGAATTGTGTTTAGAGGTGCTTGATGGTGTAGATGATAATGCCAAAGATGATTACATAAACGAAATAAACAGGTTAAGAAATTAGTAAAACGGAGCATTTTGCTCCGTTTTTTCATATATACTCTTGTATTATTTTTGTCTTTGATGTATAATAAACTCACGACCACTAAAATAACACATAGGTCGGCAAGGGTGGTAAAATGGCAAAGAAGAAAGTTAAAAACACCATAACTCAAAAAGAAAAAGCATACATATACACTCGTGTTTCTACCAGTATGCAAGTTGATGGTTTTTCATTATCTGCACAAGAGAGTGATATTCGCAGATATGCCAAAGCATTTGGAATTGAAATTGCAGGGCAATACTGTGATGAAGGACTTTCGGGCAAGAACGATAAGCGACCACAGTTTAAGCAAATGATAGAAGATATAAAAGCCAAAAAAGACAATGTTCGTTATGTGCTTGTGTTCAAACTTTCTCGTTTTGCACGAAATGCCGCCGACACTATGAAAAATCTGCAGTTGATGAAAGATAACGGTGTTGACCTTATCTGCATTAAAGAAGGACTTAACAGTTCAACGGCAACAGGAAAAATGATGGTAACAGTAATGTCAGCCGTTGCCGAAATGGAACTTGAAAACATACATACACAAACAATGGCAGGTCGCAGACAAAAGGCAAGAGAAGGCAAATGGAACGGCGGTTTTGCTCCTTATGGGTATAAACTAAAAGATGGTATGCTTGAAATTGTTGAAGAAGAAGCAAAAACTGTTAGATACATTTTTGAGTTGTTTACAACGGAATTGTTTGGTGCGATGGGTGTTGCGAAAAGGTTAAACACCGAAGGTGTTAAAAAGGTAGTTAGGCAAAACGCAAAGAATGAAACCTTTACACCTGACTTTGTAAAGAAGATACTTGACAATCCTGTTTATATGGGTAAAATTGCTTATGGTCGCAGAAAAACCGAAAAGGTTGATGGCGATAGTGGTAGAACTCATATCGTTAAGGAAACCAATATTGACAATATTATAATGGTTGATGGCATACATAAAGCAATCGTTACCGAAGAACTGTGGAACAGTGCACACGAAAAACGAATTGAAACAGGAGTTCGCAAAGAAAAACTGGAAAAAGACCACGAGTATGTTCTTTCTGGCTTGATTAAATGTCCGAGTTGCGAAAGCAAATTGTATGGTGTGCCAAATCGCAAAAAGAAACCCGATGGAACATTTTACAAAGTTTCGTATGCCTATAAATGCAGACAAAGTAAAAAAACAACTGGCATTGATTGTAAGCACTCTAAACAATATAATTGTAAAGAAATTGAAGATGAGTTTTGCAAGGCAATAGCATTGTGTTTTTTAACTCCTGAAATCATTGACTCTTTAACCCAAAGACTCAATGAAGAGTTTGATGTAAGCGAAGTTCAAAATAAACTTGATGGTCTTTTGAAAAGGCAAAAAGAACTTATTAGTATTCAAAACAAATATGAGACCGAACAAAGCAATCTTGATGTTACTGATAAACACTATGACCGCAAGTTTCAAAACTATACAAAGCAACTTGATAAAATATATGACCAGTTAGATGAAATAGAAAGCCTTATCTATGTAGCACAAACAAAAATCAATGATGTTGTTGCTACCAAAAAGAGCAAAACCGATGCTATGAATATGATTATTGAGTTTGGTTGTTGCTTTGATGAACTTTCGCCAAAAGCACAAAAACAACTTGCAAATCTGCTTGTTGATAGTATTGAAATATTCCCTGATAAAAGAGATATGGGATATTTGAAAACTATTCATTTTAAAATACCAGTATTCACAAATAACGGTTTAAAAACTGATGTAACCGTGTGGGATAATTACCCCGATATACTTGATGAAAATGGTAATTTTAACGGTTACAGTCCAGAAGATGAACTACCCGAAAGAGATTTGCTCAAAGAAAGGGCAGATGAAAACGGTAATATCGTTGTTGTGGAAGAATACGGCAAAGAAGAACAAGACCGTTTGATGAAATTGCAACTTGAACATATTAACAAGCAACGAAAAGAAAAAGGGTTGCAAGAAATAACGGAAGAACAGTTTCTTAATATTTGCCGACCTAAACAAATCACAGACGAAACGGTTGCACTTTTAGAAAAGAATTAGAAAACTAATAAAACGGAGCAGGTGATTTATTATGGATATTTTTTCTTTAAGTTTTACCGACCTTCGTTTTAAGGTTTCCGAAAAGATAAAAAAGTATCTTTCTCTCTCCCTAAATAACCGAATTACAATCGGTCTTTATGACAATGGCAGGTTTTACGTTTTTGGAAATCCCGAAGAAGAAAAACGTCTTATTTACGATATAGGTTCGGTTTCAAAAACAGTAACAGCCCATTTGATTTTAAAGCTTTGTGAAGAGGGAAAGATTGATATAAACTGTACCGTGGATAAATATTTATCCCTTAAAAACGGCAAATATCCAACCGTTTATCAGTTGTTGACCCATACCGCAGGATATCATCATCTGACCCCTGTTGAAGTTACTTTGCCACGGCTTATTATAGGTGGATATGCCCGCAAAAATCCTTATGAGTACTGTAATGTAGAAACGGTTATAAAAAGTCTTGAACGGCGTCGTTTTTTAAAACCAAAAGTACGCTACGGCTATTCTGATTTAGCTTATGCTATCCTTGCTGCCGTTGCCGAAAAGGTTGCAAATAAGCCGTTCTGGTTACTTTTGGAAGAATTTGCAAATAAGGATTTGGGTCTTGAAAATACCATAATAATAGACGACCCTAAAAACCGCATGCCGCTTGCTGTAAAGGGCGAAAAAACATTGCCTTTTTGGGTGTGGAAAAAAGGAAACCCATATATTGCAGGGGGCGGGTTGGTAAGTAACATAGAAGATATGTTGCGTTATATTGCTTTGCAGATAGAAAGCGATAAGCCGTATATATCCTTGGCGCATACAGTTTGTAAGTCTTCGGCGTTAGGGAAAGATAACCATCTTATGTGTGTTGGGTGGCATACGTATAGGCGTTCCAATCAACTTTGGCATGTGGGCGGAGTCGGAACTTTCCGCACGTCAGTTATTATAAATAAAAAGCACAAACTCGGAGTGGTGGTTTTGGGTAATGCCAAGGGTAAGGCTTCGGCTAATGCGCATTATATTGCAAAAATGCTTTACAGCGAACTTAAAAATAAAAGAATAAAAATTGAACAGTAAAAAGGAAATTATGAGCGAATTGGATTTAAAATGTCCCCACCGTAAAAAATGCGGTGGGTGTCAGATACAAAACCTGACCTACAAAAAGCAGTTAAGCTTTAAACAGGTCAGGGTTATAAAACTTTTGGGTAGATATCACCACGTAAACGAAATAATTGGTATGGAATATCCATATCATTATCGCAACAAGGTGCAGGCGGCGTTCTCGGAGCGCAAGGGTGAGATTATATCGGGTGTTTATCAGTCGTCTACTCATAATATCGTGCCTGTGGACAGTTGTCTTATAGAAGACCAAAAAGCAGATGAAATTATTGTGACAATCAGAAAACTGTTAAAAAGTTTCAAGCTTCGTGCCTTTAATGACGTTACAATGAAAGGCTTTTTAAGGCACGTGCTTATAAAACGCGGGTTTTCAAGCGGAAAAATAATGGTGGTGCTTGTGACTTCGGTTATGGATTTTCCAAAGGAGAGTAAGTTTATAAGCGCCTTACTTTCACGCCATCCGGAGATTACTACCATTGTACAAAACGTAAATAATAAATTCACAAGTCTTATATTAGGTGAAGAAAGCCGCGTACTTTATGGAGACGGTTATATAGAGGAAGACCTTTGCGGTTTTAGGTTCAGAATATCGCCCAAGGCGTTTTATCAGATAAACCCCACGCAGACCGAGTTGCTTTATAATAAGGCGCTCCAGTTTGCTGAGCTTGAAGGTTGCGAAAAGGTGCTCGATGCTTATTGCGGTACGGGTACAATCGGTATTATAGCATCCCAAAAAGCAGGTAAGGTTGTGGGGGTGGAACTTAACCCTGATGCTGTAAAAGACGCTAAGGTTAATGCCGAACTTAACAAGGTCAAAAATATCGAATTTTTCCAAGATGATGCAGGGAAGTTTATGGTTAAAACAGCGCAAAAAGGCGAGAATTTTGACGTTGTTATAATGGACCCGCCAAGAGCGGGGGCAAGTCTTGAATTTTTGCGTTGTTTAGTTGAATTATCACCCGAAAAGGTGGTTTACGTTTCCTGTAATCCCGAAACCCTGGCTCGTGATTTGTCTTTCCTCACACGAAAGGGTTATAAGGTCAGAAAAATCCAGCCCGTAGATATGTTCCCTCATACCGAGCATGTCGAGGTCGTGTGTTGTTTATCAAGAAAATTATAAAGGAGTAAGTTATGAAAAAGCACAGAAAACTTAAAATTTTTGGAATTGTAGTTGCAGTAATTCTGGTATTTATGTTGGTTATCAACGTAATACCGCCCGCAAACAACGTAGAAGAAAACCCGTTTGTTGTGGCAGAGGGTGAACTCCCGATGATAGCGGCGCACCGCGGCGGTGGGGTGAGTAATCCCGAAAACACCATGCTTGCTTTCAGGGAAGCGGTAAGTACTATCGGTGTTGATATAATCGAAAGTGATTTATACCTCACAAAAGACGGATATCTGGTTTATAATCACGATGAATACATAGATGAAACCTGTAATATAAACGGTGATATCACTTTGGATGAAGTGAAAAAGTTATGTGAAAACGAGCAAAACCGTCATTACATAAAGGATATGACCTTAGCGGAACTTGAAAAGTATAATTTCGGTTATTATTTTACCGATAAAGACGGCAACCGTCCGTACAAAGACCTTGAAGATTTTGTACAAAAGGGTTTGCAAATCGCAACGGTTGATAAACTTTTTGAAGAGTTTTATGAAAGAACTCCCGATTTGAAATTTATTGTGGAAATCAAAAACAGCGGTGAAATGGGATACAAAGCCTGTGAGATTCTTTATAACACGCTTAATAAATATCCGAAATACAAAAAACAAATCGTTGTGGGCACCTTCCACGATGAAATAGAAACCGAACTTAAAGAAAAATATTCCAACTTGCTTCGCGGCGCACCCACAGGTACGGCGGCTACCTTTATTGTGACTCAACTTTTAAAGGTCAATATTTTTGATACAAGTGATTTTGCCTGTTTGCAAATTCCTACAAGTTACGACGTGGGCATAACTTTAAATCTTGATAAAAGCACCTTTATTGACCGTGCGCACAGAAGAAATATTGCGGTACAGTATTGGACTATAAATGATGCTGATGAAATGCGTGAACTTATAGAACTCGGTTGCGATTGTATTATGACCGACGACCCGGTGTTATTAAAACAAGTTTTAGAAGAATATAAATAAAAAAATCGCCTTGCAGTAAATCTGCAAGGCGTATTTTTATGATTATTTTGCGTAGTCAACAGCACGGCTTTCACGGATAACGTTAACCTTGATTTGACCTGGATATTCGAGTTCATTTTCGATTTTTTCGGCAATTTGGTGTGACATAAGAATCATCTGGTCTTCTGTCACAACTTCGGGTTTAACGATTATGCGGATTTCACGGCCTGCCTGAATTGCGAATGAGCCTTCAACACCACCGAAGGAATTGGCGATTTCCTCCAATTTTTCAAGTCTCTTGATATAGCTTTCGATGTTTTCACGACGGGCACCGGGACGTGCAGCCGAGATTGCATCTGCGGCTTGTACGATACAAGCGATGAGTGTTTTTGCTTCAACCTCACCGTGATGAGCGTGAATTGCATGAATAACAGCTTCGCTTTCACGGTATTTTTTAGCTGCTTCAACACCTAATTGAATGTGTGTACCTTCCTGTTCGTGGTCAAGTGCTTTACCTATATCGTGTAGTAAACCTGCGCGTTTTGCAAGGGTTACATCGGCACCAAGCTCGGCGGCTAAAAGACCTGAAAGGTAGCAAACCTCAAGTGAGTGGTTGAGTACATTCTGTCCGTAACTTGTGCGGTATTTAAGTTTACCTAAAAGCTTTGTAAGTTCGGGATGAATATTGGGAACACCTGCATCAATAACAGCGCGTTCACCTGTTTCTTTAATGGTTGTGTTAACCTCTGCTGTGGCTTTTGCGACGGTTTCTTCAATTCTTGCAGGGTGGATACGACCGTCAAGAATAAGTTTTTCAAGAGAAACACGTGCGATTTCGCGGCGTACAGGGTCAAAGCTTGAAAGGGTGATAGCTTCGGGTGTGTCGTCAATAATAAGGTCAACACCTGTAGCAGTTTCAAGTGCGCGGATATTTCTACCTTCGCGACCAATAATTCTACCCTTCATTTCGTCATTGGGGAGAGCTACAACCGAAACTGTAAGGTCTGCCGAGTGGTCAGCAGCGCAACGCTGAATAGCGTGGCAAATAATATCCTTTGCAATGCGGTCGCATTCTTCCTTGGTGTGTTGTTCGTACTCCATAATTTTTACGGCTTTTTGATGAACGAGTTCATCATCTAAAAGCTGTAAAAGGTGAGCTTTTGCCTGCTCACGGGTAAAGCCTGAGATTTTTTCAAGTAAATCCATCTGGCTTTGCTTAATACGGTCACATTCTTCAATTCTTGCGTCAATCTCTTTTGAGCGTTGCGCTAATTTTTCTTCCTTAGCTTCAAGATTATCAATCTTGCGGTCAAGAGTTTCTTCCTTTTGCTGGAGTCTATGTTCTTGACGCTGTACTTCAGAACGGCGTTCGCGCAGGTCCTTTTCAGTTTCCTGACGCATATTGTGGATTTCATCTTTTGCTTCTAATAAAGCTTCTTTTTTCTTTTGTTCACTTTGTTTTATGGCATCGTTTAAAATGCGTCTTGCTTCATCTTCAGCGGAGCCTATGGCGGCTTCTGCAGATTTGCGGCGGTAGGCTGTACCTACTACAAAGCCTACAACAGCAAGCACGGCTGCAACAATGCCCATAATGATGTATGGCACTTTGTGCACCTCCTATATAGTAAACACGGTATTTTTCTTTAAAAGACGGGAGCCGTGCATTTACCTCCCGTGATATAGAAACTTGTGATTGTTACGGTTCGCCAAAATCCGCAAAATCAAAGCCAATAACCTAGACAGACTAAGTCATTATCCATTGTATTTTAACATTTTTCTATGTTGTTGTCAAGAAAAGGAAAAATTTTTATTATTAATAAATTTTTAATAATAAAGTTCTTTATTTTTTATTATAGTTGTGATATAATGTATATTGAATATTTATGTGATGAAAGGAGAGGCGGTTTATGATTAAGAAAACGGCGATTTGCATACTGATATTTTTACTTACTGTGACATTGTGCGGATGCGATTTTTTCACAACCGATACAGCAGAATTATTAACTCCTCCCTCCCTTTCGGGTGATTTAAAGCTTATATCAGAGGCGATAAGCGACAGCGTGGGAAAGGCATATTCTTTCAAATATCCTCAAAGCGGCGATTATCGTTCGGTGGTGGTACAAAATGATATTGACGGTGACGGAACTTTAGAGGCGGTGGCTTTTTACAGCACTACCGACGGTGATGTTACGATGATGAATATCAATTTGGTTTCCCGTGTTAAAGACAGTTGGAAATCTGTTGCGGTACAGACCATTGTGGCGGCAGGTGTGCACAGGGTTGATTTTTGTGACCTTAATAAAGATGGTGCTAACGAGATTTTGGTAGGATGGCAGATTTACGGCACCAGCGAAATGCAGCTTGCGGTTTACAGCTTTAAAGACGGTGCCTTGATACAGCGTATGCTTAACAAATACACCCACTTTGTTATTTGCGACCTTGATGAAAATCAGACCGATGAGGTTTTGATAATAGATGCCAATATTGAAACAATGCAAAATACTGCCACCCTTTATGGCTTCACAAATGAAGGCGTTGTGCAGATGGGTAGATGTATGCTCGACAGTAAGGTGCAGTCTTTTGGCCATCCTATAGTATCTGAGTTGTCTTCAGGTAAATCGGCAATTTATATTGACGAGGTAAAGGGTATCGGCGCTATAACAGAGGTGCTTATATACGATAAGGGTAAGCTTATTAACCCACTGTATGATGAACAATTGACCGAAACTACCGGTACTTTGCGTTCGGTCAGCTTTTCCACATACGATTTTAACGGCGACTCGGTTTTAGAGATACCTGTTCAACTTGATGTACCTTCAGTATCTAAGAGTGAGGTTGCCGAAAAGCTTTATCTTACAAATTGGTGTTCATTTAATGGTGAGTTTTTAACCACACAGGTTACCTCAATGATAAATGTTATAGACGGTTATTATTACAATATTCCCTCGCATTGGGTGGGCAACATAGCTGTTTTGAAGGATACGGATAACGGCATTCGCGAAATATATACCTACGATACTGAGCAGATGCAGGTAGGAAAAAGCCTGATTTATTTCAGAGCAATAACCAAAAAGGATTGGGAAAAAGGTGTTTATTCTGCTTTGAATCTCAGCGAGGTAGGCAGGACAGAGGATATGGTAATTGCCTGTCGCATTTCTAAGGATGCTAAAGTTGCATTGGAAAATGTCAGGTCTAATTTTGGATTATATAATCAGGAGGCAAACAAATGAAACGAATTTTAATTGCTGAAGATGAGGTTGCAATTCGCGAGTTTGAAGCTATAAATCTTAAGCGTGTAGGTTATACAGTTGTAGAGGCAGGCTCAGGCGAAGAGGCATTGGATATTTTTGATAATGATTTAGAAGGCTTTGATATTGCACTTTTGGATATATCTATGCCCGGTATGGATGGCTTTACTCTTTGTAAAGAGCTTCGCAAAAGAAGTGAAACCTTGGGTATTATAATGCTTACCGCCCGTACACAGGAAATGGATAAAATAAGCGGTCTTATGCTTGGCGCAGACGATTATATTACAAAGCCATTCAGCCCTACTGAGCTTTTGGCTCGTGTAGACTCACTTTATCGCAGAGTTGAAATGTATGCTCCAAAAACCGAAACCGCACAAAGCGACGATATTACTTTAGGCGAGTTTACACTTAACCTTAGAAAGAGAACATTACTTAAAAACGGCGAAAACATAGAACTCACACAGGTAGAATTTCAGATGGTGGAATATTTCTTCACAAATCCCGATATTGCTTTAGGCAGAACTGATATTCTTAATAAAGTGTGGGGAAGCAACTATTTTGGTGAAGAAAAAATAGTTGATGTAAATGTCAGAAGACTTCGTATGAAGATAGAGGATAATCCGTCTAACCCACAAAGACTCATAACCGTTTGGGGTATGGGATATAAGTGGAATACAAGATAAATAAATTTTTAAGTTTAGCGGAAAGGAGAGGTGACCGTGCGGCTTGATATTAAATTTAAGAGTATAACATATAAGTGGTTTTTCAACATTTTTCTTGTTGTGGCAGCAGTAGTATGTGTTGCGGCGGTTGCTTTTTCGTCGCTTTACAATGTGCTGTATACCGAAAAGATTGAAAGCTTGGCGGTAGAATATGCTGACGAGTTTTCTGCTTTGCACGAAACAAACAGTGCTACATTTAAAGATACCGCAATAACCCTTGCAGGTGATTTTGCTTATAAGGACAAAATTGAGGTACAGGTTATAGATAAAAACGGTAAGGTCTTTGTTTCTACCACGGGTTTTCTTGGTGACGCAGGTGAAATGCCTGATTATATACTTGCTAAAGCAAGCGGCGAGATGGAAACCTTTAAGGGCGAAAGCGAAAATGATGAGTCTATAATGGCAGGTACGGTTATGGTGTATGACGCCAAGGGTAAGGAACTGGGCGCCTATCGTTGGATAACCTCAATGTCAGAAGCCAACACGCTTATGGGTTATGTTATAGCTATAGTAATACTTATCTGCGTTATAATTCTTGCAGTTACGGGCGTTACAGGTCTTTTCTTTGTGAAATCGATTGTAAACCCAATACGCGATGTAAGTAATATCGCGCGCAATATTGCAATGGGTAATTTTGATGCCCGTATAGAATTAAAGCGTGATGATGAAATAGGCGAACTTTGTGATGCTATTAACTATATGGCGTCAGAGCTTAATAATTCAGAAAATATAAAGAATGATTTTATTTCCTCCGTTTCGCATGAACTGCGTACACCGCTTACTGCTATACGTGGTTGGGGCGAAACAGCCAAGATGTCTTTAGGCCAAGATCCCGAGCTTGTTGACAGAGGTTTGGATGTTGTGCTTTCTGAAGCTGACCGACTTTCGGGACTTGTGGAAGAACTGTTAGACTTTTCACGTATGCAGACAGGACGATTATCGCTCGTATCGCAGCCTATGAATGTTTCACTTATTTTGCGTGAATCGTTTGATATGTATAAAGAACTTGCTAAAAAGCAGGAGATTGACCTTGTATTAAGCCTCCCACAGCAGGATGTTACGGTTATGGGCGATAAAAATCGCTTGAAGCAGGTATTTATCAATGTAATCGATAACGCGGTCAAATATACCCAAAGCGGCGGTCAGGCGATAGTTAACCTCGATACCGAAGAAGCTTGCGTAAGGATAACGGTTAAGGATACCGGCGTAGGTATTCCGGCTGAGGATATAGACCGTGTAAAAGAAAAGTTTTATAAGGCTAACAAAACGGTGCGAGGTTCGGGTATAGGTCTTGCGGTGGCAGATGAAATTATAAAACAACATGACGGTCTTTTGTTCATAGAAAGTGTGGAGAACGTGGGTACTACCGTTACGGTTGTGCTTCCCATTTATGAAGAACCCGAGTCCGATATTGCAGAAGAAACCGAAACGTTGCAGGAAGATAATACACCCGATGAACAAATAAAAGAAGATAATACACAACAAATCACAGGAGAATAAGATGGCTAAAAGTAAATATACGTCAATAGGCGGTCAGGCTTTAATAGAGGGTATTTTGATGAAAAGCCCCGAAAAAACCGCCCTTTGTGTAAGATTGCCTGACGGCGAGATTGACACCTCTTATATGGAAGAAAAGAGACTGGCTAAAAAATATAAGATTTTCGGTTGGCCCATAATTCGAGGTGTGGTAGGCTTTGCAGAGTCTTTGATTCAAGGCTACAAAGCACTTATGATTTCTGCCGATAAATCGGGATTTACCGATTTGGAAGATGAAAAAGAAAAAACCGAAAAAGACGAGAAAAAGCAAAGCCGTTTTTTGAATATTACAATGGCTGTTGGCTTGATATTAGGTTTAGCGTTAGCGGTTGCTTTGTTTTTCGGTATACCGTGGGCTGTGGTATCGGGTATTGAATGGTTATGTAAGGCTAATATAAAACCCGATTTTACTTTCGAACCGATTGTCCGTTCAGGTATTGAGCAGTTTATAAAACTCGCAGTTTTTGTGGGTTATGTTTGGGCAGTTTCCTTTATGAAGGATATTAAACGTGTGTTTATGTATCATGGTGCAGAGCATAAGACCATTTTCTGTTACGAAAAAGGTTTGGAACTCAACGTAGAAAACGTGAGGAAGCAAAAGCGTTTTCATCCCCGTTGCGGTACATCGTTTATGATATTGATGATTCTTATAAGCGTTATTTTTTCTACCGCAGTACAGATGATTTATCCGCCAATATATAATTTTGGTTGGATATGGGTAATTGCAAAAATTTTAATGGTGCCCTTTATTTGCGGTGTGGGTTATGAAGTACTTAAAGCCTGTGGCAGATATGATAATATCTTAACACGTATTATTTCGGCACCGGGTATGTGGTTACAAAGAATCACAACCAAAGAGCCCGAAGACGATATGATAGAAATCGCAATTGCGGCAATTAAAGCATGTGAACCCGAAATTCCCGATGTGGAGCGTAATGATGACAATATTTGAGGCATATAATCACATTAAACAAAAACTTAAAGCGTCAGGAATAGAAGACTACGTTTATGAAGCAAAAATTATTATAAAACATATAACAGGTCTTTCAAACAGTGAAATCCTGAGCGCATATACCAAAGAATTAACCGAATATGAGCAAAACAACCTGACCGCAATCTTGCGTCAACGTGAGATACGGTATCCGTTGCAGTATATATTGGGTGAATGGGATTTTTACAAGTATAGATTTAAGGTGGGCGTAGGGGTGCTTGTTCCCCGAAGCGACACCGAGATACTGGTTGAAAAGTGTTGCGAGTATTTGCAAAATAAGCCGTCGCCTAAAATACTTGATTTGTGTGCAGGGAGCGGATGCATTGGTATATCCTTAGCGCTCGATTTCCCGGATAGCGCAGTTGTAATGTTGGAAAAATATCCCGAAGCGTTGCGTTATGCACAGCAGAATATAGAGTTTTGCGGCGCATACAATTCCTTGGCGGTGCAAGGTGACGTGTGTGAAGGTACGGTGAGTGAGCAGACTTACGATTTGATAGTGAGCAATCCTCCTTACATACCGCCTGTGGAAATGCCAATCATATCTCCTGAAACAAAGTTTGAGCCCGAAACTGCACTTTTTGATGGTGATGACGGTTTGGATTTTTATAGAATTATAATAAATAATTACAAAAACTCACTCAAAAGCGGCGGAATGTTAGCTTTTGAAGTTGGCATAGGTGAATCAGACCGTGTAAAACAACTTATGTTGGATGCAGGTCTTTTGGATATAAACGTAACTAAGGATTTAAATCAAATTGAGCGGGTAGTTACCGCAATAAAAGGATAAAGGGGTAAAAAATATGGCTACAAAAAATACAAATGCAAAATTCGCTGTTAAGGTAACAGAAGAAAGCGAAAAGCAAAAAGCCTTAAAAACTGCTATTGAGTATATCGAAAAGCAGTTTGGCAAAGGCGCGGTTATGCGTCTTGGCGAAAACGCTGCCATGAACGTTGAGCATATTAAAACCGGTTCTTTAACTCTTGACGTAGCGCTTGGTATAGGCGGTATTCCGAAGGGCAGAATTGTGGAAATATACGGTCCTGAGTCTTCGGGTAAAACCACCGTTGCACTTCATTGTGTTGCAGAATCACAAAAGGCAGGCGGTACAGCGGCGTTTATCGACGTTGAACACGCTCTAGACCCCGTGTATGCATCTAATTTGGGTGTAGATATTGATTCCCTTTTGGTAGCACAACCCGATTCGGGTGAACAGGCTTTGGAAATTGCTGAAAGTCTTGTTCGTTCGGGCGCTATTGATATTATCGTTATCGACTCGGTTGCTGCTTTGGTTACCAAGGCAGAAATCGAAGGTGAAATGGGTGACAGTCACGTTGGTCAGTTGGCTCGTCTTATGTCACAGGCACTCCGTAAACTTACAGGTGCCTTGTCAAAGACCAACTGTGCGGCTATATTTATTAACCAGTTGCGTGAAAAAATCGGCGTTATGTACGGCAATCCCGAAGTTACAACAGGTGGTAGAGCGCTTAAATTCTATTCATCAGTTCGTATAGACGTTCGTAAGGGCGATGTTATTAAAGACGGTAGTGAAATTATCGGTGTTCATACCAAGGCAAAGATTGTTAAAAACAAGGTGGCACCTCCATTTAAGGTTGCAGAATTTGATATTATGTACGGTACAGGTATTTCACACACAGGCGAAATTGTGGATGCAGGTGTAGATACAGGTGTTATTAAAAAGTCGGGCGCTTGGTTCTACTACGGTGAAACCAGACTGGGTCAAGGCAGAGATAACGTTAAAAAATTGTTTGAAGATAATATCGAGTTGGCGACAGAAATCGAAAACAAGGTAATGGCAATTATCACAAGCAAAGAAGCACCAAAAGAAGATTTTGCGGATGACGACGTAATTATGCCGAGTGAACCCGTGGCTTCCCCCCGTAAATCTATTGATATAGATATAGCGGTAGACGACTAATGCAGATAACCGAAATTAAAAAGGATAAACTGCATTTGATGAAGGTGACTTTTGATAATGACAGCCAAATCCTTTTAGATAAAACTGTATGTGCTGATAAATGTTTGAACGTTGGTATGCATTTGGAACAAACACAGTTAAAGGAACTGAAATTTTTGTCGGACTATACCCGTGCAAAATCACGTGCGGTGTGGTATTTTGACAGGCAAGACCATACCGAAAAGGCGCTTTATGACAAACTTGTAAGGGCGGGTTTCAGTAAACAGGCAAGTGCCAAGGTGATAGCCAGATTTATAGAAGTGGGTCTTATTGATGACGAGCGGTATGCCCGTAATTACGCCGAAAGACTTATGGAAGCCAACGTTTCTAAACGTGAAGCGGTACAAAAACTGATTTTAAAAGGCGTACCGTATGATTTGGCAAAAGCGGCACTGGAAGAAACTGAAGCCGATGCACAGACCCAGATAAAGAATTTGTTAGATAGAAAATACTGTACAAAACTTACCGACCAAAAAGGCGTCGAAAAAGTCTTTGCTGCCTTGGCTCGTAAAGGCTTTTCGTACGGGGATATAAAAGAATCGTTAAAAACATATATAGAAGAATCAGAGGATGAATATGTATAAAGTAAGTATGGTGTCACTTGGTTGTCCTAAAAATCAGGTAGATGCCGAAATGATGCTTTATTCTTTAAAACATGCTGGATTTGAACTGTCTTCGGAAGAAGCACAGGCAGATGCTATAATTATAAATACCTGCGGTTTTATAGAAGACGCAAAGGCAGAAGCAATCGAAAATATTTTGGAAGCAACACGCTATAAGGCAGAGGGTAATTGTAAGGCACTTATAGTTACGGGTTGTCTTGCAGAAAGATATAAAGACGACGTCACCGAAGAAATTCCCGAAGTTGACGTTTGCGTCGGCATTGGTTCTAACGGTAATATTGCGCAAATTGTAAAGGATGCAATAGAAGGTAACTGTAAAAATTCATTCGGCGAAAAGGATGCGCTTGACCTTAACGGTAAACGTATTTTGGGAGGTTACCCATTCACCGCTTATTTAAAGGTTGCTGACGGTTGTGATAACTGTTGTACTTATTGTGCAATACCTAAAATCCGTGGCAAACTCCGCAGCCGTAAGATTGAAGATTGTGTTGCAGAAGCTAAGGAATTGGCAAACGGCGGCGTAAAGGAACTTATCGTAGTAGCACAGGATACTACCGCATACGGTATGGATATATACGGCAAACCCATGTTGGCGGAACTTTTGCGTGAACTTTGTGAAGTTTCGGGTATTCATTGGATAAGAACACTTTATACATATCCCGATAAGATAACAGACGAATTATTAGACATGATAGCAAGTGAAGAAAAACTTGTTAAGTATTTGGATATTCCGCTTCAACATATAAACGGCGAAATCCTTAGAAAGATGAATCGTAAGGGTGACAAACAAAGTATTGAAGCGTTGATTAAAAAAATCCGTACAAAAATACCCGAAATCACCCTTCGCACCACCTTTATTACAGGTTTTCCGGGTGAAAGTGAAGAACAGTTTTGTGAACTTTGCGAATTTGTAAAACAAACCCGTTTCGACAGACTCGGTTGCTTTACTTATTCTGCGGAAGAAGATACTATGGCGGCTGAATTTGACGGTCAGGTAGAAGAACAGACTAAGGTTTCACGTATGGAAAATATTATGGATATGCAAACTGTTATTGCCGCCGAGAAAAATGAAGAAAAAATCGGTACCGTAACCGAAGTTCTGATTGAGGGATGGGACGACTATATTAAATGCTATTTTGGCAGAACAGTAGGAGATGCTCCTGAAGTTGACGGTAAAATCTTTTTTATGTCTACCCGTCCGCTTGTTATCGGTGAGTTTGTAAGGGTTAGAATAAATGACTCTATAGAATATGATTTGTTAGGAGAACTTGAAGAATGAACTTACCTAATAAACTGACAATTGTAAGAATTATAGCCACACCTTTGTTTATGGCTGCAATGCTTGTAAATTTCCCGTATCATTATGCTGTTTCGCTTGTGCTGTTTATATTGGCGGCTTTGACCGACGCTATTGACGGTCACTTGGCACGTAAAAACAATATTGTAACGTCATTCGGTAAATTTTTAGACCCACTTGCTGATAAAATGCTCACAACTGCGGCATTTTTAGGATTTATATGTATGTTTGCAGGTACAAATTACTGTTGGCAGATTACTGCAATAACCTTTATTATTCTTTTCAGGGAATTTATGATTTCTTCCATACGTTTGGTTGTGGTATCAAGCGGAGGAAAGGTGATTGCGGCTAATATTTGGGGTAAACTTAAAACAGTTGTACAAATGGTTGGTATAGGTTTAGCGCTTTTTGCCTATGTTTTAATCGGAGATTTCGGTCTTGTTGATATTAAGGAAATTTGTGATATGGTTATTGTTGCAATCTTCTGGTTATCAGCGTTACTCTGCGTAATTTCGGGTACTATTTATTTAATAGGCAGTAAGGATTATATTGACCCGTCGAAATAGGTGATATTTTGTTTAAAAGAATAAGAGAAGACGTAAATGCTGTTCGTGACCGCGACCCTGCGGCGCGCAGCTTTTGGGAAGTTTTTTTCCTCTATCCCGGTGTTAAGGCGGTAAGAATGCATCGCCGTGCACATTTTTATTATAAACATAATATGATGTTTTTGGCACGTCTTGTTTCACAAAAAGCGGCGCGTAAAACAGGTATAGAAATACATCCCGGTGCCACTATTGGCAGACGTCTGGTAATCGACCACGGTACAGGTGTTGTAATAGGTGAAACCACCGAAATAGGTGATGATGTACTTATTTATCAGGGTGTAACACTTGGCGGTACGGGTAAAGATACAGGTAAACGTCACCCGACTATCGGTAACAACGTTATGATAAGTGCCGGTGCAAAGGTTTTAGGGCCTTTCAAAATCGGGGACAATTCACGTGTGGCGGCAGGTGCTGTGGTGCTTGAAGAAGTTCCGCCTAATTCTACGGTTGTAGGTGTTCCTGCCCGTGTTGTGCGTCAGGACGGCAAACGTGTAGCACTTGACCAGATTCATATTCCCGACCCTGTTAAGCAAAAAATGGATTTGCTTGAAGACAGAATAGTAAAGTTAGAAGCAATATTAAAGGAGAAAAGTCAATGAAAATTTTTAATACACTCACTCGTCAAAAGGACGATTTCAAACCTATAACCGAAGGTGAAGTTAAAATTTACGCTTGCGGTCCTACCGTTTATAACTATATTCATATAGGTAATGCACGTCCGCTTTGTGTGTTTGACGTTTTACGCCGTTATTTTGAATGGCGCGGTTTTAAGGTGAATTTTGTTCAGAACTTTACCGATATTGACGATAAACTCATAAACAAAGCAAATGCAGAAGGTATCACTGTTCCCGAGGTTGCTGAAAGATTTATCGGTGAATTTTGGACCGATGCTAAGGGCCTTAACGTAAGAGAAGCAACCGTTCATCCCCGAGCTACCGATAATATTGCCGAAATTCAGGGTATTATTACTGCACTTATTGAAAAGGGTTATGCGTATGCTGTGGGCGGCGACGTTTATTACCGCGCTAAGAAATTCGACGAATACGGAAAACTTTCTCACCAACCGCTTGATGAGTTGGCAGAGGGCGCAAGTAACCGTGTAGACGGCGGCGCAGATATTAAAGAAGACCCGATGGATTTCTGCCTTTGGAAAGGTGCCAAGGAAGGCGAACCTTTCTGGGAATCTCCGTGGGGTAAGGGTAGACCGGGCTGGCATATTGAATGTTCTGCTATGGCAGGAAGATACTTGGGTAAGACTATCGATATCCACTGTGGCGGTCTTGATCTTATTTTCCCACATCACGAAAATGAAATAGCACAATCAGAAGCTGCAAACGGTTGTGATTTTGCTCACTATTGGATGCATAACGGCTTTATTAACGTTGACAATCATAAGATGTCAAAATCTCTTAACAATTTTTTTACTGTACGTGACGTTGCAGATAAGTTTGGTTACGAGCCCATTCGTTATTTCCTTATTTCTTCACAGTACAGAAGTCCTATAAATTACTCTGTAGATATTATTGAACAGGCTAAAAATTCACTCGAACGCCTTTATACTTGCCGTGATAATATTGATTTTGCGCTTAAAAACGCAGAAGAAGGCGGCGAAATTCCTGAATTTTTGGAAGAACGTAAGGCGGAGTTTATTACCGCTATGGAAGATGACCTTAATACAGCGGATGCTCTTGCAGCAATATTCGTACTTGTTCGTGACATTAACAGTACTATCGCAACAGGTGCTAAAAAGGCGACATTGGAAGCATGTGCTGATATGTTCGACCAACTCACAGGTGTTTTAGGTCTTGTTTATAATCGCAAAGAAGAGGTTTTGGATAGCGAAATCGAAGAACTAATAGAAAAACGTACCGAAGCCCGTAAGGCAAAAGATTTTAAAACTGCGGACGAAATTCGTGATAAACTTAAAGAAATGGGTATTATTTTAGAAGATACCCTACAAGGCGTAAAATGGAGCAGAAGTTAAAACAAGAACCGCTGGGTAAAGATTTTTACCTTTATGTGAATGAGAATCATACTTTTGGGACAGATGCGGTGTTGCTTAGTAACTTTGCCGCCGCTAAACCAAAGGATAAAATGGTAGATTTGGGTACAGGTTGCGGTATAATACCGATTTTGATGTTGCGTGACGGTTTACTTTCCTCAGCAGTAGGTGTTGATATAAGTGAAGAAGCAATCAATCTTGCTCAAAAGACAAAGGAAGAATTAAATATAGATAGGTTTACGGCAATAAACTGTGACCTTAAAGCCTTAAAAGGTAAGGTGGAATTTGGGTGTCATACTCTTGTTACATGTAATCCGCCGTATAAAGCACCAAACGCAGGGCTTAAAAATCCTAATGAACGGTTAAGAGTTGCCCGTCACGAAGTAGAGTGTACACTTCGCGATATTGTTGAGGTTTCGGCTAAACTGTTGCAGACGGGAGGCAGACTTTGTATGTGTCACCGCCCCGAAAGACTTGGCGAACTCATGCGAGTTATGAGTGAATGTAAGGTAGAACCTAAGCGTTTGCGTCTTGTATGTCAGCGTAAAGGTGAAGAACCGTGGCTTGTACTTTTGGAAGGTAAACGTTGTGCTAAAACAGGTCTTCGTATTGAACCTACTTTATATGTAGAAGAAGACGGTGATTTTTCCGAGGAAATGATAAAAATTTACGGTGCTTATAAGGAGGCGTATTTATAATGACAGGTAAACTTTATGTTGTAGGTACGCCGATAGGCAATTTGGGCGATTTTAGTTCGCGTGCTGTCGAAACGCTTAAAAATGTGGATTTTCTGGCGGTTGAAGATACACGTGTAACCGTAAAACTACTTAATCATTTTGATATAAAAAAAGAGATGCTCGCTTACTATGAGCATAATAAGGCTTCCCGTGGCAATCTGATAATAGAGAGAATGTTAAAAGGTGAAACATGTGCAGTCGTATCGGATGCAGGTATGCCTGCTATATCAGACCCGGGTGAAGATTTGGTGCGTCTTTGCCATCAAAACGGTATCCCTGTGGAGTCTGTACCGGGACCGAGCGCAATTACCACTGCGCTTTCAATTTCGGGTATGGCTTCGGGCAGGTTTTGTTTTGAAGGGTTTTTAACTACTCAGAAAAACGGCAGACGTGTGCATTTGGAAGAACTTAAAAATGAAAAACGCACTATGGTATTTTATGAAGCACCGCATAAATTACTTGCTACCTTAAATGATATGTTAAATGTGTTTGGTGAGCGTGATATTGCGATTGTACGTGAACTTACAAAATTACACGAAACAGTATTTCATACAAATTTCACACAAGCAATAGAACATTACACAGAAAATGCACCACGTGGTGAATTTGTACTTATAATAAGCGGAGCAAATGAACAGGAAAAGGTGTACACTTTGGAAGAAGCGGTACTTATTGCAAAAAAGTTAGTGAGTGAAGGGCAATCAACCTCTTTCGCCGCTAAGGAAAGTGCCAATATTACCGGTCTTAAAAAAGGTGACATTTATAAAAGTCTTTTGGATTAGTAAAGGTGAATTTATGGAAAATAAAGAATTCGAAAATTCTGAATCTCGTGAAAAATTCGATATTGTAACCACCGATAAAGCGTATAAAAGCCATCGTTTTAAAAAGAAAAAACGTGGTATTGCAGGTTTTTTTCAAAAATTCGGTGCGTGGTTTATGTCACGTAAATGGTGGCAAAAAACTTTACTTATTGCAACAGCCGCAATTTTAACAATAGTTATTGTGGCAAGCATTACTGTACCTTTATTGTTCGATTATAAATACAATCCTATAACCGATAACCCCGAGGACTTGGGTTTTGAAAATATTATCGACGAAAAGGTTGTAAATATTGCGCTTTTTGGTATTGATACACGTGATGAAAATTCTTTTGAGGGCAATTCGGACAGTATGATGATTTTAAGTCTTAATACCGAAACCAAGAAGATTAAAATAGTTTCTATTATGCGTGATTCACTTGTGAAAATCGAGAAGAACGGCAAGACCTATTATCAGAAGATAAACAGCGCTTATGCTTCGGGAGGCCCTGAACTTGCAATAAAAACTATAAACCGCAATTTCGGGCTTGATATTTCGGAATATGCTACCGTTAATTTCTACGGAATGGCGGAAATTATCGATGCGGTAGGCGGTATAGATATTGAACTTACCAAGCAAGAGGTTTCTACTGACCACAAAGACGGTTTCAACGGTTTAGTCAAGCGTCATTGTAAAAAATTAGGCATTGACCCTAAACCTTACTATATAACCGAACCCGGCAAATATCACGTAAACGGTGTTCAGGCGGTTGCTTACTCACGTATTCGTAAGTTTGTTAATATTTGGGGCACTAACAACGACTTTGGACGTACCGACCGTCAGCGTTACGTTATGGAACAACTTTTTAACAAGGCGCTCACTTTGGACAAGTCCAAGTATTTAGGCCTTGCAAAAGTGATGATGCCGTATACCGAAACTTCCTTGTCACTTAGTGAAATTATGGGTCTGGCTTTTGATATTTTGCTCGAATCTCCAACTTTTGAGCAAACCCGTATGCCACTTAACGAATATCAGATGAAAGCACCGTCGATACCAAAAGTCGGTTCTAGTGTTTATTATGATTTGGACTTTGCTAAGAATTTGCTACACGCATTTTTCTATGAAGATATTTCTCCCGAAGAATATGTTAAGATTAACGGTATAGGTAAAAATGACTGGTACAGAAACATGTTTGGTGAGTCACAAGGTCCGGTTGAAGAAAATATTAATCCGACAGATGAAGAGGAAGAAGAGGGTGGCGAAGAATTGACGTCATCTGATTTTGATGATTCTTCAAGTACGGATTCTGCCGGTTCAGAAGACACGACAACGTCTGATTCAAGCACGGGTTCGAGTTCTGACACAACTACAACTGAACCGTCAGATACGTCAAGTTCTTCCGGTATCGATGGCTCGTCGTCTACACCGTCGTCAGATGTATCAACAAGTTCGGGTGGTTCGACG
This sequence comes from Acutalibacteraceae bacterium, assembly GCA_045536525.1. Taxonomy (GTDB): domain Bacteria; phylum Bacillota; class Clostridia; order Oscillospirales; family Acutalibacteraceae; genus UBA737. Next base: position 27,604 of record JAZSNT010000022.1, read on the forward strand.
GATGGCAGTTCTTCGCAAATGTTAACTCCGTAGGTGATTATATGAAGAAAACCAACTGTGAAAATTGTGCCAACTACGTTTATGACGACGTGGATGATTGCTATTATTGTGAGGTAAATCTTGATGAAGATGAAATGCAACGTTTTTTGACACATCAGGATTTTGCCTGTCCTTACTTTAATTTCTATGACGAATACGGTATTGTAAGAAAACAAAATTGAGGTTTGAAATGATTTATGTATATTTGGTATTAAGCGCCGCTTTAATACCCATTCTGAATAATTTTTTCGACATTTTAAGAGAAAGCTATTCTTGGTGGTTAGTTCCTGTTTTATTTATAGGTTTCTTTTTAGGATTTATAATACTTCATGCAATTTGGCTTGTGCTGTCGTTTGCGTTTGTAAGGCTTGATTCCGACCAAGAAAAAGGCGCAAAATATTATAGGTTTGTGGTAAAACACACGCTGCCGTTGGTAGTAAGTCTTGCCAGAATCAAGATAAACGTTAGCGGTGTACCGGTCGACGGTATCCCGTCTGACAAAAAAATGTTTTTTGTTTGCAATCATCAGCATGACTTCGACCCTGCGGTTATATGGTCGGTTTTTCCTGATAATGAAATTGGGTATATCGGCAAAAAAGAAATTTATAGAACAATGCCTTTTATTGCAAAGATAATGCACAAACTTTACGGTTTGCCGATTGACAGGGATAATAACCGTGAAGCCGCAAAAACAATAATCGGAGCTATAAAACTTTTGAAGGAAGAAAAAGCTTCGGTTGCGGTTTTTCCCGAAGGCTACACAAGTAAAAAGTGTGAATTGTTACCTTTCAGAAACGGCGCTTTCAAGGTTGCTTTAAAAGCTAAAACTCCTATCGTGGTTTGCGTTCTTAACGGTACACGCCAGATACCCAAAAGAATGGTATGGCGAGGTTGCGAAGTTGATTTTTGCGTTGTTAATGTGATTGAACCGCAAGAATATGAAGGTATGAATACCAACGAACTCGGCGATATGATTTGCGCACAAATGCAAGAAGCACTCGGTAAATTGAAAAAAGATTAAAATATAAATGTCAATCTTTAAAAAAAGATTGACATTTTATATTTATAACTATATAATAATATGTGCGTGTGAACGCATCCTGTGGATGAAACAGGGAAAACGAAAAGGTGCAGCGGTCGAAATTTATTGGTGCTCCAAACCGAAATAAATTTCGGGCACCGCAAGAGTAAGCTGCGTTCGGGAGACCATACCGAACGGAGACCGATTTTCTCCCCGAATTGCACAACCCCTTGTAAACAGCCACTTTATCGGTGGCACAGTATTTGAGAATTAGCGGTAAATACCGCTACGACCACATAAAATCCCACAGATACGATATTTTCGTGAAACTTTGGGTACAAAAAAATTGAATATCGAGGTGTGGCTCAGTTTGGTAGAGCACTACGTTCGGGACGTAGGGGCCGCAGGTTCAAATCCTGTCACCTCGACCAAATTTTGACCGAGATTTGAGGTTTATCCTCCACTTTCGGTCATTTTTTATACCTTTTCAAAGCATCTTCGCGCCACTTTTGAGAAATTTCATTTTTTAGAGACCACATATTAATTGTGGGTAGTTAATGCTTTTAAAAAAATTCCTTCTCTTTGGTTAATGCGTAGTAAATTTTACACCACTATTGCTAACTATAACCGTTCGATATATTGGAATTGGTTTACTTACTTGAATAGGTATATTTTGCGATTAAGGTTTGTTCGATACTATCATCTGTTGTATCTGCAAACAAGGTTCTGTCATAGCTATAATTTTCGTATTCCAGACAAGTTTCGAGCATAAATAGAAAGATACCCATATCAATCTTATTGTAATATCGTACCTTGTCAGCCGGCATGATACCTCTTTTGCCGGGTTTCTTAAATCTGTATACTATTAAATCGCAACCAGTATTTTCAACAATCCACGGTTGTGTATTGCAAGCACTTGGTGTGAAACGAACAATCTCTGCAATTCCTAATGTATTACCGTTCCATATTTCACACAAAGGTTTTCTTTTTGATTTGAACATATCCTTACGGAACTTGTCTTCGGGCATTTTGGCAATGGAAATCATAATAACAAAATCAAGACCATTCACTTGCATATCTTTTGGTTTTCCAATACCAAACCATAAAGCACCTATATTCTGTGATGCAAGATACAAATCAATCTGTTCGCCCATATACCCAATGTTTCTCAGATATTCATCCTTTGTTTCACTGTAGAACAAAATGCAGAATTCTCCACCTCGTTTACAGGTAGTATCCTTTTCGGGAACAATGCAAATTTCTGTCTTAATTTCAGAATTAAGCGGTTTTACAGTTTTAATAAAATCTTTTAATTCTTGGATTTTATCGCCCGTAAGTGTATTCGTATCTTTGAAAATATGAAATGATTTACGTTTGAAAATTTGATTATAATAATCCATACATACTCTCCGTCAAATTCTTATTTACTTAATCCACCATTCTGGAGTAATCTCACCTAATTTAATAGTGCGCCCCGTAGAGTAGTTGAGCATTATTTCAATGTCGTGATATTTACCCGCCATAAGTTGTACCATAAGTTCTCGGCAAGCACCGCATGGCGCACCGTTGGAACCGTCGGGAAGAATACACAACACTTTATCTATTTCTTGCTCGCCATTGGTAATCATATTAAAGATAGCATTTCTCTCTGCGCAAATACCCAACGTAGAGCAAGTATCAATACAAACACCTGTATATATTTTTCCCGATTTTGATAGCACTGCGGCAGAAACCTCTCCACAAGTGACATACTCGGATATCCTACGTTCATTTAATACGGCTTTTGCTGCTTCATACATTTCACTCCAAATCTTTTCCATAGATACTCAACTCCAAATTCTTGATTTACGAACTGATTATACCATACAATGATTTCTTTTTCAACAAAACTACGGCGGTAAGGATTTTTATTCCTTACCGCCGTGTGCTTTATGCCGACTGTGTTGCTTTTAGCTTTGCCTTGGCTTCTTGAATCTCGGCTTTCATTTTTGGAATCATCTCTGCGAGTAGGAGTTCACATTCCTCTTTCGTTTTGGCATAGATATTTTTGGATATGCGTTTTCCGTCTGCACCTCTTGGAGAATATCTGCCTTCATAGAGGTTGTCATTTATTTTTGTGATACATCCTGTACCCGCCCTTCGTATTTTGCCTTGTACGGCTTCAAATTTTGGCTTACACGGCTCGTTTGTGTCTTGGTCGGGTGTTTGCTCGTCTTCGGTGCTAACTCCGTCATTCTTGGCAATACCGCTGTCAATTTTCCTTGCTGCTTGTCTTTGCATTTCGAGAGTGCTGTGCAGGTATATATCAAGCGTAGTTTGGGATGATACATGGCCTATAATGGAGGACAGGGTTTTCACATCCATACCGTTAGCAAGTGCTGTTGTAGCGAAGGTGTGCCGTAGATCGTGGAATCGGATATCCTTGCAACCTGCTCTTTCAAGTATACTCTTGAACTTTTTATAGACCGACTGCGGATTCCTCGGCATATCCTTTATCATCGGTGATGGGAACAGCCACCGTGAGTTGACCGTCTTTTTATACTCGGCTAACACATTTAATATCACTTTCGGCAGTATTATGGTGCGTATTGAGCTTTTGGTTTTCGGCTCGGATATCTGCATACTGCCTTTTACATGATATACCTGTCGGCATATATGCAATTCTCCGGTTTCGAAGTTTAGGTCTTCCCACTGCAGAGCGAGCAGTTCTCCACGGCGCATTCCTGTTGTGAGTTCAAGAAGGAGCATTTCGAAGTACCCTTCATACTTTGCTTGTATAAGGAACCGTTGCATTTCTTCGGGAGTGAGCACCTGCATCTCACGGGATTTCTTAGGCGGCAGATTACAACCGATTGCAGGGTTTACTGTTATCAGCGATTCGCTTACCGCCTTTTCGAGTGCTTGTCTGCATACGGCGTGTATTGAGCGTATCATTCGGTCGGATAAGCCTTCGCCGAAACATTCCGCATATTGCAATCGACCGCCTTTCTTTGCTTTGGCATAGAACTGTTGCAGATCATTTTGCGTAAGCGCATTTAATTTAATTTTACCAATGCAAGGTATGATGTGCTTGTAGATGCGGTTTTCGTAACTTGCCTGTGTGGATTGCCGTATGGTTATCTGACAATACTGCTGATACCAGAAGTCTATCCACTCACCGAAGGGCATATCTGCTTTTACGGTGTTGCGCCTGACAAGACCGACTTGCTCTTTAAGCTGCTCTAACTTTTCAAGGCATTTGGTCTTTTCGAGGGCGGTTACACATTTGGTGAGCGGAAGCCCTTTATCATCATAACCGATAACAACTCTTGCTTCCCATCGACCGTCTGCTCTTTTGCGGAGAGTACCCGCGCCTTTCTTTCTCTTTTTACTCATATTAAATTCAACTCCTTTCCGAACATATCCTCGACAAAGTTTTCTACAACGTCGGATGCTCTTTTCTGCATATCTGTTGTGACGTGCGTATAGGTGTCGAGCGTAAAACTTGCATTGGTGTGTCCAAGG
>JAZSNT010000001.1:0-32428 GCA_045536525.1 Acutalibacteraceae bacterium
ATTCATAAATCCTCCATTTGTGTTTTTGTTTCGACTGGCAGGTCGCTACTATTTTAACACAATTGGAGGATTTTGTTTTGTTCATCGGTTAACCTTTTTTGAACCACGCGACTATCGCGTGGTTTTCGGTATACAAAAAACTCTCTGCTGAAATTTAGCAGAGAGTTTTATTATCTTTAAATTTTTACAAATCCAAAAGATTCGGGTCAATCGGCTCTATAACAAAGGTATTAGACCAAAAACCAGGGTTCATATGGACTTTGGTATACGCTATGTTATTTTGAGGTGTTAAAGTAACCTGCTTATCACGGCAACGTCTGTTCATTCCCGATGCGCAGTGAATGTTATAAGTGCCGTAATTAAGCGGTAAACAAAGCAATTCCTTATTACCTATATGGCCGTAAGGTTCACCGTTAATATAAATACCGAAACCACCCACTACACCCAAAGGAGAGCCTTGTCTGTAAAGATAAATGCAACCGTCAGCCGGAACTATAATTTCTCTTTTACATTCGGGACAAATATTAGTGCCTAAATGAATATTTGATGCTTCATTGCAATGCGGACACTTAATTCTGATTTTTGCTGCCATAACAGTTCTCCTTACTTGATAACCTTTGTTTCGATTTCTTCTACAGCACGGGAGATAAAATCTTCGGTCTTCATAGCGCCGAGGTCGCCGTTTTCGCCGCGCATACGAACTGCCACTTCCCCTGCTTCAACTTCGCTGTCACCGATAACAAGCATATACGGTACTTTTTGAAGTCTGGCTTCACGAATCTTGTAACCGATTTTTTCATTTCGGTCATCAAGTTCAACACGCATACCCTTAGCTTCCAACTGCTTTTTAACGTCATAAGCATAGTCAAAATGTCTGTCGGCAATCGGCAAAATCTTAACCTGCGTAGGCGCTAACCACATCGGGAACGCACCTGCATACTTTTCGATAAGAAGAGCCAACGTACGCTCATAACAACCAAGAGAAGTACGGTGAATGATATAAGGATTCTTCTTCTGACCGTCACGGTCTACATATTCCATACCGAATTTTTCAGCAAGCATCTGGTCGATTTGAATGGTAATAAGAGTATCTTCCTTGCCGTAAACGTTTTTAATTTGAATATCAAGTTTAGGACCGTAGAAAGCTGCTTCACCAACACCAACCTTGTAAGGAATTTCAAGATTATCAAGGATTTTAGCCATCATATCCTGTGCTTCATTCCATTGTTCAGCAGTACCGATGTATTTTTCGGTATCTTTGGGGTCCCACTGAGAGAAACGGTAAGAAACGTCTTCGTAAAGACCCAAGGTTTTGAGCATAAAAATAGCAAGTTCCAAACAAGATTTAAACTCATCTTCCAACTGTTCGGGAGTACACATCAAGTGACCTTCCGAAATAGTAAACTGACGAACACGTATAAGACCGTGCATTTCGCCCGACTCTTCATTTCGGAAAAGGGTTGAAGTTTCATCATAACGAAGCGGTAAATCACGGTAAGAGCGTGCACGGTTAAGATATGCTTGATACTGGAACGGGCAGGTCATAGGACGCAAAGCAAAACATTCTTTTGTGTAATCCTCCGGGTCGCCCATAACAAACATACCGTCTAAATAATGGTCCCAGTGGCCCGAAAGTTTAAAAAGTTCACGCTTAGCCATAAGCGGTGTTTTGGTAAGTTGCCAACCGCGTTTTGCTTCTTCATCTTCAACAAAACGTTGCAAAATCTGAATAATCTTTGCACCCTTGGGAAGCATTACGGGAAGACCCTGACCGATAACGTCAACAGTTGTGAAAAGTTCGAGTTCACGACCGAGTTTATTGTGGTCACGTTTCTTTGCTTCTTCAAGCATTGTAAGGTGTTCTTCAAGCATTGATGCTTTCGGGAATGCTGTACCGTAAACACGGCAAAGCATCTTTTTAGATGAGTCACCACGCCAGTAAGCACCCGTTGCAGATGTGAGTTTGAACGCTTTTACAGCGCCTGTTGACATAAGATGAGCGCCTGCACAAAGGTCGCAAAACTCACCCTGTGAATAGAAACTGATTTCTTCGCCCTCAGGTATACCCTCTGCGAGTTCTACCTTGTAAGGCTCGTCTTCTGCCTCAAATTTTGCTACTGCTTCGGGTTGGGGTAAAACAAACCGTTCAAGTTTAATATCTTCCTTGACGATTTTCTTCATTTCAGTTTCAATTTTCAAAAGGTCATCGGGAGTGAATTTTTCGTAAATATCAAAATCGTAATAAAAACCGTCGTCCACAGCAGGACCGATAGCCAACTTAACGTTAGGATAAAGTCTTTTTACAGCCTGAGCCAAAATGTGCGAAGCGGTATGACGGAAAGTCCACTTACCGTAATCGTCATCAAAAGTTAAAATTTCAAGTGCACAGTCCTTTGTGAGTGCGGTACGAAGGTCTGCATTTTCACCATCAATTCTTACGGCACAAGCCGCTTTGGCAAGACCCATACTGATGTCTTTAGCAACCTCGTAAGCGGTAATACCCTCTTGGTATTCCTTTACAACGTCGCCTTTTAATGTAATTTTAATCATAATTTTTCTCCTTTTATGATTTATTATAAAAATAAAAAACTTCGTCCCAAAAGGGACGAAGCATAACTTCTCCGCGGTTCCACCCAAATTCCGTATTACTACGGCGCTTAGTACCTTTAACGCAGGTTTTACGTCTGTGTTGCTACCCACAGCGCTATACGGTGGTCTCACTTAAATTTTGTTTAGCGAGCTTACAGCCGATGACCCGCATTCTCTGAAAACAGACACTTCAAGTTACTATCCGTAAATATCACTTTAACAAAAAATATTTTACACCTTTTCCTCATTTGTGTCAAGTGTTTTATTTTATAATATGATTATACAAATTATAAATTACAACTAAAACAATCCCACTTGCAAACAAATTATAAATATGTTAAAATAATGGCGGTGATAAAATGTTATTCTCAAAAAAATCAACTTATGACTGGTTAGTCGTAGGACTCGGCAACCCCGGTCTTCAATACGAAAACACCCGTCACAATGCAGGCTTTATGGCAGTTGACCTTTTAATGAAAAACCAAAACGGCGACTTTTCAAAACACAAAATGGATGCCGTTTTCGGCGAATGTAAAATCGGTCAAAACCGTGTACTTGTTGCCAAACCGCAAACCTATATGAATAATTCGGGTACTGCCGTTTCGCAAATCGCAAGATTTTACAAAATACCGCTTGACCGCATTATCGTGATATGTGATGATATCAACCTTGATATCGGTAAAATCCGTATCCGTCGCAAAGGTAGTGACGGCGGTCAAAAAGGTATGCGTGATATCATTCAGTTACTCGGCAGTGACGAAATAACCCGTATCAAAGTGGGTGTGGGTAGAAAACCGCATCCCGAATACGACTTGGTTGATTGGGTACTTTCTAAATTTCCAAAAGAAACCGAAAAAGACTTGGAACTGGCGCTCGAAAAAGCGGCAAAAGCAGTTGTTGAGATTGCAAACCGCGGTATTGATTCGGCTATGAACAAGTACAGTAATTAGTATGGAATTTTTAAAAGATATACTGAATCGTGACGGCGACTATTCTTCCCTTTTGAAAAGTGTTAGAAACAGTCGTCTGCCGCTGGCCTGTACCGGACTTTCAAACGTGCACAAATCGGCAGTTTTATCGACTTTATCGGGTGATTTAAAGCAAAAAATTGCAATTGTAACGGCTGATGAAAGTACGGCTTTGGAAATTTGCACCGACCTTATAAGTATGGGTAAAAACTGCATAAATCTGCCTTGTCGTGATTATTGCATAGGTGAAATTTCAGGCTACTCGAAAGAATATGAACACAAACGTACCGACACCCTGTCTAAACTTTTAGGCGGGGATTTTGACGTGCTTACTTTTTCACTTGATGCGGCTTTACAACTAACTCTGCCACCTGATATTTTAAAACAAACAAACTTCACTTTGAATACTGGCGACAGCATATCCCCTGTCGAACTGTGTGACCGATTGCTATCGGGCGGTTATACACGCTGTGAAATATGTGAGGGCGCAGGTACGTTTTCGCTTCGAGGCGGTATTATTGATATATATCCCACTTCATCCCCCACCCCCTACCGTTTGGAATTTTGGGGTGACGAAATTGACACAATCGCCCCTTTTGATACCGAAACACAACGCCGTGGCGAAGCGGTGGAAAATATACAAGTCACCCCCGCTTGCGAGGTGGTTTATAATCCGCAAAATCTTATAGAAAAATTAAGAAATCTTTATGAAAATAAAAAATTAAGTCAAAAACAGCGTGACCGTATAAATACCGATATCACCGCTCTTGATAACGGTATTTCGGTGCTGTCCGACCGCTATTTGCCACTTATTTTTGAGCAAAACAACACCGTTTTCGATTATTTAAAGGACACTCTAATAATTTTAGCCGACAGCGGTAATATGAAAGAACGGTTTGACAGTATTGCTACCCAAACTGCAATTGACGTGCAAAACTTTTTGGAGGAAGGTTTTTTAAACTTTGCAACTACAAAATTATGGCTTACCAAAAATGAATTTTTCTCTCTTTGCGAAAACTCAATTATTTTAGAAAATTTCCCCCGTTCGTCTTATGAGCTGAAAATCAAAGATATTATAAATTTCAACTACAAACGCTCTACACCTTGGAGTGGTGATATAAACGTACTGCTTGATGATATCACCTACTCTCTCCGTTCAGGCGGTAGTGTTGTAGTCTTGGCAGGTGAGCAACGTGCCGCCGACGTGCTTACCAAAACGTTACAAGAAAAGAATATAAACGCCGTTTTTTCGCAGACATGTGAAATAAAGAAAGGCTTGGTAACAGTCACTACGGGCGGTCTTTCAAGCGGTTTCGAAATACCCAGCCAAAACTTTATTTTAGTAACCCACCGCTATATTGCTGGTGAGAAAAAACGCAAAAAATCCAACTATAAAAAAGGTCAGGAAATCGGTTCACTTGATAGCCTTAAAAAAGGCGATTACGTTGTTCACGAAATTCACGGCATCGGTATTTTTGACGGTATAAACCGCATTACAAACGACCGTGTAACCAAAGATTATATCAAAATCAAATACGCCAAAAGTGACGTTTTATACGTGCCTGTAACTCAGTTGGATTTAGTTTCACGATATATAGGTTCCGCTAATGACGGAAACCTTAAAATCAACCGTTTAGGCGGCAGTGAATGGCAAAAAACGCGCAAACGTGTAAAAGCTGCCGTACGTGATATGGCAAAACAGCTCACCGCTTTATACGCTAAGCGTATGGCGATAAAAGGCTATGCTTTTTCACCCGATACCGACCTGCAAAACGATTTCGAACGCAGATTTGAGTATGAGGAAACCGAAGACCAACTCCGCTCTATAAATGAGATTAAATCGGATATGGAACGAGCCGTACCTATGGACCGTCTTTTATGCGGAGACGTAGGTTTTGGCAAAACCGAGGTGGCGCTTCGTGCCGCTTTCAAATGCATCAGCGAAGGTAAACAATGCGCTTTGCTCGTGCCCACCACCATACTTGCAATGCAACACTATAACACCATTTTGCGCCGTTTTGGCGAAATGCCCGTTACAGTAGAATTATTAAATCGATTTGTAACACCTAAGCGCCAACAAAAAATTATAACCGATTTAAAATGTGGCAGAACCGATATGGTAGTAGGTACTCATCGCCTGATTTCAAATGACGTAAAATTCAAAGACTTAGGGCTTGTAATAATAGACGAAGAACAGCGTTTTGGTGTGGCACAAAAGGAAAAATTAAAAGAAGATTATCCGAACGTAGATATCTTAACCCTTTCCGCCACCCCTATCCCACGTACGCTTAATATGGCTATGTCGGGACTTCGTGATATGTCTTCCATCGACGAAGCACCGGGTGACCGACACCCTGTTCAGACCTATGTATTAGAATATAATCTCGGTGTAATTACCGACGCTATAAACAAAGAAATCCGACGTGGCGGACAAGTTTACTATCTTCACAACCGTGTAGATACTATCGAGCGATGTGCTTTGAAACTCAAACAAAAATTACCCGATGTCAATATCGGCGTAGCGCACGGTAAAATGACCGAAGCCGAACTTTCGCAAGTCTGGAAACAATTATTAGAACACGAAATCGACCTTCTGGTATGCACCACAATTATAGAAACGGGTGTCGACGTGCCAAATGCAAATACACTTATTATTGAAGATGCAGACCGTATGGGTCTTTCTCAACTGCACCAATTAAGAGGACGTGTGGGCCGCTCTCCCCGTCGTGCCTATGCATATTTTTGTTTCACACAAAACAAGCAACTAAGCGATATTGTTGCAAAAAGACTTGAAGCAATACGGGAATTTACCGAGTTTGGTTCAGGCTTCCGTATTGCAATGCGTGACCTTGAAATAAGGGGGGCCGGCAGTATTTTAGGCGGTGAACAACACGGCAATATGGAATCGGTAGGTTACGATATGTATCTGAAACTTTTATCCGAAGCGGTAAACCAGGAAAACGGTGTGGAAGTACCCGAAGAAATGCCTTGCACTATCGACCTTAATATTTCGGCACATATCCCCCAAAGTTATATTGATTCACTACCTGCACGGTTGGGCATTTATAAACGTATCGCATCTATCAGAACAAACGAAGATGCAAGTGACGTTATAGACGAACTGTGCGACCGTTTCGGCGAACCGCCAAACGTAGTGCTGGGACTTATAGATATCGCGCTACTTCGCAGTAAAGCCTTTTTGTCTGATATAACCGAAATTACCCAAAAAGGCAACATCGTAATTCTTAATATCAACTCTATAAAACCCGAAGTTATGGCAAAACTTTCTACCGCTTTCGGTAACAGATTTATGCTTTCTGCCACCGATAAACCCGTTTATACGGTACGTCTTTTAAAAGACGAAAAAATCTCTCAGTTTGTAAAAAAATTGGGTGGTATATTATAATATAAAATTTTTGTAGACATTCAGGCAAATTTGTTATATAATTGGTATATTAAATGTTTAACACGGAGGATTAACCATGAAAACAATTAAGAAAATTGCTGCCGTAATTTTGATTTGCGTTATGGCGCTCACCGTAATCGGTTGTCATCCCAAAGATGAAATCGCTGTTACCATAGGCGATTACGAGTTTACATCCGCTTATTATATGTGCGCTCTTATCAATGCGTATTACGACGGTCAGACCGAAGTTTATTACTCACTCAGTGAAGAAGAACAGCAAAGCGGTGAAGAAATCGATTATTTTTCGAAGAAAATCGATGATAAAGATTTTGAAACCTGGGTTAAAGACCGCGCTATTGAAATCTTAAAAGAAATTGTTTACTACAAAACGGTTTGTAAAGAAAATAAAATCGAACTCAGCGATACCGATAAATCAACAACCGAGTACTATGCTGCTACACTTTGGACAAGTTTCCAAGAACTTTATGAGCCCAACGGGGTTTCTGAACAGACCTTTACTCAGTATTTGACCGATGGCGGATATTCATCCGATGTTGATTACTATCTTTCTTATTACGGTATTTCTTTAACCGATTATAAGGAGCTTTACTTCCAACACCTTTACGGCAAATACGGTACCAAAGAGATTCCCGAAAAAGACCTTAAAAACGAACTTTATTCAAACTACGTTTTAGCAGACGTTATAGAAGTAACTTTTGAAGACAACGAGTCTGATGAAACACGAAATGAAATCAAGGAAAAGTTTGATAAATATGCATCCGACCTCAAAAAAGGCAAAAAAACCTTCAAAGAGGTACACGAGGATTATTACAAAGACGAAGAAGAATCCCACAATCACACCACAAGTGAAGACGGTCCAAAAGACCCGTACGCTACACTTTTTGATTCAACTTCAAGTGATTATTTTACAGACATACAAAAAATGGATACCGATGACGTAAAGGTTTTCGAAAACGAATATAAGACAAACTATACACTCGTAGTTAAGAAAGACCTTAAAGCAGATGATTATTATCTTAGTAATCTTGACCTTCCGTTGCGTCATTTATTAAAGGACGAAGAACTTAACACAGAAACCGAAACCAAGATTAAAGATATGAAAGCAAAAATTGACGATTACGCAGTTGACAGATTTGAAGTTGACGCAATAATCGAACCGGAATATTAAAAAATACTGCCAACTATACCTTACGGTATCCATACTGGCAGCTGTGGTAATTATTATTACTTCTTATATTATATAAACAAAACCACAAGGACTCAGGTTTAAACCTGAGTCCTTTATTATTGTAATAAATCTGATTGTATGTTAAAATATTTTTGGTGATAAAAATGGATTTACCCAAACGCAAACCAAAAATGGCAAGAAGATTGTTTTACACCGATTAGCACACGGACTGGAAATCTTTTCCAAGTCCGTGTAATTTTATAATTTTATTGATTTTTAAAACTTATAATGTTATAATAAACACATACCACACAAAAACTTAATAGTATAAACTCACGCGAGAAGTGGCATTTTTTATTTAGGTAAAAATGCATACTTCTATTTTGGCATTTCTTGTGTGAGTGTTAAAAGTTTTTGTGTGGTAGCAAAACGAAGTTGCATTTTTCGGTGTGTGTGACTTCGGTTGCACACACTTTTTTTAATTTTGGAGGAGGTGATTTTATGTCAATAGACGAATTTTGGGAGTTATTTAAAAATAATTTCAATATTTTCTTTATACCGCTACTCATATCTTTAAGCTCTATAATTACATTCACAATTGCACTGTTTTAAAAAAGCAAAAAAGTATCAAAACCTTTTATAATTACTATGTTAGTATCATCGATTGTATTTTTTATTATATTCCATTTCATATTCTCGGAAACAGGTGGAATGCATATGAACAAAAAGGTAGATAACAACCATTACTCTATAACCGTTTGTCCTTTTTGTAAAAAGGAAGTTTATGAGGGTGAAACACAATGCCCGAATTACAATACATATTTTGATTATAAATCTAGTTATTATAGTTATTATTAAAGTAACCATTATTTTAAATTAAAATTCTAATAATTATAACATTTTTATGCTATAAAAAACGGCTTGAGTTCTCCCAAGCCGTTTTATTATGCAATATTCATATTATTTCTTTTTTCTTACTTTACGGATAATTAGAAGAACGATTATTCCGATAACAGCAGGAACAATCAAATAAGGTGTAGTTGATAATATAAAAGCAAATACCGCTACAACAAAATCGATAATATTTTCAAACGCATCTACAATGTTGTTCCAGATTCCGCTCCAATAGCCCTCGTTTTCAACCTCACGTTCTACCTCTTCAACTGTTATGGTAACAGTACTGTAATCGGTCTGATTTTCCAAACTATTCAACTGTGCGGTATAAGACTCTATCTGCGCTCTTACTTCGGCTAATTGTTCCTTAACCGCAAGCAAATCGGTTACGTTATCCGCCGATTTCATTATTTCAATAAGGCTTTCCTCTTCGGCTTTATAAACCTTGATTCTCGCCTGAATATCTACGTATTGCTCGGTTACGTCATCTATACTTTCACTGCGTTCTGTAACCGTAACGTTTTTGGAAACAAGTTCCGTGAAAGCATCAGTTTTATCAACAGGAATTCTGATAGTAGCCGTAAAACTTCTATAATCAGATTCACTGGTTTCGTCAGAAGTTTCTACATAACCACCGTTTGAAGTAACGTTACTACGAAGGCCTTTAATATAATTATCATAGTCATTAGTTTCAACCGTCAAATATACCTCTTTTATAAGCTTACGTGAAGTAATAGTTTCACTTGTAGAAACTTCGGCGTAATCACTTGTGGCTTCTTCGTCATAAAAGTACGACTCACCGCCTTTGACGGATAAATCATCGTCATAAGTATCGCCGCAGCCACAAAAAGTTGCCATAACAAGAACAATGCAAGTAACTAATACAATAATTTTTTTCATAAAAACCCTCCTTTATATTTTAATTATAACATATTACTTCATTTTTTTCAATAAAAAAGACTTGGAGAATTTCCTCCAAGTCCTTTTAATTACGCATTACGAATTGCGAATTACTTATTAAGTGCTTCGTTAACTGCAACTGCGCAAGCAACAGTCATACCAACCATTGGATTGTTACCGGCGCCAATCAAGCCCATCATCTCAACGTGAGCTGGAACAGAAGAAGAACCCGCAAACTGAGCGTCTGAGTGCATACGTCCCATAGTATCGGTCATACCGTAAGAAGCCGGGCCTGCAGCCATATTATCGGGATGGAGTGTACGACCTGTACCGCCGCCCGAAGCTACTGAGAAGTACTTTTTGCCCTGTTCAATACATTCTTTCTTATATGTACCTGCAACAGGATGCTGGAAGCGAGTAGGATTTGTTGAGTTACCTGTGATGGAAACGTCAACGCCTTCCTTATGCATTACTGCAACGCCTTCACGAACGTCGTCCGAGCCGTAGCAACGTACCTTTGCACGTTCGCCGTTAGAGTAAGCGATTTCTTCAACGATTTCAAGTTTACCAGTGAAGTAATCGAACTTAGTCTGAACGTAAGTAAAGCCGTTAATTCTTGAAATAATCTTAGCAGCGTCTTTACCAAGACCGTTAAGGATTACACGAAAAGGTTCTTTACGAGCTTTGTTAGCGCTCTTTGCAAGACCGATAGCGCCTTCTGCGGCAGCAAAAGATTCGTGACCTGCCAGGAATGCGAAACACTTGGTTTCGTCGCGGAGAAGCATAGCGCCCAAGTTACCGTGGCCGATACCAACCTTACGGTCATCAGCAACAGAACCGGGGATGCAGAAAGATTGAAGACCAAGACCGATTTTTTCAGCAGCCTCAGCAGCATTCTTTACTTCATCCTTAATAGCGATAGCGCAACCTACAACATAAGCCCAGCAAGCGTTTTCAAAGCAGATAGGCTGAATGTCTTTAACGATTTTGTAAGGGTCGATACCTGCTTTATCGCAGATTTCCTTAGCTTCTTCTATGGAAGCAATGCCGTGCTTATTAAGTTCAGCATTGATTTGAGCAATTCTTCTTTCATAACTTTCAAATAAAGCCATTATTACTACCTCCTTAATTATTCATGACGGGGGTCGATAAGCTTTACAGCGTCATCAACACGGCCGTACTGTCCGCTTGCTTTTTCCAAAGCTTCGTTAGCGTCCATACCTTTTTTAATCATATCCATCATCTTGCCTAAGTGTACAAACTTGTAACCGATAATAGCGTCATTTTCGTCAATAGCAATCTTGGTGATATAGCCTTCTGCAAGTTCGAGATAACGGGGACCTTTAAGCTTTGTAGCATAGGTTGTACCTGTTTGTGAACGAAGACCTTTACCCAAGTCTTCAAGACCTGCACCAATCGGCAAACCGTCTTCTGAGAAAGCGGTCTGTGTGCGGCCGTAAACGATTTGTAAGAAAAGTTCACGCATAGCGGTATTGATAGCATCGCAAACCAAGTCGGTATTAAGTGCTTCAAGAATGGTCTTACCAACCAAAATTTCAGAAGCCATAGCAGCTGAGTGAGTCATACCCGAGCAACCGAGAGTTTCTACCAATGCTTCTTCGATAATACCGTCTTTTACGTTAAGGGTAAGTTTACAAGCGCCCTGTTGGGGTGCGCACCAGCCCACACCGTGTGTAAGACCTGATACATCCTTAACTTCCTTTACCTGTACCCATTTGCCTTCTTCCGGAATGGGAGCAGGACCGTGATATGTACCCTTTGCTAAGGGACACATGTTTTCAACTTCTTTTGAATAGTTCATATATGTACTCCTTTCGGTAATATAACAATATTATATCAAATATAGATAAAAAACACAATAGTATAAATGACAAAATTTTAACGAGTTTGAGCTATTATACTGTCAAAATAATCGAAAGCCTCTGTTTTTTCTTTTTCTATCATTTTTTGTTTCAGTTCGGAGTCGGCTTCGCTTTGCACTATATAAAGTACCCGCGACTTAAACACTTCACTTCTGCCAAGCGCTAAATTTATAAGTTCTTTCTTATTGGGGTCGCTGCTATCCGCTAATTTATCACAAATTTTAGAAACCTCTACCACAACTTTACCGATAGCCGAAGCGGCATATTGCATATCATAAGACAAGTCGGCGCTAGTTTCCTTTTGGGTTTCTTTCATTTCTGTTACAGGTATTTCTTCCATAATATTCTCCGTAATTTCAGGTTGTGATTGTGGCACGGTTTCTTCTGTTTCGGGGTGTACTTCGCTAGGTATTGTTTCAAGCACGTCTTCTTTTAACAGAACAGGTTCTTTGATATCTGCCTTGTGCTTTTCTACAACACTTTCAAACAATGCATCCGCTCCCGTTTCCAAAGCCAAAGCCGCTTTTTTAGGAACAAAAGCCGTTTTTCTGCGCCAAGGACCGATAGCTTTAACAATGCCAAACCAAAAAAGCAACGACAAGGTTATACCCGCCGCATCAATCAAAAAATCACGCAACTCACAACTGCGGCCTTCAATAAAATGCTGATGAATTTCATCACTTGCGGCATATATTAGCGATACTGCCGCCGCCCAAAATATACGTAACCAATAACGCATACGGGTATAGCTTACAAAGGTTAAAAATGCAAAAAATCCCAAAAGTGCAAACGCCCCTGCGTGTGCGCTTTTACGTACGGTAAACTGAAAAGAAGCAACAACGTCTGCTTTTTCGCTTTCACTTAAATTTTCGAAATCGGGGTATAATTTTTCGGCAACTATTTCTATAAAAGAGCCGCTTATTTCCGACGAGTCTTGCGCCGTCTGATGCGAGAAAAAGAAGATTATCCCCATCCACGCAACCAATAAAATTATACCTGAAACCCTTAAAAAAGAACGCATACAATCACCCTTTTCATTTTTAAAAACCGCCACAAATAGTGGCGGTTTTGATTCATCCTACTTTTTTATAGTAATTCATCGGGTTGACCCAACCGCCGTTTACAGCAATACCAAAATGCAAATGTGCGCCGGTGGAACGACCAGTAGAGCCGATATAACCTACAACCTGACCCTTCTTAACCTTTTGGCCTTTTGATACCGCAATATCAGACATATGAGCATAATAAGCCACGTAGGTTTTGCCGTTTTTAGTACCGTGGTTAATGGTAATATAGTTACCGTAACCATTACCGCAACAAGTTCTTGCAGGTTTTTTGCCGTAATTATGCTTACAATTGTTCCAATACGTAGTAACAACACCGTCTGCAATAGCGACAATCTTATCACCCCAACAGTTGCCGTTAGCGATATCTATACCATTATGATTTCTGCCCCAACGAGGACCGAAATAAGAAGAAATACGGCTTACGGTAGGTGTGGGCCACAAGAAATCCTTGCCGTCATATACTATGCTGGTGTTACTGTTACCCGAAGCATTAAGAATATCGTTGAGTTCTTTTTGCATCTGTTTCAATTCTTTTTCAACCAAAGCGTTATCATCTTTCACTTCGTTTTGGTCTTTTTGAATTGAATTTATTACAGACTGTATCTGACTTTCATCCTTGGCAAGTTCTTCCTTTTTGGCTTCAATAACCTTTTTAGCTTCAACTTGTTCATCCAAAAGTTTTTTATTTTCCTCTTGCTTTTCTTCAAGTTTTTTAATTTCGCCAATCAACTCTTCAATCATCTTTTTATCTTGGTCAGCTACCGAAGACGTGAGTTGTTTAAGAGCCAACGAATCAGAGTAATCGTCAGCATTTAATAAAAGCAAAACGTCACTACCGGGATTACTCATATAAATCGCACGTAAACGCTTTTGGAAAGCCAGTTTGTTTGCGGCAATTTCTTCTTCATTTTTCTTGATTTCAGCCTTGTTGGCGTTAATCTTTGCGTTTATACTGTCAATCTGCTTGTTGTAAGCATTTATCTGGCTTTGAACGTTTGCCATTTTGCGCTCAATAGTATCTTTGAGTTTTTCCTGCTCGTTGATTTTACCTTGAAGACGCTTGATTTCTTTTTCAAGTTCTTTCGATTCTTTTTCAAGTTTGCTGATTTCAGATTTAAGTTGTGATTTTGAAGCTGCGCCTACATCCGCAACAAAAAATGCAGAAAAGGTAAGCATTAAAACCATAATAAGAGAAACCAACTTGATATATCTTTTATACATCGTATACTCCTAAAAAAATTCATTAAATAGCAGCGAACTCGCTACCTTCTTTACGTAAATACTTGCTTATAATAATTACACTGCCGATAATACCCGCAATAACACCAATGCCGATAAACAACAATAATAATACCCACATCATATCACCAAACGGTATTACAGCGCCAAACGTACTTACAATCTTTTCAGTAGCGATACGGTAGCAGAAATACAGCATACCCTCCGCCAAAAGCGCCGAAACAAGACCTATTACCATACCTTCTACTACAAACGGTAACCGTATAAACGTATCGGTAGCGCCGACTGCTTTCATAATACTGATTTCAAGTTTGCGTGTGTACATTGTAACACGGATTGTATTTGAAACAATTACAAGCGCGATTATCATAAGTATTGCAATAATCCAAGCACTTGCGGCTGCCAAGCCGTCTTTAATAGCCAAAATAGTTTCGGCATCATCACTACTTGACTGAATGGTATCTATACCTTCAAGTTTGCTTATTTCCTCAACCGTTTTGTCGAAATACTTCATATCTTTCATAGAAACCTTAGCAGCGGCTGAAAGTGGATTCTCGCCTTCTTCCGTTAAGAAAGTGAAATATTTCTTTTGGTCTTCTGTCATAGACTGTGTAGCAGATTTAAGTCCCTCTTCACTTGAAACAAAGGTAACCGAGTCTACGTTATCAAGTTTTGCAATTTTATCACAAAGAGCTTTTGCTTCTTCTTCGTTATGAATAACGTAGTCAGAAGGTCTTATACCCTTTTCATCCGCCTTTTCATCAGGATTTTTACCTAACTGACTGCTACCGTTGCCGTAAAGCGCCCAACTGTAATCTTCCATATACGCCATTACAACGTTTTGCTTTTCGAGTTCTCCCATTGCCATATCGGCATTTTGTGATATAAGTACGAAAATACCTATAATTACCATACAGGCAACCAAAACGCCCACAGATGCAATAGTCATAAGACGGTTTGTCCAGGTGTTTTTGAAACCTTCACGCACTAAGTATCTTACACTGTTGAGTTTCATTATAGGTCACCTCCCGCATTATCGGCAACAATTTTGCCGCCGTCAAGCATAATAACACGGTGGTGGAAATCACGCACGAGATTATGGTCGTGTGTTACCATCAAAACGGTTGTACCGCGCTTATTTATTTCGGTAAGCAAAGATACTATTTCATAAGACATATTGGGGTCTACGTTACCTGTCGGCTCGTCCGCAATAATCAAATCGGGTGAATTAACAAGCGCACGTGCAAGACCTACACGCTGTTGCTCACCGCCTGACAATTGGTTAGGCATTGAACGTGCCTTATGGCCTAAACCAACGAGTGACAATGCCTTGGATACTTCCTTACGTATTTTTCTTCCGTCTGCACCTACAACGTGCATAGCAAAAGCAACGTTTTCAAAAACGTTCATATTAGGTATTAATCGGAAATCCTGAAAAACTATACCCATAGTACGTCTGAGCATAGGTACGGTTTTTCGCTTCATTTTAGTAAGGTTATAACCGTTTACAATAATTTTACCCGTATTTGCTTTTTCTTCACGCATAATAAGCTTCATAAATGTACTCTTACCTGCGCCCGAAGAACCTACAACAAATACGAATTCGCCATTGTTAATTTTGATATTAACGTCTTCCAAGGCATGAGTGCCAGTCTGATAGGTTTTTGAAACGCCACGAAATTCAATAATAGGCTTTGCGGCGCTTACCTGAAAACCTTGTTCAATTTTTTCCATCAAAAAAATCCTTTTCTTTTAAAATTAGTACTTAATGGGTTTGCTCTTTAAATATTTATTAACCATAAGCGCAATCTTAAATATGATAGCATGGTCGAATTCTCTCAAATCAAGACCGGTTATCTTCTTAATTTTTTCAAGACGGTAAACCAATGTGTTACGGTGAACAAAAAGCTTACGTGAAGTTTCCGAAACATTGAGATTATTTTCAAAGAAACGCTGAATGGTAAATAATGTTTCTTGGTCGAGATTTTCAATAGAACCGCGACGGAAAACTTCTTTCAAGAAAGATTCACAAAGAGTTGTAGGCAACTGATAAATAAGACGTGCGATACCAAGATTATCGTAAGATACGATAGTCTTTTCGGTATCAAATACCTTACCGACTTCCAAAGCAGCCTGTGCTTCTTTAAAGGAACGTGCCAAATCTTTAAGATTATTTACAGTAGTACCAATACCGATAACTACGTGTGCATAAAATTCACCCGAGATAGTATCAGCAATAGTAGATGCCATTTTTTCAATAGTCTTGGGGTCAATACCCTGTGCGGTTTCTTTAACAAGTGCGATATCGTTCTCGTTTATGTTAATAATGAAATCCTTAGACTTGTCCGGGAAAAGATTCTGAATTATGTCATAGATAGATACGTCGCTTGATTCAAGCGAACGAATTATGATAACTGTACGTGAAACGTCACTATTGAAATAAAGTTCACGCGCTTTGATATAAATATCACCCGGCAAAATGTTATCAAGAATTATGTTTTTTATGAAGTTGCCACGGTCATACTTTTCGTCATAATAAAACTTGATATTAGAAAAAGCCACAGCCAAAACGTTAGCATATTTTGAAGCAAGTAAATCATCACCGTCTACAAAAACTGCATATTTAGCACCCTGACCCGAAGAAATTGCTTTGTATGTATATCCGTTACTTGTCTGAGTTTCCAAAGAAGGCATAAAATCAATTACCGTTTCGCCTATCTTACTGAGTTCATTCGAAGCAATGATAGTCATGTTTTCATCAACCACACCAAACGTACGGTCAATAGCATCTTTCATCTGAGAAATCACACTTTGAAAAAGTTGGTTTGCCATTAAAAAAACACATCCTTTTAAAGAATATAATATATAGACATAATATACTGATTATATTGTACACTTTTTTTATTCATTTTGCAAGAAAAAATATTAAAAAAGTTACAAAAAAATTACAATTTCCTTTATTTGCATACAATACACCATAAATTATGTTAAAATTAGGCGTATTTTGAAAGGATGGTGAGTGAATTTTGAAAAATCGTGAGCACTTTTTAGGTATTTTTTACGCTCTTTTAGCCAATATAATATTTGGTTTTAGTTTTATTTTTTCAAAAATGGCACTTTCGGTGTCCGAGCCGCTTATAATCCTTGCCGTCCGTTTTACCGTAGCATTTCTTTGTCTTAACATTTTGATGTGTTTGGGTTTATTTAAAATCAATTTTAAAATCTTTAAAAACCCTGCGCTTTGGTTTATGGCGTTGGCACAACCGTTTTTATATTTTATATTTGAATTGTACGGTTTATCTCTTGTATCATCCGCACTTTCGGGTGTTATTATAGCGTTAGTGCCGGTTGTAGTTATACTCTTCTCGGCCGTTATATTAAAAGAAAAACCAAACTTTATTCAGTGGATTTTTACTGCCATTTCCATTATAGGCGTTTCGCTTATAAGCATACTTTCAAACGACGGAAACAAGAACTACGTTTTAGGTATTATTTTGCTTATCGGCGCTGTTATTTGTGCAGCAATTTTTAACATTTTAAGCCGTAAGCAATCGACTATCACTTCCCCGTTCGAACGCACCTACGCTATGTTTTTTATAGGTTTTTTAGGATTTAATATCATCGGAGCGATACGGTATAAAGCACAGTTTGTTCCGCTTATTTTAAAAAGTTTCCAATATCAAGAATTTATAATAGCGATTATATATCTTGCTGTTATTTCTTCCGTTTTGGCATTTTTGGTATATAACTTTGCTACGTCGAATATCACGGTTATTGAGGCTTCATCTTTTTCAAATATAATTACCGTTGTAACTGTACTCGCAGGTGTATTTATTTTGAAAGAGTCGTTGAATCTTTGGGGATATATACTTTGCGGTATAATAATTATGGGTGTTTGGGGCGTAAATTGGTTTGTTTCACCCGACAAAAACAGAAAAAAATAATTTTTTTAATTTTTTAAAATTTACTATTGACAAAAGCGACTACTTTCGATATAATATACAAGTCGCTGAATTATGGCTGTATAGCTCAGTTGGCTAGAGCATGCGGTTCATACCCGCAGTGTCATTGGTTCAAATCCAATTACAGCCACCAATACGGCCCGTTGGTCAAGAGGCCTAAGACACCGCCCTTTCACGGCGGTAACACGAGTTCGAATCTCGTACGGGTCACCAAAAAATCTCGTTCTTCGGAACGAGATTTTTTTATCCTTTGCTTTCACAATGACGAAATACAAATTCTTTAAAACATATATAAAACCTCATTTTGATTTATAAATTCTAACATTTTCACACATTTCAAAATTTATACTTGCTTTTTTTATAACTATGTATTATAATGTCTTGGTAACCTATGCAGAGATGGCTGAGCTGGTCTAAGGCGCACGACTGGAAATCGTGTAAGTGCTAATACCACTTCGGGGGTTCGAATCCCCCTCTCTGCGCCAAAAATAAGACAGTCGAAAGACTGTCTTATTTTTTATCCATTGCGAAAGCAATGGCATATCATCAACACGGCTTTGTCGTGTTGTATCTCATCAGTCCGTAAGGACTGTATATCATCACGCTTTAGCGTGTATAATTAAAAACTTTCGCAATGATGATATACAAAGGCAAAGCCGCTAATTTAATATGTAATAAATCAAACAAATAAGTCAAAAACTCAACCGCCCAATCAAAAAATTGGGCGGTTTCGTATTACTTTTTAATTTTATTAAGTTTTCTATACACCTTTGGCGCTATGTTGAAAATCGGCAAAAGCAAACGACGTTTCACAACGTACATAAACTTATTATTACGGTCTTTTAAGGTATTTTCAAGCGCACTTCGGGCTTCACAGATGTTTTCTACGTCTGTATCACTCGGTGCCTGTTCGCCGTAAATTTGTGCTTCAAAAACTTCTATTGCAGTAAGTACTTTTTCTTCACATTCTTCACTTAAAGACCCGCAAACCTTAAACGTGATTTCCTTTATGGTTTCATAATTTCTATTACGGAAACCTAACCATCGGTATTGCCGCAAAATATCAAAATAATAAAATTTTGCCTGTTCGTCAGTAGTTTTAAAACGCTTACGCACACGTGCAAGTTCATAATACTTTTGAGAATACAAGGTATTATAAATAAGCGCAATAATCAAAAGTCCCAATAAACTGAGCGCCACAACCAACGGAACGTTTACTACTTCATCCCATTTTAAGTTTGTTCCTGCCACGGATTGCTCTTCTGTTTCACGTATATCTTCAACCGTAATGTTAGGCGCATCACCACCGACTCCATCAGAACCTGCGCTGGAACTTAACGGTCGTGCGGTGACTTCGGGTGTCGGGTCAAATGAAATCCAACCAACGTTTGGCAAATAACACTCTACCCAAGCATAAGGCGAAGAAGCATCTACTTTATAGGTCTTCTTATCTTCTGATGGTATTGTAAGATATCCTGCCGCCAAACGTGAAGGTATACCCGCTTCTCTCGCCATGGCAACCATAGCAGTGGCGTAATACATACAGTGCCCTTTTTTAGTTTCAAAAAGCTTTGTTATAATATTGTCGCCTTTGTTAAATGCAGGTGGTTTATCCGTGTATGAAAAACCGTTTTTATCAGAAAAATACTGACAAATCTTATACGCCTTTTCATACTCGCTATCCTCTTTTAAATTAAGACTTTTAAGTGCATTTGTAACATATTTATTTTTGCCTAAACTCTGGGTGTAAATCTTATAAAAATCACTGTTTTTATTATACTGAGGGTCAGATTCAACGGCATAATCATCCAAAATAATGTTCATTTGAATAACCGAAACTTTATCTACAGTATTAAAAACAATAGTATCAAGTGTATACTTATACTGTTTAGGCATAGTATACTGCGAAAGTATTCTACCCTGCCTGTCAAAGAGTATCGGGTTTATAGTAGGTTCTTCTTCCTCTATATCCATTACTTTACCAATGGAAAACAAAAAGTTTGTTTTTTGTGTAAGAGTAAACTCTACGTTAACCCTGTAACCCGTATTTTCAAGTTGCCGCATAAATTTCTCATTCCCGTTAAGTCGGGTTGAAAGATATACGCCCTGCTCTTCTTCCCAAGGACCGTTAATACGATAGTCCTTATCAAAATTACTTACCCAGTTCTTACCATTATAGGTTTCAAAAGACGTCACTTTCACAAGGGAAGCCTTAGCCAAATTGGTAGTTGCCAAAGTTTTAGATTTGATACTGTACAGGTCACCGCCTATATAGGTGCTGTTCATAACAAGACCTAAATCAAACAAGGTAATGTTAAGACTGCTTTGTTCGTTTGGATAAATATTTGCCGACGTCTGAACGTCTGCCACAATATCGGAACAAAAACGGTTACGCACACTGCCTTTTGTAGAATTTATAATACTAAACGACAATAATGAAATTACCACCGCTACAACGGTAGCCACAATCATAACCATCCATTTTCTACCCAGTATACCGAAAAGATTTTTAACGTTAGGTAATTTGAGGTTTTGAAACTTATCACCTGCAATAAGCGGAAAAATACCGATAATATAAAACGGAACCGCCAGAACGTTATATCCCGTATAACCGTATACGTAATTAAGTACAATAAGTATAACCGCAGTCAAAACAGGCGCCCACGCCCTTTTGGTAATACGCGTAACGGTAAAAAACAATAGCCCTAAACCGATATTTATAATGGTATGTATAAGATAAAAACCTTCGTCGGAGTACCATTTGGAACCTATTTTCATACCGCCAAGCCACCATTTTAAGAAACCTCCAAAACTTTCAAAAAATGATAGTATATCACCCGACAACGAAACCGTAAGAAAGAAAAGCGGAACCAGTACACCAAAATATATTATAGATATCCACCAACGTCTAGTAAGTAAAGCAACTGCGACAACCGCAACAAGGGTTTGCCAAAGAATAGGAATCAAACCTATCTGATTGGCAAATTGCGCATCCTGTATAAGCGCCGCACCCACCGACATTGCCCAACAACTAAGTATAGTGAGCAAAAAGTCAAGTACACTTTCTTTTGCCTTTTCTTTTTTTCTGAATATATGTTTCAAATTAGTTATCATAGTGCCGCACCTACCTTCTGCGGAATGCTTTTGGTAGAGTTGATTTTTACCAAAACATCCTCACCATAATAATTCATTTGATTTACGCCGTCTATATTCACCTGTGTTTTGGGCACAATACATTTAGCAACCTTTCCGTTTTTAACCAATGTTGTGAGTTCATTCAAAACACCGTCTGACGGATTGGATGTAATAACATAAACCTTATCGGCATTTAAAAAAGGTGCTTCCTTAATTATATCTACTTCCAATTTCTCTGCATCCTTATAGAAAGGTATACAAGCAAAATTATACTGCATTTTATCAACGTCATTAACCGTTCTTATGCTATAATTGTAGTTTTCATTATCTTCTTTATTACGTATGGTAACAACATCTACACTATTATTATGCTCAACAAAAAACTTTATAAGCGATATTGCCGATTCACACGCAATATCAACCGAATCACCTGCGCCGTTATCCAAAAAAGCACAGTCTGTAACAATCGAAATTCTCGGTTTTTGAGGCATTTCATACTTACGTGCATAAAGTGTTTTAGTGCGCACACTGAGTTTCCAGTTGATACGTTTTAACGAATCGCCCTCACGGTACAGACGCGAATCACCTAAAAGTTCACCCTCTTCTGAATCAAGGTCACTGTTACTGCCGTAATCACCCGAAGTACCTGTTTCAACGTCATATTCAAGTTCGTGTATATGCGGCATCACCGCTAATTCTACCGTGTATGTGCTTTTTTTAGAACGTACAACGGGTAAATCAAACAAACCGAAAATATCCTCAAAATGCAAACTTTTTATTCCTACGTTCCATAACCCTACGTGAGAACAGGGAATTTCAAATTTAAAATTATGCTTTATCATAAACGACGGTACCATTATAAAGGTATGCCTTTTACGTCGCAAACTGCGCTTTTCAAACTCTGCGTTTTTAACTGCCAGAAAACCCGTAACAGGCAGAATTGCAACACCTTTAAGATGAAGCGTATATTTAATTGTCTCCCCTCTCAAAGCAGCCGTCTTATCAATTTCGGAATCCACACGTAAAGTAAGCATTGCTAAAAGCAAAGATACAAACGAATATAAAACCACGGCACCGATACAAACCGCAACCACAAAAAATTCACGTATTTCCGTACCTAATGCCAAAATCAACAAAAAGAACTCGATGAGGGTAACAAATAATCCTCTTAAAGTCATAAATATATCCTTTCAGACTTATTTGGGAACACTAATAGTATTTAATATGTTATTTATTATGTCAATAGCAGTAGTTCCCTTAGCGCCAGAGCGGTTTTTAATAATCATTCTGTGCGCTAAAACATAAGGTGCTAAACGCTTAACGTCATCAGGAATAACAAAATTACGTCCGTTAAGGAGCGCCAAACCGCAAGCCGCCTGAGTAAGAGCAATAGAGCCACGAGGACTTACGCCCATCGAAACGCCGTCGTATTCACGGGTGGCAGTCGTAATTTGTACGATATATTTAAGAATTTCATCAGAAATAAATACCATATCAACAGCCTCTTGAATTCTTAAAATATCTTCAGAGGTTGCAACAGGGTCAAGGTTTACATCCTTAACAACCGAGCGTTTTTGACGCAATATATCAATTTCCGACTCAAAATCGGGATAACCCATATTTATTCTCATAAGAAAACGGTCTAATTGTGCTTCGGGAAGCGGATATGTACCTGCGGTATCTATGGGGTTTTCGGTTGCCAAAATCATAAACGGCTTAGGTAATTCATAAGTCTTACCGTCAACAGTAACCTGTCTTTCCTGCATTGCTTCCAGAAGTGCAGATTGAGTTTTAGGACTTGCACGGTTAATTTCGTCCGCCAAAACTATCTGAGAATGTACGCTACCCTTCTGGAATGCCTTTTTACCCGAATTGATATCATAAATATTAAAACCTGTAATATCCGAAGGTAATACGTCAGGTGTGAACTGTATACGCTGAAAATCACAACCCAAAGAAGATGCCAAAGCACTAGCCAAAGTAGTCTTACCAAGACCCGGTAAATCTTCAATTATAATATGACCCGAACAGATAAGAGAAACGAGCAACATATCAATTACATCGTCCTTACCCACAACCACTTTTTTAATATTTTGTTTGATTGCTTCCAAACATTCGATTTTTCCCATTTTCACTGATTTCTCCTTAAAATAATATACAAAATAATAGTAACACACCTTATTATATAATGCAACAAAAAATTGTGACATTTCAATAAAAGTATTACGAGACCTTTTTTTAACTTGTTAAAAAAATAACTTTTATAAAAGGCTTGTATTATCGAATTTGCTATGCTATACTGTATTATGGAGTGAATTTTAGTTTGGAGAAAGTATTATGAAAAAAATAGATAAAATCATAAAAAAAGAAACTCTTTACATCTTATATTTAAGCGCAATTCTAAGTTTGTTTATGCAATCCGTATTTTTAATATTAAACAAATGGGATTATACAATTTTGCTTGGCAACCTTTTCGGACTTTTCATTACTGTCGGAAACTTCTTTTTTATGGCTTACAATCTACAACTTTCATTAAATAAGCAACCGGAAAACGCTAAAAGACAAATAAAATTATCTCAATCCCTTCGCCTATTTGCAATGTTTATACTTTCCGCTGTTGCATATTTAATTTTCCGTTCAAACATATATGCGTTTATATCCGCTATTATCCCCTATCTTTTCCCACGCATAGCAATAGTTCTTAGACCTATATTTAAAAAAGATTAATTTTCAAAAGAGGTAATATCTTTGAAAACAAAAAATACACATTTTAAAATCATTGATACAATTTATATTTTAATGATGATTCTGCCGATTCTTGCCGCTATCACGCTACAAGTTTTGACTGAACCTGTAAGTGAAGGCATAAACATCACCGGTGCCAGAATTTTCTTCACCATTCCTATGCCTATACAAGATTTATATATAACCGAAGCGCAGGTAAACTCAGCCTTCGTGCTTATATCAATTTTCTTCCTATGTCTTTATATAACACACGGCTTAAAGGTGAATCCCGAACTCAAACGTCAACACTTATTAGAAATCATCATCGAAAAGGCCGACGGATTAATAAAAAACAATATGGGTGACTATTTTAAAGAATACTCCCCGTTCATTATCGCTATTATGGCTCTTTCGGCTTTTTCCAGTCTGTTAAGTTTGTTCGGTCTTTTTCCACCTACTTCTGATATAAATATCGTGAGCGGTTGGGCCATACTCGTTTTCTTCCTGATTACTTATTATAAGATGAAATGTGGACCGCTTTATTATTTAAAAGGCTTTACTAAACCTATATCTCTTTTGGCACCTATCAACTTCATAAGTGAATTTGCTACACCTATTTCTATGGCATTCCGTCATTATGGAAATATTCTTTCGGGCACTGTAATCTCCGTGCTTTTAAGTTCGGCACTTGCAGGCCTTTCATCAATGTTGTTTTATTCACTACCTGGCTTTTTGGGTGAATTCCCATTTTTGCAAATAGGAATTCCCAGTGTACTATCAATTTATTTTGATGTATTTAGCGGTATATTACAAGCATTTATTTTCGCAATGCTTACAATGCTTAATGTTTCAGGCGGTCTTGATATAGATGAATATCAAAAAAGAAAGTTAAAAAAAGCTCAAAAAGCTTTAAAAAATAAATAATTTTTTTGGAGGAACAAAAAATGGAAATTGCAATTGGTATTATTTTAGGTTGTTGTGCACTCGGTGCAGGTACTGCAATGATAGCTGGTATCGGCCCTGGTATAGGTGAAGGTAATGCTGTCGCTTCTGCTTGTGAAGCTATCGGCAGACAGCCTGAATGTAAAAGTGAAGTAACCACCACTATGCTTATGGGTTGCGCTATTGCTGAAACAACCGGTCTTTATGCTTTGGTTATCGCTATTCTTCTTATATTCGTAGCGCCACAACTTTTAGTTGATGTTCTTGTTAATACAATAAGTGCTTTATAAGGATAGTTTAAAATGCAATCTTTAGATGTTATTTCAATAAATATTTGGCAAATAATAATTTCTCTTTTAAATCTTGTTATTTTATTTCTTATTATTAAGAAATTTCTTTATAAACCTGCTAAAAAAATGCTCAATGAACGTCAGAATGCCATCAAGCAAGAGTATGATGATGCCGAACAGGCAAAATCTGATGCTATGGAAGCTAAAACACAATACGAAGAAAAACTTTCTGCCGCTTCTTTGGAAGCCGACGGAATTATTCAGTCTGCCGTTGATACTGCAAAAGCACGTGAAAAAGAAATCATTTCAGATGCTAAGCAAAAAGCGGAAGGTATTGTTACAAAGGCAGAAAACGACGCAAAACTCGCCGTTTTGAAAGCCGAAGACAGCATTAAGAAAGAAATTATTGATGTCAGCACCGTTCTTACCGAAAAAGTACTTGAACGTAAAATTTCTGCTGATGACCATAAAAATTTAATCGATTCGTTTATTGACAATATAGGTGACAATTATGAATAACGTTAGCAGTGAATATGCTAAAGCGTTGTTTACCATTTGCGCCGAGCAGAATAAAATAGACGAATACGCAAACTGCCTTATAGAAATAAATAACGCCGTAGCGGAACAACCCGAATATCTTGAATATCTGTTTTCCCCTGCCGAACCTCTTTCCAACAGACTACGTTCTATTGAAGAAGCGTTCGCAAATTTTCCCGAGCACATAGTTTGCTTTTTGAAACTTTTGTGTGAAAATGGCAGAATCAGAGAATTACCTTCTTTAATAGAAGATTTCTTTGAACTTAAAAAAATTCACGAAAACAGCATTACTGCACTCATCACTTCGGCTACTCCGCTTAGTGATGCTCAAAAACAGCGCCTTGAAGAAAAATTGCGTATATCTCACAATAAAAACATTGTGCCTGTTTATAACGTAGACCCTGCGCTTTTGGGCGGTATGAAAATTGAAATAGACGGCAAAACACTTGACGGCAGTGTCCTTAGAAAACTCAGTTTAATCAAAGGAGCGATGAACGGATGAACAGTCCCTTTGAAATCAGTAAAATAATTAAAACACAAATTGAAAATTACAACACCCGTGTTAATATGAAAGAAACCGGTAAGGTTATCCTTGTCGGTGACGGTATTGCACGTGTTTACGGTCTTAAAAACTGTATGGCTAACGAACTTTTAGAGTTCGAAGGCGGCAGTTTCGGTATCGCACAAAACCTTGAAGAAGAAACCGTTTCGGTTGCAATTCTTTCGGATAAAAATGATATTCGTGAGGGTGTTACCGTTTCCCGCACAGGCCGTGTTGTATCCGTACCTGTTGGTGAAAAACTTTTAGGTCGTGTTGTTAATGCTTTGGGTGAGCCTATTGACGGCAAAGGCCCGATTGAATATTCTGATACACGTCCCATTGAAAATGAAGCACCGGGAATTATCGAACGTAAAAGCGTTAGCGTTCCGCTTCAAACAGGTATTAAGGCTATCGACAGTATGATTCCGATTGGACGCGGTCAACGTGAGCTTATTATCGGCGACCGTCAGACAGGTAAAACCGAAATCGCTATTGATACCATTATAAACCAGAAAAAAACAAACGTTATTTGTATATACGTAGCCATAGGTCAGAAATCCACGTCGGTTGCAAAACTTTCCAATGAACTTTTGCAAAACGGTGCGATGGATTATACAATCATAGTATCTGCCACAGCCGCAGAAAGCGCACCCCTCCAATATATTGCGCCTTACAGCGGTTGCGCTATGGCTGAATACTTCCGTGAACAAGGTAAAGACGTTCTTATTATATATGACGATTTGAGCAAACACGCAGTGGCTTACCGTGCACTTTCCTTGCTTGTTCGCCGTCCACCCGGACGTGAAGCATACCCAGGTGACGTTTTCTATTTACATTCACGTTTATTAGAACGTGCCGCTTGTGTTGACGAAGCATACGGTGGCGGTACAATCACCGCTTTACCGATTATCGAAACTCAGGCAGGCGATGTTTCGGCTTATATTCCTACCAACGTAATTTCTATTACCGACGGTCAGATATTCCTTGAAACCGAACTTTTCCATTCAGGCATTATGCCTGCTATCAACCCCGGTATTTCGGTTAGCCGTGTTGGTGGCTCTGCACAACTTAAAGGTATGAAAAAGGTTGCAGGTGAATTAAAACTTTTATATTCGCAATACCGTGAATTACAGTCATTCGCACAGTTCGGCAGTGACTTGGATGCCGATACAAAAGCTCGTTTGGCTTTAGGTGAACGTATTGTTGAAGTATTAAAGCAAAACCGCAACACCCCTATCCGTGTTGGTTGTCAGGTTGCTATTGTTTACGCAGTTATCAACGGATATCTTGATTCTACACCTGTAAACAAGGTTAAAGAATATGAAGCAAACTTGTTTGCAAAGCTTGAAAATTCCCACGCAGATTGGCTTGGTCGTATTGAAGAAGGTTACTTCGAAGACTCAGACCAGGAAGAACTTAAAAACATTCTTAAAAGTTTGGAGAAATAATCAATGTCGGGAAATACCAAAGCTCTAAGGTTGCGAATAAAGAGTACCACCTCTACCCTGCAGCTTACCAAAGCAATGGGTCTTGTCGCAGCTTCAAAGATATATCGCTCTAATATAGCGCTTAAAAAAGCACGTGAATATTCCGCCGCTTTTGACAAGGCGCTAAACGAACTTACAAGCGATAAAGAATGCCTCAAAAGTCCTTTTATGCAAACCTATAATACAGGAAAAACACGCATTATTGTAATTGCGGGTGACCGTGGACTTGCAGGTGGATATAACGCAAACGTTTTCCGCCTTGCCGCCACAATAGACAATGCAGATTTTATACCCGTAGGCAAACGTGCGTGTGAACGTTTCGGAAAACCGTTCATTTCATCCGAGCATTTCACTTTCAATGATGCTTCTGAAATCGCAAATGAACTTTGTACCGATTTTAGCGAAGGCAAATTTGACAAATTAGGCATTATTTATACCAAATACATCTCAGCCATGACTCAGGAAGCAACTTTACGTTGGCTGTTGCCATTGGAAAAAAGTGAAAACACTTCCACTTCAAGCGCAATTTACGAGCCGGATGCTTTGACCATACTCAATCATACTGTGTGTGAATATGTAACAGGTATCATTTCGGCATGTATACGTGAAAGTTTTGCAAGTGAAGTGGCGGCACGTCGTATGGCGATGGATAGCGCAGGTAAGAACGCACAGCAAATGATAGACGATTTGAGTTTACAGTACAACCGTGCCCGTCAAGGCGCTATCACACAAGAAATTACCGAGATTGTTGCAGGTAGCGGCAATCCCGATGAACTCGTATAATTTGAGGTGAACAAATTGAACAAAGGTGAAATAATTCAGGTTATGGGTCCTGTTGTTGACGTTCGTTTCCCCGAAGGTCAACTCCCCCCTATTCTCAACGCCCTTACCGTAAATATCGGCGAAAAAGTTTTAATCGTTGAAGTAGCACAGCATATCGGTAACAACACCGCCCGTTGTATCGCTATGGCTTCCACAGACGGTTTAACCCGTGGCGCAGAAGTTACCGATACAGGTGCTCCCATAAGCGTACCGGTTGGTAACGAAACTTTAGGCAGAATTTTCAATGTTTTGGGTGAAGCGGTAGACAACATTCCCACCCCCGAAACCAAAGAAAAATGGAATATCCATAGAGCCGCCCCTAAATATGAAGACTTGGCAACCGGTTCGGAAATTTTTGAAACAGGTATCAAGGTTATAGACCTTATCTGCCCCTATGCAAAAGGTGGTAAAATCGGTCTTTTCGGCGGCGCAGGTGTTGGTAAAACCGTTCTTATTATGGAACTTATCAATAACATCGCAAAGGAGCACGGCGGTATCTCAGTATTCGGCGGTGTAGGTGAACGTACCCGTGAAGGTAACGACCTTTATAACGAAATGAAGCAGTCTGGTGTTATAAATAACACCGCTCTCGTTTACGGTCAGATGAACGACGCGCCCGGAGCCCGTATGCGTGTAGCACTTTCCGCTCTTACTATGGCTGAATATTTCCGTGACGAAAAGAATCAGGACGTGCTTTTGTTTATAGATAACATTTTCCGTTTCACACAAGCAGGTAGTGAGGTTTCGGCGCTTTTGGGCCGTATGCCTTCTGCAGTTGGTTATCAGCCCACACTCGCTAACGAAATGGGCGCTTTGCAAGAGCGTATTACATCTACCAAAAAGGGTTCTATCACGTCTATTCAAGCGGTTTACGTACCTGCGGACGACCTTACCGACCCCGCTCCTGCAACTGCTTTTGCTCACTTGGATGCTACCACCGTTTTGGCACGTAACATCGCTTCTATGGGTATTTATCCTGCGGTTGACCCGCTCGAATCTACAAGCCGTATCTTAACCCCCGAAGTTGTAGGTGAAGAGCACTACTACGTAGCGAAAGAAGTTCAGCGCATCTTACAACGTTACAACGAACTTATGGATATTATAGCTATAATGGGTATGGACGAACTTTCAGATGAGGACAAACTCACAGTTTCCCGCGCGCGTAAGATTCAACGTTTCTTGTCTCAACCGTTCGACGTATCTGAAAAATTCACAGGCTTTAAGGGCAAATACGTTCCTATTGCTGAAACCGTACGTGGATTTAAAGAAATTATCGAAGGCAAACACGACGATTTGCCCGAATCTGCATTCTTATTCGTAGGCTCTATTGACGAAGCTATTGAAAAGGCAAAGAAGGTGCAGTAATGAACACCTTCAAACTGACAATTTCCACCCCCGACGGCAATAAATTCGAAGGGGACGTTGTAAAATTCGACGTGCGAGGCGTTGAAGGTGAACTGGCCGTCATGGCAAACCACGTTCCCTTTGTTACTACTGCCGTTCCTGCTCCCTGTAAGGTTGAACTGGAAGACGGAACAATCAAAAATGCCACCTGCGAAGGTGGTTTGCTTACGGTTGGTAAAGAAACTACAACCTTCTTTTCAGGCTCGTTTAATTTTATAAAAGAATAAAATTATAAAAAACCTAACAAGCAAATTTACTTGTTAGGTTTTTAAAATATAATACCTACTGTTTCTTAATTTTAATTTTGATATCACCTGTATCGGTGTTTATTTCACACTTTCCGCCTGTGGTAGTTTTTGGAACATCTATATCACCCGTATCGGTCTTTGCAATAAATATCTTATCGCTAAACAAAAAGCCTTCTATATCGCCCGTATCGGTTTCAAGATAAATTTCATTTGCATCAGCGCCTTTTATTTCAATATCTCCCGTGCTTCTGCTTACAGAAAACTTATCATTTGCCACAACGTTATCAAGAATTATATCGCCCGTGCTACCGCTTGATACAAGGTTTTTACAATCTATATCGGTCAATTTTGTTTTGCCCGTAGAAACCTTTGCTCTAACACCGCCTTTACTTGTAACGCCCGATAACTTGATGCTACCCGTCGTAACAGTAACGTCAAGCCCACCGACTGCAGTATTTTTAACCGTAACGTCACCTGTACTTGCACTAATTTTTACAATACCCAAAGACGAAGCTGAAAACTGAGTTTTACCCGTACTTAAAGAAATATCAGCACATTTAAACTGAAAATCTTTTGCTATTTTAATATCTCCGGTACTTCCGTTTACGTAAAGCGCACCGTATTCACCCTTTGGCAAATATACCGTTATTTTTGGTGTTTCAAAATTAACACCTATATAATCATACCATTTTTTTCGGTTTACAAGTTTTATTATAAGTTTATTTTCTTCCACCAAAACCGAATGTTTATTACTTTTTTCTTCGTGACATTCCACCTTGATTTTTTCATCATCAGACACTAAAAATTCCACTTCCGCCGTATTGGTATCGACCGATATATCACTGAAATTATCGGTAATTTCATATTTATTGGTCTCAAACTCACAAGTACTTAGTTTCTTAAAATCAAACCCAAACATTGCCATAACACCTCCAAAAATTATACACCCAATCAAAATAAGCAAAGCGGCTGTTATTAGCCATTTTTTAGTTGTCGTTTTCATAATGCCGCCTCCTTTTTGATAAAACAGTTCTTAACCCATAATACAAATTTCTTTGTAAGCCACAAAATTCCTTTTGTGGCAATTTTGCATCCGTAAAATACAAAAATCGAAAATCCTGCGCAAACAATTCCCGCGCCAATCATTGCTATTCCTGAAAAAATATTGCCGTTTATATTCAAAACAATTCCACCGACTATACTACCGATAGAACTGCCGACAAATGACGCAAAAACAGCCCAAAGTGAAATTATAACAGCCCATAACGACACGAAAATTGCCAATGTCACCGCAACCGCCGCAACACCAAGTGATACCCATATCGGTGAGCCTGGTACCAAAAGTATAATCTCCCACTTTTTAAGACGTCTTTTTGATATAATTCTTTCTTTCGCGATTTTAGTAAACGGAGTCTCAGCTATAATCTGTTCTGCAATTTTACCTATGTCTCCTATCGAAGAAACCGCCTCTTCTTCATCTATTCCTTCTTCTATTTTATCATCTATTATTTCACAATAAAACGCCAAGCGTTCATCTGTTTCTTCCTTTGGTAAACCATACAACTTCTCACTCAAAAGCACAAGGAATTCTTGTTTATTCATTTCTCTTATCCTCCTTTGTCACAAAATTATAAATCGATAAAATTTCTTTCCATTCAACCTTAAATTCTTCTATACGTTTAATACCCTCTTGAGTAATATGATAATATTTGCGCAATCTGCCACCGTGTTCCGCTGTATATACTGCCAACATACTTGCTGTTTCCAAACGTTTCAAAATAGTATAAAGGGTTGATTCCGAAAGTTCTATATAAGGTTTCATATCCTTAATTATCTTATAACCGTAAGAATCTTCACTTTTAATCGCCGCTAATACGCAAACGTCTAAAAGTCCACGTTTCAACTGAATATCCACACTATACCTCCTTTTGCATAATACATCATATAACGAAGTATATATTTTGTCAATACTTTTTTATAATCATAACCACCGGTAAACCGGTGGTATGCACCACCCCTATAAGGGGTGACTACTGGCTTAACCCCTAAAAGGGGCACTAAAAGTTTAGCAACGCATTACAATTTCGGGCAGCCGCTCACGTGCGGCTGTCTTTTTTTGCCTTTTACTTCTTGTTACCCGTAAACGGGTCTACAAATTCTTTTATACTAATTTGTTCTGCTGCGTAATCTTCTTCTAACTG
>JAZSNT010000021.1:0-8669 GCA_045536525.1 Acutalibacteraceae bacterium
CGCGGGACCCATTTATGGGTAGTAAGTAAAAATTGCATGGCTGGCAGGCCAACAAAAAAGCGCACTTGTGCGCCGCCAGTATCGGTTAGGGCTATGCCCGAAAATGAAATACCACCCGCTATGCGGGTGGATATTTATTAATTTTATCTAACTAAGGGGATTCGAACACTGAGAGGGCGCGAAGCGTAAAGCAAAACAGTTTAAATAACTGTTTTGTAGCGTAGCGGTGTGAGGCGGGTACTGTTTGCAAAGCAAACGGTCGCCGAGCAGGGAATACGCATAAGCGTATTCATCCCCGATGGATCACCAAATTAAGAAGCCGACCTTTGGGGCACCCTCCGTAAGGAAGGTGCCTAAATTTTTATAATGCTAATTTTTGCCATAACTAAAAATCGCAATTTTCTTAAAGATGTCGGTGAATGTCGGTTTGATTTTATGTATAATATTCTTGAAAAATTAAAAAGAAAGGAGTATTATACAAATGGGATTTTTAAATGAATTATTTTCCGCTGGAGTGTGGGGTAAGAAAACACCTACTGAACCAAAATGGAAAAAATGGATACATCGTAATTTGAGCGATAATCATTGTCCGGAATGCTTAAAGCTTGATGGCTGTTGGTTTTTAAATGATAAAAAACCAATATGGCCACATCATCTATTTTGCCACTGTGTATTAGAAGACATTTCATATAATGATGTATTAACCAAAAGTTCATCCGATAGTGCTTATAGTAAATTTGACCCATATCTATTTGATACCAAGGGTGAATACGGACACGGAAAAGATAAACTTTTTAAATCTTGGGGTTATTCGGTTGTAGATGCGAAATATTTAAAAGCAGAAATCGAAAAACAGGCTTTAGAGAAATATATCAATGGAGACTATACATTAGGCAAACTTAATGACAAAGGACAACGATTAAGTATCAAAATAGAAATTGCTCGAAAAGATACTGGTGACAAAGTGTCTTTTATAACCGGATGGATGGTTTATCCAAATGGACATATCCAATTAACTACACCGTTAGGAGGTAAATAATATGAAAATGATGGATTGTGTAGAAGTAATAGTTGAAAAAGATAAATATGCTAAAGATGGCGTTCATAAAGGGATGCAGGGTTGGATTTGCCTTGAAGATAATTCAAACGAAACCTGGCTTGTCAATTTCCCACAGTATGGCGAAAAGGACGACATTGCAGAAATAAGTGTAAAAGAAGAAGACTTAAAACTTATTCCTAAAATGGACGCAAGAATTAACGAACAAATCAAAGCTAAATTTGATAAATAATTGTGTGTTTTGTAAAAAACTGAGCATACCTATCTCATAATAGTAACAAAAATTTTGGTTTCTGAGATGGGTGTTATTCAAAGTATGTAACCCACTATGACACTTTCAAAACTTGAAAGTGTCATTTTTATTATACTAAAAGCAATAAAAAAGAGAGACAACTTCTTTACGAAGTGTCTCCCTTTGGGTCGGTTTTTTAATTTTATCTAACTAAGGGGATTCGAATACATGAAGATAAATTATAGTTTGTCGGGAAGTTAAGTGATAGTTAGTAGGGCTCGATGCCTTTCATTGACCCGTGAATATCATCTGAATCTGACGTGATGATGTAGGCATCATCCCCTACGAATAGTCAATTAAGCATTGTAGGGGCAGGCGGTCTCGCACTGCGATGCTCGGTCCCTCCGCGGCTCTAACAGTCTACAGGACTGTTATTCACTATCGCTACGCACGCTTACGCTACCTCGACTGCCCGTTTAATTACATACATTCGAGCGGACAGTCCGGGATGCCTGTCCCTACAAGTTTATCGGTTTTGCAAACCGACAAACTACAATTTAATCGTATTTGTATGGTGGGGTTATTTGTCAAAAGTTTGTACAAAGTTGTAGCGTGATTGCCTGTCTAGGCACTCGACAAATTACAATTTAATTCATATTATCCCTTATAAACTCTTTGCAAATTTTTACAAATGTGCTATAATCTTTTCAGGTGATAATTATGTTTGAAAATGTTAAAAGGATTTGCGATATATGTTTGGAATCTGGGTTTCAAGGCTACGACCTTGTGATTTACAAAGACGGTGAGTGTATTTTTCGCCGATTTGACGGGTTTAGCGATATTGAAAACAAAATTGCAATGAACGGTAAGGAAAGATATAATATTTATTCTTGTTCCAAACCGATTACTTGCACCGCGGCTTTGCAGTTGTGGGAGAAGGGTTTATTTTCACTTGATGATAAGCTTTCAGACTATATGCCTGAATTTGAAAATATTATGGTCAAAACAGAAGAAGGTATTAAAAAAGCAGAAAATCCTATTTTAATAAAACATCTTTTTGAAATGACTGCAGGATTTTCCTATGACCTTTATTCACCCTCTTTGATGCAGTGCCGTGAAGATACTAACGGCAGATGCCCCACACGTTTGGCTATGAAGTATTTGGCGCAAGAGCCATTACTGTTCGAGCCTGGAAAACGTTGGGAATACAGTCTTTGCCACGATGTTTTGGCTGCACTTGTGGAAGTGATTTCGGGCGAGAAATTTGAAATTTACGTTAAAAAGAATATTTTTGATAAGTTGGGGATGGAAAATTCGACCTTTATGTTGCCTGAGAATGAACTCAATACTATCGCTGAGCAATACCATTATGCAGATGGTAAACACAATAACGTCGGTAAAAATATTGTAACTTATAAAATTGGTAATGAGTATGCTTCGGGTGGTGCAGGTGGTATTTCTACTGTTGATGATTATATCAAGTTTTTGGAAGGATTGCGCACGGGCAAGTTAATAAAACCTGAAACCTTAAAACTTATGATTACACCACGCCTTACCAAAGAACAAAGAAGCACCTACTGGACAAACGATACTCACGGTTACGGCTTGGGTGTATGGTGCGATAAAGGCGTACAAGGGTACTCTGATTTTGGTTGGGGAGGTGCCGCAGGAGCTTATCTTGCTGTTGATTTGGAAAAAGGGATTTCCTTATATTTTGGCACACACTTGCTTTCAGCGCCTGCACAGGGTATACGAGGCGAACTATGCCGTGTAATATCCGCTGAAATCACACAAAGCAATGATTGCCAAAAGGTTTTTGAGAAGCTTGAAAAACTTTATAACTATAATCTTACATATTAAAACGAAGAAGCCGAGTGCAAACGCACTCGGCTTCTTTAATGCTTTTAAAATTATTCTTCGGGTTCGTCAAACTCAATATCGGCAATAATAACGTTTACCTTAGTAACGGCAGAGCCGGTCATAGTCTGGATTTTATCCTTAACGTTTGTCTGTACTTCTTCTGCTACGGTTTTAACGTTTGCGCTTTTTTTGACGATAATATAAACAACGATTTCCAAAGCGCCGTTTACACTTTCGATTTTAACACCTGCAAGAGGATTTCTTGATTTAACAGCACCTTTAAGGTCCATGCTCTTATTTGGGATACCTGCTACACCGTCTATTTCGGTAGCGGCCATTTTAGTCATTTTTTTAAGAACGTCAATATTGATTGAAAGAGCGGAGCTTGTATTTGCCATAGGTTTAACCTCCATATATTTGAATGTCTTTATCTTATTATAACACCTATTCCGAAAGATTACAACTTTTTTTTATTTTGTTGGGATAATTTTAATTTTTGAAAGGTCTAAACCTGATTCGGCGGTAACGATATCCTGTATTTGCATAGTATTTGCAGTGGTAAGACCGTCCGATTTTACTATGATATTTATACCGTCCATACCTATTATTGCTACCGCTTTTTCAAAGCCTTTTGCTTTTAAAAGGGCTTCAATGTTGGCTTCACGCTCAATGTTTTCTGCAATACTTTCAATCTTTTTAAGGGCATTTTGCTTATCTTTGTCGGTCAGTTTATCGTTTTTGAGAGTTTCTTCAACCGTTTCAATAGCACTTTTAAGTGTTTTGTCACGCTCTGCTTTTGCGGTTGTGAAATAGTCGTCGGTTTTAGATTCGGTTTGGGTTTTGGTGTCGGCTTCGGCAGAAACGTAGGACGCTTCACCTAAATATTTTGTGGATGACGGCATATATTTTGAATTAAGCCATATTGCCGCCGCCAATGCTATTACCATTACACCGACCGCTAACTGACCTTTACCTAATACTTTGCCTTTTTTCATTTTAGTTTCCTCCTGCAATAGATACTCTATGTGATGTTATATTTAATGCCGCC
Source organism: Acutalibacteraceae bacterium (assembly GCA_045536525.1). Taxonomy (GTDB): domain Bacteria; phylum Bacillota; class Clostridia; order Oscillospirales; family Acutalibacteraceae; genus UBA737. Next base: position 4,198 of record JAZSNT010000021.1, read on the forward strand.
GTAACGGTATTTTCTATTTTTTGGGCAATAAGTTCGTTATCACCGCCTACGCACACAATCGCAACGCCTCGTATTTCTGGCATTTGAGCGGTTACAAGTAGTGCCTGTTCACCGCCGTCGGACGTTTTAACGGTTATATAGCCTTGTTTGGATTCGCTGCTTGACTGTACCGTATCGTTTTCGGTTTTATCTTGTGAAGAGCCTTCGGTTATATCGGCATATTTATACCGCATACCGCTTTCAAGTGTTATTACTACCGTAACGTCAGAGTTGCCGGTGATTTGTTTTACTATCTGCTCAACGTCTTCTGTTAATTTAATACGGTAATCTTCTGCCGAAAATTCGGGGAAAAGGGTATCGGTATTTTGGGTTTGTTCACTTTGTGAGCCGAAACTTGAAAGAAATATTAAAATAATTCCTGCAAGACCGATTATAATCAATGCTTTTGGATTTTTAAGTCGGTCTATGTATTTTGAGAAAATATTATTCATTTACTATTTCAACCTCTCGATTTTGCGCCAATTCTCCCAATGCTTTAATAATTTCGTCTTTTTGGTGGTTTGATACGATAACCACTTTACTAATTACTATGCTGCCGTCTTCCGATTTATCCGTCAAAATTGAAATATCGCTGAAATTTATGTTTTGACTTTTGAGAGAGTATGAAAAAACATACTCAGCGGCAGATATTTGCATTTCATACGATTCGGTCTGGCTGTCGGCGGGGATAAGATTTTCAAACGAAATATTTTCAAACGGTATATTGGAGGCAGAGATTACAAGGCATAAAAACACAAGGCTGAACGTGTATTTTATGGGTTTTGAAATATTGCCTTCGGGGCAAATTATATAAAGCAGACCTAAAAGAATACAGCCTGTGCAAAATGCGGTAAAAAACTGTGTCATGTTCCGGTACTTCCTACAACAACTGTGAGTGAGATAATAAACATAGCACCTGTTAGCAATATAATACCTATAAGTACCGATAAAACGGTGTCAATGGCCTGTATAAGTGCTGAGATTTTAGGTAAGGAAAACTCTAACGCTATAAAATCGGCAACCCAAAGTGTTACACGCCAAAGGATTAGTTCTATAAGTATGGGTATAAAAATCACGCAACAGATAACTACGCCGTAAATGCCGACTGATGATTTTAAAAGCGACATCGAGGCGGTAAGGGTGCCAAGTGCTTCGGATAAAATACCGCCCGCTACGGGTACGGAAGAGCCGACTATAAATTTAGCGGTACGCATTGACAAATTGTCCGCCGCTGAGTTTACAACGGTTTGTATGCTCAAAATACCTAAAAATATTGTGGATATAAATGAAACTATCCAAAGTGAGAATTTTTTAATAGCGGCAGAGAGTCCGTTGTTGTTCAAAAAAGGCGAGACACCTGTGGCGATACTTACACTGAGATAACCGCCTATGAGAGGTACTACCACGTAGTTGGAAAGCAGACTGACACCGTTTGCGGCGCCCAGTAAAACACTGCTCATAGTAACCGACGTAGCGGCTTTGCCCGAAGCGGCGGTGATAACTGCGAAAACAGGGACGAATGCTATCATAAAATTGGCGCAGGTTTTCATAGCGGACACGGCGTTGCTTATGGAAGAAAATACAGGTACTATAATAATACCTGCAATCGCCAGAGTGGCGGCATAAATGACCGCCTGATTTACAGGGGTATTATTGGTGTCAAAAAGGGCGGAACTTACTAAAATTATGGCGACGATACAACCAAGCGATATAAACGGCTTTTTAAAACCCGATTTGAAAAATTGCCAGATATGAGTAAAAACGTTTTCATTTGAAAGATTATTTACCCAGTTGTAATCGGTTATATCAATATTATTTTCTTCTAAATATTGCTTTACTTCGTCTGAAAGTGAATCGTCGAGTTCCAAAGCACCGCTTTTTTCTAATTGGTCTTTGTAAATATCGGTTTCTTCTGCGGTGGCAGAGAATGTGAAAAGCCAGAATAAAAACAATATACAAATTATTACTTTTTTCATTTTACAAATCCTATTGCGGTTTCAAGTATGCTCAAAGCTAACGGTACGGAAAGCAGAAAAATTGCGCATTTACCAGCAAATTGCGCTTTTGAAGCCAAAGCGGTAAGACCTGCATCGGTGCAAGAGTCGGCTATGAAAGAGGTTATATATCCTATACCCATAGCTTTGAGAGCGGTTTTAAAATAACCGCTGTTTATACCGCTTTCGGAAATTTTTTGTTCGATAATATTGAGGGGCGCTATAAGGTTTTTTACTATGAATGACAACACTATGACCGAGCAAAAAACTATTATTACAAAAGAATATTCGGGCTTGTAACTTTTGAAAATAACACAAATGACCGCACATAGAAAAATCAGTGCTAAAATTTTTATAATTTCCATTTTATAAACCAAATAAGTCCTTTACTGTGTCGAAAAGTCCGGCTACCGAGTTCACAATCATAAGCAATACCACTACAAGACCTGCAAGTGTAGTGAGCATTGCCTGCTCTTCTCTGCCCGAGCGTATAAGCACCAGATTAAGCACTGTTACTATAATACCGATTGCGGCAATTTTGAATATAAAATCAACATCCATTTTTCAACCTCATATAAAGAAAATGCATATAAAAATACCGCTCAAAACACCGATGTTGCGGTACAGTTTGCCAAGTGTCAGGTAATTGTCTTTGGCTTGTGTGATTTTGGGGTTTAAAAGGTTTGCGTACAGTTCGCACCGTTTTGCTTCGGCGACTGAATCGGACATACCGCATTTTGTGAAAAATTCTTGTAAAATTTCGGTTTCTTCCTTTTCAAGATGGGAAAAGTCGGTATAATCAATTGTGAAACTTCGCATTAAAATGCGGTCGAGTTCGCCTGAGTTCAATCGTATATGTTCTTTGAGCTCTGTAAGTCCGTTTTGAAAATCGCAAAGTTTTTTGTAGCGAAGTTTTAATTGTTGCGATTTTAAAATCCCAATGGTAGACGTGGCTATAATTACTGCACAAAAACCTAAAATTTTAAACAGCCACACCCGAAAACCACTCCTTAATATCGAAAATTTTGATTTTGTCACCGTGAAGACGGGGTAGGAGTGCTACTTGATTTATAGCTCCGCTCGAAAGTAGTTTTTGGGTTACAGCACGGGTTTTGAGTTCTTCTATATTTCCTATGTGGGCGGTGGTTATAATTTTTACCCCTGCGCAAAAACTTTCACTTACGCTTTTAAGTTCTTGGAGTGTTGCGATTTCGTCAAATGCGATAATATCGGGAAACATTGTGCGTAGTGCTATTTCTATACCGCTCGCTTTGTTTTCGGTTATTAAAACATCGGTATTAGGACCTAAATCATTAACCGCCGTACCGTTACTGCTGCCCGATATTTCCTGACGGCTGTCGATAACCGCTATGCGTGTGAGCCGACCGTTTATACCGCTTGACAGTTGACGTATAAAGTCACGCAAAATGGTGGTTTTCCCGCATCCTGGTGGCCCTGCAATTAAAAGCCCACCGTTTTTGTAATCTCTGATAATTTCATTAGCGCATCCGAAAACTTCACGCGCTATTCTAAGATTTATTGATGTGATATCTTTTAAGGCACCGCTTTGGGTCAGGTTACCGCATACACCTGCGCGGCTGCCGTTTTTCATTACTATGTACCCGTTTTTCAGTTCGCTTTCGTGGGCGAAAACCGAGTTGTTGCAAAGTTTTTTAAAACTTTCTTCTAAATCATCCGGTGTAATTTTATATAAATCATTGGATAAGAAAAATTGGGTTTGTCCGTTCTCACGTACAAAAACAGTTTCGGTACCTACAGTTAAAGCAAGGGGTAGCCCTTTGCGCATCCTGATTTCATTTGTATTATGTTTGACTGTGGGTGATAAGCGTTCTAAAACTGTGCGGGTGTTGTCAGATACGGCATAAAGAGTATCGTTAAATCTTTTACTTTGTTGCATTTTGGTCACCTCAATAAAGTCTATGAGCGACTTGTCCAAAGTAGAACAATAATAATTTGGTATGGGTATAAAATTGTAGTTTATCGGTGAGTTGAGTATATCTTCAGGAAGCCTTCCTCCGAGAGGAAGGTGGCACGAGCAAAGCGAGTGACGGAAGGAGTGCAACGAAACCTTAATATTCACAAAAGCATTTTATTATGCGGCTTTTTTATAGTTTCGTACACTCCCTCACCCGACTTCGTCGGGAGCTCCCTCCCAGAGGGAGCCTTTGATTTGTGCGTTTCAATCAGCCTGATAAATTGGAATTTAACAGAAGTTTTTAAAATCATAACCACCCCTATAAGGGGTGACTACTGGCTTAACCCCTAAAAGGGGCACTGAAAGTTTAGCAACGCATTACAATTTCGGGCAGCCGCTCACGTGCGGCTGTCTTTTTTTGCCTTTTACTTCTTGTTACCCGTAAACGGGTCTACAAATTCTTTTATACTAATTTGTTCTGCTGCGTAATCTTCTTCTAACTG
>JAZSNT010000003.1:0-38975 GCA_045536525.1 Acutalibacteraceae bacterium
GGGACGCTTACTGATGAATCTTGACTTGATTCGCAATGGTTTCCCGCCCATCAACGTGAAATTCACTGACCGCAAACGCTACTATGATGCATTCGATGCTTATTATAAAGAGGACAATGCAATGCCTATGATTGAACTCATTGCCGAGTATGTTGATGCAAGATTTGAAGATTATTTTAAGGTATTGGAATAATAAGGGGTAATTATTATGTTAGGTGATATCGCTTCAATAGCAACATTGATTCTTTTTGTTATATATTTTATTGGCAGAACCATAGTTGTTTTTAATGTTAAACCTATAAATTATGAGCTTTTGGAAACAGAATCGCCAGTTTATTCAGATAAACAACGCCAAGTAGTAGAAACCTGTTGTTTAGAAGATGACTATTGTAACAAACTTTTTTTAACATCGGTAAATGGCATACGAGACATTAAAATTTATCAAATCAAGTATAATGATGATTTCAGTAAAATTATTGAGAAGTGTGAAGTCTTTAATCACGCCTTTCTTAACATAGGCCACACTTTGGAAATTCAAATAACTTTACCAGAATGTATTCCCACTTATTTACTAGAATTTACAACTAGCGATTATAGAAAAGTCTCATTAGAAATTACAGATAATTTAAAAAACGGGGTTATTTCTGAATTGATAATACCAAAGCACACTTTTAAAAGTTTGCTTTTATATTACTTTCAGTAAGGAGAATAAAAAATGAAAGATACAGAACTTCGTGCAGCGGCGAAAGCCTTTGCTGAATATTGGAAAGACAGAGGATATGAAAAGGGCGAAAGTCAACCGTTTTGGCTCTCGCTTCTTCGTGATGTTTTAGGTGTAGAAGCACCAGAAAAGTTTATTACCTTTGAGGAACAAGTGCGTCTTGACCATACAAGCTTTATTGACGGATTTATCCCGGCAACGCATGTGCTTATTGAGCAGAAAGGCTGCAATAAAGATTTGCGTAAACCTATCAAACAATCGGACGGCACCTTACTCACCCCTTTCCAACAGGCACAACGTTATTCTGCGGTGTTGCCGTATTCACAGCGTCCTCGTTGGATTATAACTTGTAATTTCGAGGAATTTCTTGTTTATGATATGGAAAAGCCCAACGGCGAGCCGGAGCAGATTTTTGTAAAAGACCTTGCTAAAGAATATTACCGCCTTATGTTCCTTGTGGACACAGGCGATGATAATATCCGTCGTGAAATGGAAGTCTCTATTCAGGCGGGTAACTTGGTTGGCATACTGTATGATGAAATCTTAAAGCAGTATCACGACCCCGAAAACGAAGAATCTCTTAAAAGCCTTAACAAGCTCATAGTCCGTCTTGTTTTCTGCCTTTATGCAGAAGATGCAGGTATTTTCGGCGGGCATTCCAAATTTCATAATTACATTAAGTCTTTCTCTGCCCGTGATATGCGAAAGGCTCTTATTGAGTTGTTCAAAATTCTTGATACAAAACCCGAAGACCGTGATCCGTATGAGGACGAGCAACTTGCCGCCTTTCCGTATGTAAACGGAGGTTTGTTTGCTGACGAAAATATTGAAATACCGCAAATGAATGATGAAATCCGTGAGTTGCTTCTCCGTAATGCAAGTGAAGATTTTGACTGGAGTGATATTAGCCCGACTATTTTCGGCGCAGTTTTCGAAAGTACTTTGAACCCCGAAACTCGTCGTAGCGGTGGTATGCACTATACCTCTATCGAAAACATACATAAAGTTATTGACCCGTTGTTCCTTGATGAACTGCGTGAAGAATTGGAAGAGATTAAAGCAATTAAGGTTGCTAAAACAAGAGAAACAAAAATTAATGCTTTCCGTGAAAAACTTGGTAGCCTTACCTTTTTTGATCCTGCTTGTGGTTCGGGCAACTTTTTGACCGAAACCTATATTTCTCTGCGCCGTTTAGAGAACGAAGCGATTGAGGTTATTACACAGGGACAGATGCTTCTTGATTTTACAGGCATTATCAAAGTTTCTATCGGACAATTTTATGGTATTGAAATTAACGACTTTGCAGTAACTGTTGCTAAAACAGCACTTTGGATTGCAGAGAGCCAAATGATGAAGGAAACAGAGATTATTGCGCATATTAACCTTGATTTCTTACCCCTTAAATCCTATGTCAATATCGTAGAAGGCAATGCCCTCACTACCGATTGGAAAACCGTTGTTCCCAAAGACAAGCTCAATTATATAATGGGTAATCCACCTTTTGTTGGTTATTCGTTACAGACAGCAGAGCAAAAACAGGATATTCTCTCAATTTATGTGGATGAAAAAGGCAAACCTTATAAAACCGCCGGAAAGATTGACTATGTTGCTGGTTGGTATTTTAAGGGAGCTCAAATGATTGCAAACACAAATATTCGTGTTGCATTTGTATCAACCAATTCTATTACACAGGGTGAACAGGTAGCGGCTGTATGGAAACCTTTATATGACCGTTTTAACATTCATATTGACTTTGCCCACCGCACATTCCGTTGGGATAGCGAGGCAAGTGTTAAGGCCCATGTTCACTGCGTAATAGTTGGATTTAGTACTGCCTATAACCCTCGTGAAAAGCAGTTATATTCTTCTGAAAGAATGCAACTCGTTAAAAATATAAACGCTTACCTTATAGAAGCACCCGATGTATTTGTGGAAAGCAGAACAAAGCCCTTAGCTAACATTCCTTTCATGAGTAGTGGCGGCAAACCTGTAGAGGGTGGGCATTTGATTTTCACCGAACAGGAAAAGGAAGAATTTTTAGCAATAGAACCAAATGCTGAGATTTATTTTAGACCTTTTATGGGTTCGGATGATTTTATAAATGGTCATACACGTTGGTGCTTATAGCTGTTGAATGCTTCTCCGAAAGACCTCCGTTCTCTGCCTCATGTTATGGAACGAGTTGAAAACGTGCGTAAGTTTAGAAAAGCAAGCGTTAAAGCGGCAACGCGCGAATATGCGGCATATCCTACTCGCTTTATGGAAATAAAGCAACCCAACTCTGATTTCTTAATGATTCCTGCGACATCTTCGGAGAACAGACGATATGTACCAATAGGATATCTTGACAAAAACGTAATAGCAAGTAATGCGGCATCATTTGTACCAGATGCTACGATTTATCATTTTGGAGTTTTAACATCTAACGTACATATGGCATGGATGCGTGCAGTTGCCGGACGATTGAAAAGCGACTATCGTTATTCGATCAACATCGTTTATAATAATTTTCCGTGGCCGACACCTACTGACGAGCAGAAAGCAGTTATTGAGAAAACAGCGCAGGCAATTCTTGAGGCTCGTGCTCTATATCCCGATTGTTCTCTTGCCGATTTATACGATGAAGTTGCTATGCCGCCCGAACTCCGCAAAGCACATCAGGAAAACGATAAAGCAGTTATGCGTGCCTATGGTTTCTGGGGCAAACTCAATACCGAATCCGAATGCGTCGCAGAGCTTATGAAGATGTATCAGGGGTTGATAAATAATGGTAAGTAATAAAGAAAAACCACAATAGAAACTAGAAATAGATGCGATTCATAAAAAACACTTGGATAATATACAAACCGATGGAGTAAATGGGTTAGCTTTTCACTATACATCACCAACAGGACTTTTAGGTATATTGTCTAATAAAAGCGTTTGGTTCAGTGATTGCGATTATTTAAACGATGCTTCTGAAAGCGACTACTTTTTTAACTTATCTTCAAAAATATTCGGCTCTTCTTCATCTTCTAAAATTGTTGAGAACTTTTCTTTTCGTTCGTATGTAATGGCTATGTTTCATTCAAATGATAGAAATAAAGGCAGAGAATCTTATGCACGGGAAAGTGAAAGGCGTTATGTTTTTTCTCTTTCTGTTAGCGAGGATGCTTTGCCCCTTTGGAATAATTATACAAAAACCACAGATGCCACAGGATACAACATCGGTTTTAATATAAAAAAACTCATAGAGTCTATTACGCTATCGTCTAATCAAACATTACTTATTGGAAGAGTTATATACATAAAAAAACATCAAGAGGATTTACTAAACGAACTATTAGATGATTACTTAAAACTGTATCAAAAATATCAGAATTCTTATCAGCGAAAGTATTTATACGAGGCTGTCGAAGACAATATTTTGATATATTCTGTCTTTATGAAGGATGCAGCTTTTAAATGTGAAGATGAATATAGAGTTGCTATTTTCGAAAAAGGTGATGTTGCTTCTGACCTTGTGTTTCGTGAAAAAAGCGGGGCTTTTATGCCATATATAAGTAAAAATATTGATTTAGGCAGCATTTCGTCAATAATGATATCCCCGACCACACGTGCTGATTTTGTAAAAAGCAGCGTTGCAAGTATGAGTAAGCATTTTGGAATAGAATCGTTAGAAATAAAGAATTCTACAATTCCTTTAAGGTATTAGTTTCGGTTTCTAATTTTAATAAAGGACGGAATAAAATGATTCGTGAATATTTTATAGAGCTTGGTTTAAATGTTGCTAAAAATAGAATTTTAGATATAAAAAAGCAACACGATATCCGCGATAAATTGGACGCTTTTATAGATAGAAAATTAGATGAGAATTATAATTGCTCTTTAGAAGAAGAGATTGATTTTGGTGGTTTAGTTGAATATATTAACGGCAGTTTCCCTAGTGATATGGAGAAAAGGTTATTTGGCAATCTTAGGGAAAGGCTCGCCGCACATAGAAATATAGTTGATAAAGCTGTTGCATATTCAAAAGCAACAAAGTCTTTGTCAAAAAAGAAAGCCGCAAAATTGATTACTGACGCAATGAATATTTTACATAATTTCTATAGAAAACGCGTAAATAAGGACTTGTTAATGGTCGCCGCAGAAATAGAAGATACCATTTTGACTGAAATGAGCGATGAACATACACAACAAACAAATGTCCTTTTGGAGCGGTTAGATAGGATTGAATCAACAAATCTATCAGCAAGGGATGTTGTTTCAGTAGAAAAAGGGTTGGAATTAATTGGTGATGGAAAAATTGCTGCTGTTGAAGAGAAACTGACTGAATTTACAAAGGCCATGAGTGCAGGACACGTTTTGTTTCCGCATTATGGATTTCAAATCAATACTGTAAATGGGAAAACTCAATATCAAAGTGTGCCACTTTCAAAGGAAGCGGCAAAGGAATATCCCCCGACAGTAAAATGTTTAGGAACTATAAGGGTAGGAAGCGGATATTTAAAGGAGCTAACTCCTGCAACTGTCAGCTATGCTAACCGACATCAATTACCAATAGTTATTGATATTAAAAAAGCTGAAAAATACCTTGGAAATTACCTTGATCCAGTCCAACACGATGCAGAAGAATTAATAGGAGAAGAATTAACTATACCGCCTAAGCCATTCCCGCTGGCATTTCCTTGTAGTATAAGTTTTGATGGCGAAGTTATGTTTGACTATATCCTTTTTAGAACCAAGGAAATACTTGATGACGATACAGTTGTTATATCAAATTATGAACAGCAAAATACCCCTTATAAAATAACAATGAATATGCATCAAGAAAATAAGACTATAGATTTTTCTTTTCAAAAAAATGATTCAGCAAACAACGAAGAATCACTAAAATATGCATATGTTATGAAGAAAGCGATTCTCGGCACAAAAATGACAATAAACCTTTTAGATAGTAATGAGATTTTTACAGAAGGAATATTTAGCAATTTTAAATATAATGGCGGTTTCTCTTCTGTAGAAGAGGAAATTGATTTCTTAACGCGTATTATATTTATCGAAAAATACTTTAAAAAAGTCATACGAATACCTGATGATATATATCAGTGTGATTGGGATGCCGTTTTTTATATCTCTGATATACTTAAAGGAGAAACTTGCCAAAGCGAATGGAAAAGACATGCTTTTACATTCGATGTATCTGATGGACTTAAGCAAGCAATCGCTAAAACCGATGATAAGGAGTTCAGTTTATCATATGTTGGCACTGCTAATGTGCCTCTGTGGGATGAGATATATGAACTTCCTATAACGCGCACATTTGAAGCGGGTAGTTTTGAAAATTTATATAGTCTAAAGCAAAAAGTTAGCGTATTAGAAAATGGTGATTCTGTAAAAGCGGTATTTGTCACAAAAGGAGAAGTTGGTATAATGAATGATGTATTATATAATAAAGAAGAGTCTGTTTAAAAAAAGTCATAATATAAATTTTTTAATTTTTATGGAATATTTTGTATATACTTAACCCGTTATATAGTAGAAGGCTATAAAAGTCGTCATACGGCATCTTTTTAGATGCTGTGTGGCGGCTTTTATTTTTGCAATAATTTCAGTTTCGTGTTTAGTTTTAGCCTTTTTCGTTGCCTACCACTTGAAGGGAAAATATTTTTTGAGAAACTATGCATATTTTCCTCTGTTTTTGCCGTTTAGTGAAGGGTGCGAAAAGGTGGCTTTATAAATACTTTATGATTTTTTTGAGAAAACCTGAACAAAACGGCATTCTCGATGCCTACCACTTAGGGGGATATTTTCTTTACAACTGAATGACCGGCTAACTGAGATATGATTTTGCGATGACCTTGCTCAAAGCAAGCGAGCAAAACAACGTTGCGGTGAAACTCCGGGACAGGAACTGCATTTAGGTAGAACGGCAACTCTTTTGAAAGACGGTGGCATCACTTCGTGATGGCATTAGTCTCGCAAGCATCGCGTTTTGATATCCCCAAAACACCTTTGTTAGGGGATGTCCCCCTAATACCCCAAAGAAAGGAGGTTGAAATATGGCACATAAAATGAAAGGGTTTATTTTAAGACTCTCTCCCGAAGAGTTTGAATTGCTCGAAAAACAAGTCAAAAACAGTGGTATGAACAGACAAGAATATTTTCGTAATCTCTGCAAAAAGGTTGACTTTAAGCCTTGCCCCACGAATGAACTTGCAGATATTTATCCTGAAATTAAAGAAGTAAGCGATGAAATTAACCACATAACGAAGCTTGCTAATGGAACGGGAATCATTGATGAACCGGCATATAAAAAAGCAATGGATAAACTGCGAGAAATTTTAAGCAGAGTTGTAGAACACGACCTATAAACAAAGGAGGAGTTATGAAAGAAAAATGCAAAGCATTTATTTTAAGATTTTCTGATGAGGATTTTGCCGAACTTAACCAAAAGGTGAAATTAACGCGTATGGAACGAGAAAAATTTATGCGAATGATAATTGAAGGCGGAAAGCCAAGCGCTGCGCCTTCAGATGAACTTATGGTTATATTACGGTTGTTTAATAAAATTTTATTGAACATCGGGCAACTTTGGCGTCTGGCCGAAAGTACGAACAATCCGAGCGCTGTTATTTATGAAAACGATTATAAACGTTTGAATCATTTAGACGTAGATTTCGTTTGTCGTAGAGTTAAATGGAAAATTTAAAACAACCAAGGAGGAATTTAATGAACAAATTTATTGTAGGACTTGGCGGCCCACCCCGCCAATATGAAATTAATGGTGTCAAATATATTGTTAGCTCATCTTTTCAAACTGCCAAAATCAAAGAACACCAAAGTATCACCGAACGCTTTGGCAAGGCGTTAAAAACGCAATTCGCACATTTGTATAGAAAATGCGGGTTTGATATAATGGCAGTGGACAAAGCGTGTTCGACTGCCGGAAAGGAGGAAAAATGCAGTTGAAATCAAAAAAGAAACAGCAAATAGGCATTACTGCTCTTTATTGCCGACTCTCCCGTGATGACGGAACCGATAACGATAGCAACTCTATCATTAACCAAAAGAGAATGTTGCAGAAATATGCCAAAGAGCATGGTTTTGAAAATACACGTAATTATGTAGATGACGGTTATACAGGCACCAACTTCAATCGCCCTGGCTTTCAAAAACTGCTCGAGGATATTGATATGGGTTACGTATCGGTAGTAATTGTCAAAGATATGTCGCGACTCGGTCGAGATTATCTGCAAGTTGGCTACTACACCGATACCTATTTCCCCGATAGAGATATCCGCTTTATTGCCATTAACGATTGTGTGGATAGCGCAGACGGTGAAAACGAACTTGCGCCATTCCGTAACGTTATGAATGAGATGTATGCAAGGGATATATCTCGAAAAGTTCGCTCATCTCACAGACTTCGCGGAAATGCCGGCGAGCCATTATCTCAACCGCCATACGGATATATGAAAGATCCTATGAACAAAAAGAAATGGAACATTGACAACAATGTTGCACAAGTTGTAAGGGATATCTTTCGTATGTGTTTGGAGGGCAAAGGTAACGAAACCATCGCCCGTATTTTGCAAGAACAAAAGGTACTTGTACCGATGGCATATTGGCAAAGTCAAGGATTGGGACGTGGCGGTAAAAAGACGCAGGAAAATCCATACAAGTGGTGCAAGACTACTGTGGCAAAGATATTATCTCAACAAGAATATTGCGGGGATATTATTAATTTCAAAACCTACTCAAAGAACTTCAAGCAAAAACAAAGAATAGACAATCCTAAAGAAAATTGGGTTATCTTCAAAAATGTTCACGAGCCTATTATTAACCGTGAGACCTTTGAAAGAGTTCAAGAGTTGGTTGCTAAAACCAAACGCCGTGCACCAAAGCCCACCAACGCCGAAAAGAATATGTTTTGCGACTTAGTCTACTGTGCCGACTGTGGGAGTAAACTGTGGTTTAACATAAAGCACGACAAGACGGATATCCCGTTCTTCAGTTGCGGTAACTACAAGGGCAATAGAGGCACTTGTAAATCAACTCACTATATCCGAGCCGATGCGTTGGAACAAATCGTTATGATGGAGCTTCGGTGGTTAGCCGAGTTTCTCTGTGACGATGAGGATACCTTTGCCGAGATGTTGGCGGAGAAAAGCAACGAGGATGCTATCCGAGAGCAAAAGCATTTGGAAGCGGTAATCCAAAAGTCGCAATCCCGTATGAAAAAGGTTGAGGTATTCTTTGAAAAGCTCTATGAGAAAAACGTAAGCGGTGAGGTTACAGACGAGTGGTTTATGCTTCAATCTCAAAAGTACGGCGAGGAACGAATGGAACTCAAAGCAAAGATTAACGATGCTCAAGAAAAACTATTATCCATCGATAGTATTAAGCAGAACAAGGATAATTTCATATCTGCTGTTCGCAAGTTTATGGAGATGGATAAACTAACGGCTCCGCTGCTCAAAGAACTGATAGAGCGAATTGAGGTCTGTCACATCGAAGGTGTCGGTAAAAACAGAACTCAACATTTCAAGATTCGTTATAAGTTTATTGGATGTATTGCGTTGCCCGAAGTTCCAAAACCAAGACCTGTAAAACTTAACACACGACAAGGCGTAGCGATAGAATATTTGCCAAGCGCCATATAACAAAAAAGAGTAGGCCAAAGCCTACTCAATACATAAAGGATAACTCATTTTACGGATAAAAGAAAATCGAGTGTCCATCTCCAACCTTCAAGTTGGTTATGAACACTCGATATGGTCGAGGTGACAGGGCTCGAACCTGCGGCATCTAGTTCCCAAAACTAGTGCGCTACCAACTGCGCCACACCTCGAAAATATTTATGATGAGTTTTCGAACGTGTAATATTATACATTATTTTTTTGATAAAGTCAACAATTAAATTATATTTATTCGTATTGACTTTTTGAGTAAAAAAGTGTATTATATTTTTAGTGAAATTTATTATTCGGAGGAATAATATGATAAATGAAGTTTTGCTTCTCGACACTATTGATAAAGTGCGTGAATTTGTTGATATAGCCAATAAAATGGATTGTCAGATAAACTTAAAATCCAAGGATATTATTGTTGATGCCAAGTCGATTATGTCGGTTTTTGGTATTGATTTGACAAAACCGATTGAAATGGAAGCCGATTGTAAATGTGGTTTTGAGTTGTTAAAGCATATTGATAAATTTATTTATAAAAAATAAAGGTAAATATCGGGCGTCTTTTGACGCCTGTTTTTATTGAGGAACGTTATGGATTTTATTGAACTTAGAAAAAAGATTATAAAAAAATATTTTAGCAGAATGAATGACATGCAGTTTGAGGCGGTGACAACTGTGAACGGACCTGTTTTAGTACTTGCAGGTGCAGGTAGCGGTAAGACAACCGTGATTGTAAACCGTATTTTAAATCTTGTCAAATTTGGTAACGGTTATAATAGCACGTATGTTCCGTATGTGTCCCACCAAGACATGCAAAGAGGTATTGATTACATAAACGGTGTGAGCGACATTGTGCCGAACGGTATTTTCGGAGACAGGGAAGTGAAGCCGTGGCAGATTTTGGCTATTACTTTTACTAACAAAGCGGCAGGGGAGTTGAAAGATAGAATTGCCGACAAATTAGGTGATGATGCGCTTGATATATGGGCAGGTACTTTTCACTCGGTTTGCGGTAAGATTTTGCGCCGTAATGCCGAATTTTTGGGTTATACATCACATTTCACGGTGTATGATACCGATGACCAACGCCGTCTTATGAAAGAAATAATGAAGCAAAATGATATCGATGATAAATTTGTGACACATAAGTACGTTTTGTCGGCAATATCACATGCTAAGGATAGCCTTATAACGCCCGAAGAATTTGAGGCGACAAATGCTAATGATTTTCGTCTTAAAACGGTTGCAAGGCTTTATAAACTGTATCAGGACCGCCTTAAAAAAGCGGATGCTATGGACTTTGACGATATGATTGTCAATACCGTGCGCTTGTTACAGGAAAATAAGGATATTTTGGAGTATTATTCCAATAAATTCCGTTACGTTTGTGTGGATGAGTATCAGGATACCAACCACGCACAATACGTGCTTGTAAGTTTACTTGCGAGCGCCAATAATAATCTTTGCGTAGTTGGTGACGATGACCAGAGTATTTACCGTTTCCGTGGCGCTACTATTGAAAATATTCTGAATTTCGAAGATGATTACCGTGGTGCTAAGGTAATACGTCTTGAACAAAATTACCGTTCAACATCAAATATTCTTAATGCCGCCAACAAAGTTATTGAAAACAACCGTGGCCGTAAGGGTAAAACGCTTTGGACCGATAACGGTGACGGGGAAAAAATCACTGTCCACACCGCCGAGGACGAGCAAAGAGAAGCGCGTTACGTAGCTGATACTATCCTTGAAAACATTGATAAAGGTCAAAAATACAGCGATAACGCCATTCTTTACCGTATGAATGCGCAGTCGAATACTTTGGAAAATACTTTCTTGCGTTGTGGTATTCCTTATAAAATCGTGGGCGGTATGCGCTTTTACGACCGTAAGGAAATTAAAGACGTTGTATCTTATCTGCACCTCATTAACAATCCAAAAGACGACGTTCGTTTGCGACGTGTTATAAATGAGCCAAAACGTGGAATCGGCGATACCTCGCTTAATCACGCTTCGCAAATTGCAAGTGAGCTTGGTTGCAGTATGTTTGAAGTTTTGGAACGTGCGGATGAGTTTGTAGCGCTTTCACGTGCTGCTTTAAAGGCAAAGTCATTTTGCAGTATGATAAATTCGTTGATTGAATTTTCCAATGAGCACAGTATCAGCGACTTGTTTGAACAGATGCTCGACGTCACGGGTTATAAGTCTATGCTTGAAAATGAGGGTGAAGAGGGTATAGACCGCCTTGAAAACGTTAAGGAATTGGCTTCTAATATTGCACAGTATGAGTATGAAACCGATGAGCCGACACTTTCGGAATTTTTGGAGCAAATATCACTTATCAGCGATATTGACTCATTTGAAAGTGAAAGTGACAAGGTTGTTATGATGACAATTCACTCGGCTAAGGGATTAGAGTTTAATAACGTATTTTTGGTTGGTATGGAAGAGGGAATTTTCCCGGGAAATCAGTCAATGTACGGCGGTGAAAGTGAAATTGAAGAAGAACGCCGTTTGGTTTACGTTGCGATAACTAGAGCCAAGAAAAAACTTGTAATTACACATACAAGTATGCGTATGCTTTTCGGTAGCACTAATCGTAATTTGCCTTCACGTTTTTTGCGTGAAATACCCGAAGATTTGTGCGATAATACAGGATACGTAGCAAAAAAATACGAGATTAAAGATTTTTCTGTTACACCGTATCGTAGTTCAAATGCTGCCAAAAGTTCTTTTAACACTGTCAAATCTAAACCAAGTGTCAGCGCGGTTTACAGTATCGGTCAGACCGTTTTACACAAAACTTTCGGACAGGGTATGATACTTTCGGTTACCTCAATGGGTAATGATTATTTGCTTGAAATTGCTTTTGACAAAGTCGGCACTAAAAAGTTGATGGCAGGTTTTGCAAAATTAACAATTATTTAATTTGATTTTTTATCTGACTATGATATAATATATTTATTAAATATATTTAAAGGAGTTTGTATATGACGGTTTCGGGTTCTACAATAAAAAAAGAAGCACGAAATATACTTAAAAATAATTATTCTGATATTTTTGTTGCTACAATTTCCGTATTGGCGGTTTGGTATATTTTCAATTTATTGTGCAGTATTTTGGAAATTTTTACAACTGCGATTTTAGCGGAAGGTTTATTGCTTTTGCTCAGTGTGTTTTTGTTTGCGCCGCTTGTTTTGGGATTTTTACGTTATTTGTGGCGTGTTTCTTCGGGTGTTACCGATAATCCTGTGACGGTATTTTATTATTTTACAGGTTTCAGACTGTATTTTAAAAGTTTAAGACTTGTGATATCGCTTTGTATACGTATCGGCTTATGTTATTTGATTTTTCTGATACCGTATTTTGCCTTGCAAGTGATTACAGGCACGTGGATATATGAGACGTTAGATATAACTGTTCCGCTTTGGACGTTAAATCTTTCGAACGTTATAACGGTACTTCATTACGTGGCTGTGCTTGCAACTGTGTTTGCTTGTTTTAAGTATTATTTAGCTCCTATGATTTTTGTAGTTGATGAAACAATTGATACCGCGGAAGCCGTACACATGTCTACTGTAATCGCCAAAAAAACTTCATTTGATTTTATATTTATGGTGTTTAGTTTCATAGGTTGGATTATTTTATCCTTATTGGCGTTACCTCTTATATACACTTTGCCGTATATGCTATTGTCTTATTTGAAGCATTGTTCTTATGCTGTGGAAACCTTTAATAATGATATTTCTAAAATAAATTATGATGATATACCCACTTTTGTAGCAGGTGCATAATATGAAAAAAGGAATTTTATTTTATTTTTATTATTTCTTGGCATTGGTAATAGTAATTGCAAATGCGTTTTTCGTTATTAAAGATAACTTTTTCATTGATATTGAAAGTGTACCGAAAGGTGAATTTCAGTATAGCGAATATTCACCTAAAATGTCCAGGCTGTTAAAGGTTTATACCGTGGATACCGGTGTCGGTAAAAAATCTGTGCGTGTCTCTGAAACTAACGAAGACGGCACCCGTAATATATTTTGGCAGTCGGATGTTAAAGATGTTAAAATTGTATGGAAAAATGATTATGTCGTTATAATTAACGATATTGATTTAAACCTTAGAAAAGAAGAATATTTTGATTGCCGTAGTATTAACTCTATTTTTAACGACGGCGAGATGGGTAGATAAGATATGGGAATAATTTTAGCTTCTGCTTCACCCAGACGTCAGGAATTGTTGGGTTTTATAGTTCCTGAGTTTTCGGTTGTTCCGTCGAGCGTTGATGAAATCGTGCCTGACGGTATGAGTCCTGTAAAACAACCGCTTTATTTATCACAACTAAAAGCGTGTGATATTGCAAAACAATATCCTGATGATACTGTTATCGGCTCTGATACTGCGGTGATTTTGGGGAATATCGTTTTAGGCAAACCAAAAGACCGTGATGATGCTAAAAATATGCTATTAAAACTGTCAGGACGGGTACACAAGGTTGTGACCGGCTGTACAGTTGTCAAAAACGGCCGTTCTGCGAGTTTTTCGGTGGTTAGCAAGGTAAAGTTTCAAAAACTTAAAGAATCCGAAATAGAAGCATATCTTGATACGGACGAGCCTTATGATAAAGCAGGCAGTTACGCAGTGCAAGGAAAAGCGGGTGCATTTTTAGAGTGGATAAAGGGAGATTATTTTAATATCGTGGGTCTTCCTATTTCAAAATTAAAGAAGTATATATAAAAAGTTCAGCCGAAGCTGAACTTTTTACTTTTCTAATTCACGCATAACTTGTGTTAATTTTTTCAAATTTTCCTTTGGTATTTGTTTTAGCATTTTCAAAAAGCATTTTTCCATATGTGTTATTTCTGCATTTATATATTTGTAACCTACGATACATTCTGAAGCATTTTTATCGATATAAGGGTTTTTGTATCGCGGGAGTTTATCTATTACCCAAAATGTTGTATCAAGCGTTTTTGGATAATCGGCAGGTTCTTTTGGAGTGGATTTTGGGTATGATGGTTGCGGTTCTTCGGGTATTTCGCCGTATAAAAGCAATCGTACGTCGATATCTAAAATTTCTGCGATTTTTGCAACTTCCAGTGCATGAAAAGTGCCTTCACGTTCCTTCTGCGAATAGGTTGTGTAATTGTAACCGAGTTTTTTTGCCATTTCAGTTTGTTGGATTTTTTTCTCCTTACGGTATTTTTTAATGTGTTCATTTATTATGTCAGGCATTATATTCACTCCAAATTAAAAAAGTGCGCAACCGAAGTCACGCACCGAAAAATGCTCGACTTCAATTTGCTACCACAGAAAATTTTCGTAAATCACAGAGAAATTCGAAAAGAAGTCTACATTTTTTCAAAATATAGATTTCTCTGTTAATTTACGATTATTAAATTTTGTGTGGTGTTTTTAGTTTACCATTTTTTATATGAAAAATCAAGAGTTTAATTTTTAAATATTGAATGTGCAAAATTTGTATGTTAAAATATTTTTGGTGATAAAAATGAATTTACTAAAACGAAAACGAAATCGTTTAGAAAATTTTGATTACAGTCAAAATAGTGCATACTTTCTTACGATATGTACTCTAAATCGCAAGAAGATATTATCAAATATAATTGTAGGGACAGGCGTCCTCGACTGTCCGAAAATACAATTATCAAATTATGGTGAAATTGCTGATAAATATATTAAACAATTAAACGATTTTTATAATGATTTTTTTATTGATAAATATGTCATTATGCCTGACCATATACATTTGATTTTACGGATACAAAACGGACAGTCGAGGACGCCTGTCCCTACAAAAGATGATTTTAAAATCGATAATAAGAATTCAAGTGTTGCAAAATTTGTTAGCACTTTCAAAAGATTTTGCAACAAAGAATATGGAGAAAATATATGGCAGCAACGATATTATGACCACGTAATCCGAAATCAAATAGATTATAATGAAATATGGGAATATATTGATAATAATCCTAAAAAATTGTTATTAAATAAAGATAATTAAATAAGCGGTACTGCCCCATGCAGTACCGCTTTTGAATTTTAAAAATGTGTTTTAGAACAAACCTGTGATAACGCCGTTATTATCAACGTCAATTCTTTCGGCGGCGGGAACTTTGGGAAGACCGGGCATTGTCATAATATCGCCTGTGAGGGCAACTATGAAACCTGCGCCTGCCGAAATTTTGATATTGCGAACAGTAACTTTAAAACCAATGGGAGCGCCGAGTTTTGTCTGGTCATCAGAAAAACTGTACTGAGTTTTTGCCATACATACGGGGCAACCGCCGAAACCAAGCTCGGTAAGAGTTGCAATTTGTTTCTTAGCGTTTGGTGTGAAGATAACACCGTCACCGCCGTAAACTTTGCGAACAATAGAATCGATTTTTTCTTCAATAGTAGCGTCGCTTTCATAAGAGAAAGTGAAGTCGCCTTGTTCTTCTTTACAAAGGCGTACAACTTCACGTGCCAGTTCTATACCGCCTTCGCCGCCTTTTGCCCAAACGTCCGAAAGAACTACGTTTACGCCGAGTTCTTTGCATTTTGCAATAATAAACTCAATTTCCTTATCAGTATCGGTGGGGAAGCGGTTTACAGCAACAACGCAGGGGAGTTTGTAAACGTTTTTAATATTAGAAACGTGACGTAGAAGATTAGGAATACCTTTTTCAAGCGCTTCAAGATTTTCGTTACCGAGTTCGGTTTTGGCAAGACCGCCGTGCATTTTAAGAGCACGAACTGTTGCTACCATAACAACTGCCGACGGGGTAAGACCTGCCATACGGCACTTGATGTCAAGGAATTTTTCAGCACCTAAATCAGCACCGAAGCCTGCTTCGGTGATAGCGTAGTCAGCAAGGCTTAATGCCATTTTTGTAGCGGTGACACTATTACAACCGTGTGCAATATTAGCAAAAGGACCGCCGTGAACAAGAGCAGGTGTACCTTCCAAAGTTTGTACAAGGTTGGGTTTGATAGCATCTTTTAAAAGTGCTGTCATAGCGCCTTGTGCTTTTAGCTGACCGCAAGTAACAGGCTTATCGTCATAGGTGTAGCCTACGATAATCTTAGAAAGACGTTCTTTAAGGTCGTTAATATCTTTAGAAAGGCACAAAACAGCCATGATTTCACTTGCAACGGTTATATCAAAACCGTCTTCACGGGGAACACCGTTCACTTTACCGCCAAGACCGTCGGTTACAAAGCGAAGTTGACGGTCGTTCATATCAACGCAACGCTTCCAAGTAATTTTACGAACGTCGATACCTAATGCATTACCTTGATGAATATGGTTGTCAAGCATAGCTGCCAAAAGGTTATTAGCCGCACCGATTGCGTGGAAGTCACCTGTAAAGTGAAGATTGATGTCTTCCATCGGTACTACCTGTGCGTAACCGCCACCAGCGGCACCGCCTTTGATACCGAAAACGGGACCAAGTGAAGGTTCACGGAGTGCTACACATACCTTTTCACCGATTTTAGACATACCGTCGGCAAGACCTATTGTAGTGGTGGTTTTGCCTTCACCCGCAGGGGTAGGGGTGATGGCAGTAACCAAAATGAGTTTGCCGTTTTTCTCGGCTTTTTTCATAAGTTCAAGGTCGATTTTTGTTTTATATTTACCGTATTGTTCGAGATATTCCTCAGGAATACCTGCTTTTTTTGCAATATCGGTAATAGGTTGCATTTTGCACTGTTGTGCAATTTCAATATCGGATAAATAAGCCATTTATATCACCTTACTTAAAATATTTAACAGCAGATTCAAACATCTTGATATCATAGTCACCAGGAACATTCTTATAAAGACCGTAACCTTTACGTTCAGCGTGTCCCATCTTACCGAATACACGGCCGTCGGGTGATGTGATACCTTCAATAGCATACATCGAATCGTTAGGATTATACTGTACTTTGATTGTAGCATTGCCGTCTAAATCAACGTATTGTGTAGCGATTTGACCGTTCTTAGCGAGTTCTTTGATAAGTTCTTCACTTGCCAAGAAACGACCTTCGCCGTGAGAAATCGGCACGTTGTAAATATCACCAACGTTTGTAGAAGAAAGCCAAGGAGATTTGTTAGAAGCAATACGTGTTCTTACAATCTTTGACTGGTGACGTGCGATTGTATTAAATGTAAGGGTGGGGCAGTTTTCGTCGGTATCGATAATCTTACCATAAGGTACAATACCGAGTTTTATAAGGGCCTGGAAACCGTTACAAATACCGCACATAAGACCGTCACGTTTTTCGAGTAATTCGGTAACCTGTTCTTTGATTGCGCCGTTACGGAAGAAAGCAGTAATAAACTTACCGCTGCCGTCGGGTTCGTCACCGCCTGAGAAACCACCTGGGATAAATACAATCTGGCTTTCTTTAAGTTTAGAAGCAAAGGTTTCTACGCTACGTGCAATACCGTCGCTTGACTGGTTGTTGATAACGAAGATTTCAGGTTCTGCACCTGCATCACGCATAACCTTAGCCGAGTCAAATTCGCAGTTTGTACCGGGAAAAACAGGGATAAGTACCTTGGGTTTTGCAACCTTGATTGCAGGGGCTACACGTTCGGTAGCAGTATAAGAGAAGTTTTCAATAGGTGTTTTGCGGTCTTCAATATTGCAACGGAAAACGCTTTCAAGTTTGTTTTCGTAAATATCGGACAATTCGCAAAGGTTAATTGCTTCGTTACCGAGCGAAATCTTATTGTCATCGGTGATTTCACCCACAATAAAACCTTCGTCAATATCTTCATTTACTTCAAGCAAGAACGAGCCGTAGTTGTAGCCGAAAATAGCATTTACACTTAAAGCATCGTTATACTTAAAGCCAAAACCGTTACCAAAGCACATCTTCATAACTGCTTCCGCAACACCGCCCATAGTGGGTGTGTAAGCCGAAACGGCGATACCTTTACGCATAAGTGCGGTTACGGTATCAAAAATTTTGAGTAAGGATTTAGTTTTGGGAAGACCGTTTTCGTCATAAACAGGGGTGAGAAGAACAACCTTGTTTCCTGCCTTTTTAAATTCGGGCGAAACAATGTTGTCAACCTTGTCGGTAGTAACTGCGAAAGAAACGAGGGTAGGGGGAACGTCTAAATCTTCAAAAGAACCGCTCATAGAGTCCTTACCGCCGATAGAACCGATACCGAGTTCCATCTGTGCTTTGAAAGCACCGAGAAGAGCTGCCAAAGGTTTGCCCCAACGCTTACTGTCTTTGCCGAGTTTTTCAAAATATTCTTGGAATGTAAGATATACGTCTTCAAACTTAGCGCCTGTTGCTACTAATTTACAAACCGATTCGATAACTGCAAGGTAAGCGCCGTGGTAGGGAGAAGCGGTTGTGATAAAGGGATTGTAACCCCAGGACATAAGTGAGCAGTCGTTGGTGTGTTTCTTTTCTACGCTGATTTTTTGTACCATTGCCTGAATAGGAGTGATTTGATTCTTACCACCGAAGGGCATAAGTACTGTACCTGCGCCGATAGTAGAGTCAAACTGTTCTGAAAGACCGCGCTTAGAGCAGATATTAAGGTCGTCTGCCAATGCTTTATAGTTTTCGGTGAAAGTGCCGTCAACATTATTAGAAATAACAGACGGAGCAGACGCTTCAATTTCAATATGTTTTTCAGCGCCGTTGGAATTTAAGAACTCACGGCTTAAATCAACGATTGTGTTACCGTTCCAATGCATTGTAAGACGTGGTTCTGCCTTAACTTTTGCAACAACTACTGCCTGTAAGTTTTCTTGTTTTGCAAGGGCAAGGAAATTATCAATATTTTCTTTTTCGATAACAATCGCCATACGTTCTTGTGATTCACTGATTGCAAGTTCAGTACCATCAAGACCTTCATACTTCTTGGGAACTGCGTTAAGGTCAATTTCAAGACCGTCTGCCAATTCGCCGATAGCAACCGAAACACCGCCTGCGCCAAAGTCATTACAACGTTTAATCATTTTTGTGGCGGTGGGGTTGCGGAATAATCTTTGTAATTTTCTTTCTTCGGGAGCGTTACCTTTTTGTACCTCTGCGCCGCAAGATTCGAGTGATTCGAGTGTGTGCGATTTAGAAGAACCGGTAGCGCCGCCGCAACCGTCACGGCCTGTACTACCGCCCAAAAGAACTACAACGTCGCCGTCTTCAGGACATTCACGTCTTACGTTTTCTTGTGGGGCAGCCGCTACAACAGCGCCTATTTCCATACGCTTTGCAGCATAGCCGTCGTGGTAAATTTCGTCAACAATACCTGTGGCAAGACCGATTTGGTTACCGTAAGAAGAATAACCGTCAGCCGCGGTTGTTACAATCTTTCTTTGAGGTAATTTACCTGCCATTGTTTCTTTAACACTCTTTAACGGGTTAGCCGCACCTGTTACACGCATAGCACCGTAAACGTAACTTCTGCCTGAAAGCGGGTCACGGATAGCACCGCCGATACAAGTAGCCGCACCGCCGAACGGTTCAATTTCTGTGGGGTGGTTGTGGGTTTCATTTTTGAAAAGAAGAAGCCATTTTTCAGTTTCGCCGTCAATTTCAACGTCGATTTTAACTGTACAAGCGTTAATTTCTTCTGATTCATCGAGTTTTTGGAGTTTACCGTCTTTTTTGAGTTTGCGTACAGCAATAGTAGCCAAGTCCATAAGACAAATCGGCTTTGCTCTGCCTAAACTCTTACGGGTTTCGATATATTCGTCGTAAGTTTTTTGCAATAATTCGTCTTCAAAAGTAACCTTATCAATATTGGTAAGGAAGGTGGTGTGACGGCAGTGGTCAGACCAGTATGTATCAATCATACGAATTTCTGTAATGGTGGGGTTGCGCTTTTCTGTCTTGAAATATTCCTGACAGAAAGAGATATCGTCGATATCCATCGCAAGACCGTACTGCTTAATAAAGTCTTCAAGACCTTTGCGGTCGAGGTCTACAAAACCGACAAGTATTTCAACAGTAGTGGGGATATCGTAATTAACCTTTAAAGTTTCGTATGTGTTGAGAGTAGCTTCTCTTGATTCTACGGGGTTAATGAGATATTTCTTAATTGCCGCCAATTCGTCATCCGAAATATCGCCGTAAAGACAGTAAACCTTTGCAGTTTTTACTGTGGGGCGCTCTTTCTGAGAGATGATTTGGATACATTGAGCGGCAGAATCGGCACGTTGGTCATACTGACCGGGGAGATACTCGGTAGCAAATACAGCAGCGCCGTTTGTGTCGATTTCGCTTGTTGCAATATCGAGTTGTGGCTCGGAAAATACGGTGTTTACCGCATAATCGAATAAATCTTTTTCAATATTTTCAACGTCGTAACGGTTAATTACTCTAACCTCTTTAACAGAAGAAATCTGCAACAAACCATTTATATTAGCCAATACACCTTTGGCTTCATTGGCAAGTTCCTTTTTCTTTTCAACATAAATGCGATAAACCATTATTTAAGTACCTCCATTGCCTTTTTGCCGATGTCTTTGCGGTAGAATGAGTTATCAAACTTAACACTTTCCACGTTTTTATATGCTTTTTCCAAAGCGTCTTTAAGGTTATCGGCGGTATCTGTAACACCGAGCACACGGCCTCCTGCGGTTTTTAAAACTCCGTCAACCAGTTTTGCACCTGCAACGTAAACTTTATCGGCAACGTCTTCGCCAATATTAAGTGTAAAGCCGCTCTCGTACTTTTGGGGATATCCGAGGGATGCCATTACAACACAAGCGGCAGCACCGTCTGAAAACTTAACGGGTGTTTCAGCCAAAGTACCGTTAGTGGTTGCTTGCATAACGGTCAAAAGGTCGCTTTCCAAAAGTGGCAATACAACCTGAGTTTCGGGGTCACCGAAACGGCAGTTATATTCAATTACCTTAGGACCTTTGGATGTGAGCATAAGACCAAAGTAAAGGCAACCTTTAAAGGTGCGGTTTTCGGCGTTCATAGCATTGATTGTTGGGATGAAGATTTTATCCATACATTCTTTTGCTATTTCATCGGTATAATATGGGTTTGGTGCTACTGTACCCATACCGCCGGTATTAAGACCTTTATCGCCATCGAGCGCACGTTTATGGTCCATAGAAGAAACCATAGGAACTACTGTTTTACCGTCGGTAAAGGAAAGTACAGAAACCTCAGGGCCTGTTAAAAATTCTTCAATTACAATATTATTACCGCTTTCGCCGAAGATTTTATCTTCCATCATAGAACGGACAGCATTTTTTGCGTCTTCTCTTGTTTCGGCAATAATAACACCCTTACCAAGTGCCAAACCGTCAGCCTTGATAACCGTTGGAATGGGTGCGGTATCAAGATATTCAAGTGCTTTTTCCAAATTGTTAAATACTTCGTATTCTGCGGTGGGAATATTATATTTCTTCATAAGGTTTTTAGAGAAAACTTTACTGCCTTCGATAATAGCCGCCGCTTTGTCAGGACCGAAGCAGGGAATACCTGCGTTACTTAAAGCATCAATAGCGCCTAATACCAACGGGTCGTCGGGTGCTACAACTGCATAGTCAATACTGTTTGCCTTAGCAAATTCAACCTGTTTCTCAATATCCTTAGCGCCGATATCTACAAGTGTTGCATCATTCGCCATACCGCCGTTACCGGGGATAGCAAAAATTTCGGTAATATTTTTGTTTTCTTTTAATTTTTTAATGATGGCGTGTTCTCTTCCGCCGCCACCTACAACCATTATTTTCATCTAAATACTCCTTAATAGATGGGGAATTTAGCACACAATTCCTGTACTTCTTTGGAAATTTGTTCCTTATTTGCTTCAAAATCACTTACAACCAAGCGAATCCAATGAGCAATTTTCTTCATTTCTGCTTCTTTGAATCCACGTGTGGTAACGGCAGGAGTACCGATACGAAGACCGCTTGTAACAAAGGGACTCTGCGGGTCATTAGGAATGGTGTTTTTGTTAGTGGTGATGTGTACTTCGTCAAGACGGTGTTCAAGTTCTTTACCTGTGATACCTTCATTAACGAGTTTTAAAAGCATTAAGTGGTTGTCAGTACCGCCTGATACGAGTTCAAAGCCTTCTTTTGTGAGGGCTTCTGCCAAAGCAGCGGCATTTTTAACAACCTGAGTCTGATATTCTTTATATTCTTCGGTTAATGCTTCGCCGAGTGCCACAGCCTTTGCAGCGATAATGTGCATTAAAGGACCGCCTTGTGTACCGGGGAATACTGCTTTGTTGATTTTAAGAGCCAATTCTTCGTCGTTGCAAAGAATCATACCGCCACGCGGACCGCGTAATGTTTTGTGTGTGGTGGTGGTAACTACGTGAGCGTAAGGGATGGGTGACGGATGAACACCTGCGGCAATAAGACCTGCAATGTGAGCCATATCAACCATCAAATAAGCGCCAACTTCGTCTGCGATTTCACGGCAACGCTTGAAATCGATAACACGTGAGTAAGCCGAAGCACCTACAACGATGAGTTTGGGTTGACAATCGAGTGCGATTTTTCTCATTTCTTCGTAATCAATGGTTTCGGTTTCATCACTTACACCGTAAGGAACGATGTTGAAATATTTACCCGAAATATTAACGGGTGAGCCGTGAGATAAGTGGCCGCCTTGCTGTAAATTCATACCCATAACGGTATCTCCCGGATTTACCAAAGCAAAGAAAGCGGCAAGATTTGCGTTAGCACCGCTATGTGGCTGAACGTTTGCAAAGTTACAGCCAAATAACTTTTTAGCGCGTTCACGTGCGATTTCTTCAACAATATCAACACATTGGCAACCGCCGTAGTAACGCTTTGACGGATAACCCTCGGCGTATTTATTGGTAAGGATACCGCCTGCGGCTAAAAGTACCGCTTCGGAAACGACGTTTTCACTTGCAATAAGTTCGATATTGCCACGCTGACGGTTAAGTTCTTTTTCGCAAGCGTCAGCAACTTCGCTATCAAAGTTTTTTAAATTTTCAAAAAAGTTCATTGTAATTCTCCTTTATATTAGTGGTGGAACAAGCGCATACCTGTAAACGCCATAGCAATACCGTATTTATTGCAACAATCAATAACTGCATCGTCACGGATAGAACCACCAGGTTCTGCAATGTAGGAAACACCACTTCTGTAAGCACGTTCAATATTATCGTCAAACGGGAAGAAAGCATCAGAACCTAATGCAACACCGCTGATAGTTGAAAGATAAGCCTTGATTTCATCGTCGGTAAGGGAAGCAGGTTGTTCGGTAAAGTACTTCTGCCAGTTACCTTCAGCACATACGTCTTCTTCGTTGCGGTTGATATAACCGTCTATAATGTTGTCACGTGTAGGACGTGCAATATCATCCTTGAAGGGAAGATTTAATACCTTGTCGTGTTGACGTAAGAACCAGGTGTCAGCCTTGCTACCTGCAAGACGTGTACAGTGGATACGTGATTGCTGACCGGCACCCACGCCGATTGCCTGACCGTCTACTGCAAAGCATACCGAGTTAGACTGTGTATATTTTAAGGTTATGAGAGAGATAATCAAATCACGTTTTGCGCTGTCGGGTAAATTTTTATTTTCGGTTACAAGGTTTGAAAGTAATTCTTCGTCAATTTTAAAGTTGTTTCTTCCTTGTTCGAAAGTGATACCGTAAACCTGTTTGGTTTCCTGGGGAGCAGGAACATAATCGGGGTCGATTTTAACGATATTATAGTTGCCGTTGCGCTTTGATTTTAAGATTTCCAAAGCCTCGGGGTCGTAATCGGGTGCGATAACACCGTCAGATACCTCACGTTTGATAAGGAGTGCGGTGGTAACGTCACACTTGTCTGAAAGTGCTACCCAGTCGCCGAAAGAACACATACGGTCAGTACCGCGGGCACGAGCATATGCACAAGCGAGAAGTGAATCGTCAAGACCTTCAATATCGTCTACGAAACAAGCCTTTTTAAGTTTTTCGGGAAGTATAGTACCAACTGCGGCACTTGTGGGGCTAACGTGCTTGAAAGATGTAACAGCAGGAAGACCTAATGCTTCTTTTAATTCTTTAACAAGTTGCCATGAGTTAAATGCATCAAGGAAATTGATGTAGCCGGGGCGACCGCAAAGAATTTCTATCGGTAATTCGCTACCGTCTGCCATATAAATTTTGGAGGGTTTTTGGTTGGGGTTGCAACCGTATTTAAGTTCAAATTCTTTCATTTTCCTACTCCTTATTTGTTTTTATTAACGATTCTTGATTCATAAGAACCGTCAGAAAGGTCAATATATCTTACAAACAAAGATACTTTATTATCTTGGTTTAAGTTTTTCCAAATTAAATCGGTAAGAGTATCAATATCACAATCGGGAAGTTCCAAAGTTTTGGGTTCACCCTCAAAACTTGGAAGAGGGTTACCGTCACACTTGTAGGTGTGGATAAATTTAGCCTTACCTTTAAGAGGATTAGAATAAGCGAACGTATATCTCTGACAAGAAGAACCGTCGCCGTCAGCAGATTTGAGAATAGACATTGCGTAATTCATATCGCCGTTTTCAAGACGGATAATACCTGAAATACGAGGTGTAAAATTGGGAGCGTCGTCTTCAAACTCACGTGTGCGAAGAGCCTGCTCAAAGGTCATCTGTCTATCCATAAGTTCGTAGATTGTATCGGTCTGGTCGCCGTTGGTAACAATTGTTTTATTACCGAGCACACGAACAGGTGCATAAATAATTAAATGCGGGTCGGTCATTTTAGACTCATCAAAAGCCTGTGTACGAATACCTTCACCGTCTTCAATAAATACACGGTTGCGGCTGTTTTCGCTTCTGCCCATTATAAAGTAAGCAGTGATAGCCTTTTTACCGTCGGCACTTTTACCGATTATAATACCTCTGCCGTGGTAGGAAAGGGCATTAAGTTCTTCTGCAATATTTTTGATTTCCATAATAATCCTCCTATTTAATAAACGTTTTGCCGTCTTTTATTTCGACTTTTTCGTCACAAAGTAAAGCAACCGCCTGTGGTAAAATTTTCCACTCAGCTTCTTGCATTATTCTTAGTTGCAAGGTTTCGGGAGTGTCGTCATCCTTTACCTTAACCGCTTTTTGCAAAATTATGGGACCTGCGTCACACTCAGCAGTTACAAAGTGCACAGTAGCACCCGAAACTTTTACGCCTTTTTTAAGCGCTTCTTCGTGAACGTGAAGACCGTAATAACCTTTACCGCAGAAAGACGGTATGAGGGCGGGGTGAACATTCACCATTTTATCCTTGAAGGTGTCGCATACTGCATCGCCTAAAATAGTCATAAAACCTGCGTATACTATTACGTCGGCTTTTTCTTCGAGCAATATATCACGCATATCTTCACTGTACTTTTCAACGCTGTCATAATCTTTACGGATAAGTGTGCGTGTCTTTATACCATTATCTTTTGCACGGGTGAGTGCATAAGCATCAGCTTTTGATGCTACAACACAAGTGATTTTACCGCAACCGAGTTTGCCACGTTTTTCGGCATCGATAAGGGCCTGTAAATTTGTGCCGCCTCCTGATGCCAAAACAACAACGTTTTTGGTCTTACTCAATGATAACACCTCTGTCACTCTTGATAACAGAACCGATTATGTAAGGTTCTTCACCTGCATCTTTAAGAATTTGTAGCGCTTTGTCGGCATCTTCTTTTGCTACAACAATGCTCATACCAACACCCATATTAAAGGTGTTGAACATATCACGCTCGGGAATGTTGCCAACTTTTGCGATAAGTTCGAAAATGGGGAGGATTTTAACATCTTCTTTTTTTATTTTTGCGGCAAATCCATCGGGCAAGCTTCTTGGAATATTTTCATAGAAACCGCCGCCGGTAATATGGGAAACAGCACGAACTTTAACGTTGTCTAAAAGAGATAATACGGGTTTAACGTAAATTTTTGTGGGGGTAAGCAAGGTTTCGCCCAATGTTTTACCGCCTAATTCGTCGTAAGTTTTTGTAAGGTCGCAGTTTTCAACGTCGAAAACTTTACGAACGAGGGAAAAACCGTTTGAATGAACACCGCTTGAAGGAAGGGCGATAATAACGTCGTTTTCCTCCATTGTGGTGTTATCGAGAATTTTCTTTTTATCAACAATACCTACTGCAAAGCCTGCAAGGTCATAGTCTTCTACGGGCATCATACCGGGGTGTTCGGCAGTTTCACCGCCGATTAAAGCTGCTCCCGACTGAACACAACCCTCTGCAACACCGCTAACAATTTCGGCAATTTTTTCGGGTATATTCTTACCGCAAGCGATATAGTCAAGGAAGAAAAGGGGCTTTGCACCGCAACAAATAATATCATTTACGCACATAGCAACAGCGTCAATACCGACAGTGTCATGCTTGTCCATAAGTATTGCAAGTTTAACTTTTGTGCCGCAACCGTCAGTACCGCTGACGAGAACAGGTTCTTCGTAACCGAGAGGTAAACCAAAGCAACCGCCAAAGCCACCTACGTCGTCAAGGCAACCAGCGTTCTTTGTTCTTTTAATGTGTTGCTTCATAAGTTCTACCGCTTTGTAACCTGCGGTAATGTCAACGCCTGCATCAGCGTAAGATTTGGATTGTGAATTATTCATTTTCTTATTCCTTTCCGTCCCAACAGTAAGTACATAATTGGTCTTTTGGTAATCCTATTGCTTCGATAATGCCGTCAAGTGTCTGGAATTCAAGCGAAGCAAAGTTAAATTTTTCCGCAATACATTTGCGAAGATTTTTGCCACGGGTGGTAGAAGAATCACTATATTCTGCAATATGCTTGAATCCTTCTTCGCCTTCAAGTTCTAAAATAACACGACGGGCGATGAGGTCAAGGTCGCTTTGATTACGTGAGAAACTCAAATATTTGCAAGAATACATAATAGGTGGACAAGCCGAACGCATATGTACTTCTTTTGCACCGTTTTGATAAAGGAAGTCAACCGTGCCTTTAAGTTGTGTTCCACGTACGATAGAGTCATCTACAAAAAGGAGCTTCTTATCTGTAATAAGTTCGTGTATGGGAATTTGCTTCATTTTAGCAATACGGTTACGGTCTTTTTGACTTTTGGGAGTAAAACTACGTGCCCAGGTAGGCGTGTATTTAATAAACGCACGGGCAAACTGTGCATCGCTGACGTTTGCGTAACCAATTGCGTGAGGTGTTCCTGAATCGGGTACACCACCGATATAGTCGATATCCTGCGCTATGCCGTTTGCTTTATCGTTACGTGCCATAATTTCGCCGTTACGGTAACGCATTATTTCTACGTTAACACCCTCATAACTTGATGTTGGGTATCCGTAATAACTCCAAAGAAAAGCGCATATCTTTTTGTGGTTTTGTGCAGGGGATAAAATTGCAAGTGAATCTTCGGTGATTTCTACAATTTCACCCGGTCCCAATTCTTTCTCATTTTCGTAACCGAGTTTTTGGTAAGAGAAAGATTCAAACGCAACGCAATATCCTTCTTCATTTTTACCGATAAGAATGGGTAATCTACCTAATCGGTCACGAGCCGCAATTATTGAGCCGTAATCTGTCAGAATCAAAATAGAAACAGTACCGTCAATAATATCTTGCGCGTATTTGATGCCTTCGGCAAAAGAATCTTTTTGGTTGATAAGGGAAGCCACCAATTCAACCGAGTTTACTTTACCGCCTGTCATAGCATCAAAGTGGTTACCGTTTTTGGCAACACATTCCTCTATAAGTTGTTCTGCGTTGTTAATGATACCGATAAATGAAATGGCATAAGCGCCGAGTTTTGAACGAATAAGTAAAGGCTGCGGCTCAAAGTCGCTTATGCAACCGATTGCCGCTGTACCGCTCATTTCGTCGAAAATATTTTCAAACTTGGTTCTGAACGGTGAGTTTGTGATATTGTGAATATCACGCTGTAAACCGATTTCTTTATCGTATGCGGCAAGACCGCCACGGCGTGTGCCTAAGTGTGAATGATAGTCCGTTCCAAAAAAAACTTCTGCAATAGCATCAGTTTTGTTGACTACTCCAAAAAAACCGCCCATAATTACTCCTTAATATATGCTTATTGGATTATGCAAAGAAAAGTTTTGACAAGGTCATGGGGTCGATGTACTGACCGTCTTTATAAACACGCATATTACCTGATGCGATTTCGTCAATAAGCATTACGCTGCCGTCCTTGTCGTAACCGAATTCAAATTTAATGTCATAAAGGTCGAGACCTTTTTCTTTAAGGTCGTCAGCAACGATTTTGGTGATTTGCTGGGTCATAACCTTGATGTCATCATACTGCTTGTCGGTCATAACACCAAGTGCTACGAGTGCGTCTTTAATTACGAGCGGGTCGCCCTTTTCATCGTTTTTAAATGTCATTTCAACATAAGCGGGAAGGTCTGCGCCCTCTTCAATATAATCGCCGTAACGACGGATGAAACTACCTACTGCTTTGTAACGGCAGATAACTTCAAGGCCGTGACCGAAAACCTTAGCAGGAAGAACTTCCATAGTTGTATCTTCAAGGTTAGCATCGATATAGTGGGTTTTGATACCGGCAGCATTTACCTTTTCAAAGAAATAGATAGACATACGAAGATTGACGTCACCAACACCGTCGATAGTGATACCAACCTGATTTTCGCCGGGGTCAAAAACGCCGTCTTTACCGGTGCAGTCATCCTTGAATTTTAAAAGGCAGTTGCCGTTTTCAAGTGAATAAACGTCTTTTGTTTTACCTGTGTAAACTAACTTTTTTTCCATTTTTATTTCCTCCAAAATTTACTGTACTTCGACAGCTTTATTTTTTTCTAAAACCTTGTCAGCATCAGCTTTGCGCTTAGCATCAAGGCGGTTTGCCAAATCATTGTCTTCGATTGCGAGCATCTGTATACATAACAAAGCGGCATTAACTGCACCGTCAATGGCAACTGTGGCAACAGGGATACCAGAAGGCATTTGTACAGTTGATAAAAGTGCGTCAATACCGTTTAAATGACCTGATTTAATTGGAATACCTACAACGGGTAGGGTGGTGTTAGCGGCAATAGCGCCTGATAGGTGGGCTGCCATACCTGCGGCGGCGATAATAGCACCAAAACCGTTTTGGCGTGCGTTTACACTAAACTCGCGCGCTTCGACGGGAGTTCTGTGTGCTGAAAAAATGTGTACTTCATAGGGTACGTCAAAAGCCTTTAAAGTATCAATGGCTTTTTGTACGGTAGGCATATCACTGTCACTACCCATGATGATACCGATTTTTTTCATAATAGGGTCTCCTTTACTCATAAAATAAAATTGGGCGCACTTAATCCGTATCGGAAAAAGGGCGCCCAGACGGTCGGCTTAATGTATTCTTTGCTTCATGTGGTGCTCCACTTTTCCGTCAGTCACAAAGAACATTATAATTCTAACATAGAGTGCGAAATTTGTCAACGATAAATAAAATGTTTTTATGTGTAAATATTTTATATATTTTATTAAAATTATGTAAAAAATTTTAAAAAGTACTTGACTTTTGGTTTTGATGTGTTAAAATATTCTTATATATTTCGTAAAGGGAGATGTTTTCGATGACACTTAAACCTTTGGCTGATAACGTTGTTATCAAATTTGTTGAAGCAGAAGAAACCACTAAAAGCGGTATTGTTTTGACTTCTACTGCAAAGGAAAAACCACAAATCGCAGAAGTTGTAGCAGTTGGCGAAGGCGGTTTGGTTGACGGTAAGGAAATTATAATGACTGTTAAAGTAGGCGATAAGGTTATTGCCGCTAAATATGCAGGTACTGAAATTAAATTAGACGGTATGGGTTATACCATTTTGCGTCAGAGTGAAATTTTGGCTATCGTAGAGTAAGAGAGGAGTAATTTTATGGCTAAGGATATAATTTTTGGCGATGAAGCAAGAAAAGCACTCCAAAACGGTGTGGATAAACTTGCTAATGCTGTAAAAGTAACACTTGGTCCTAAGGGCAGAAACGTTGTATTGGATAAAAAATATGGCTCACCCCTTATTACAAATGACGGTGTTACCATTGCAAAGGAAATTGAACTTAAAGACCCATTTGAAAATATGGGCGCACAACTTGTAAAAGAAGTTTCGGTTAAGACAAATGACGCCGCAGGTGACGGTACTACTACCGCTACTGTTTTGGCACAGGCTCTTATAAACGAAGGTATGAAAAATGTTGCTGCAGGTGCTAATCCAATGGTAGTTAAAAAGGGTATCAAACTTGCAGTTGATACCGCTGCAAAAACCGTTATTGCTAACTCCAAAAATGTATCAGGCAGTGAAGATATCGCACGTGTTGCGACTGTTTCTTCGGGTGATGAAGCTATCGGTAATTTGATCGCTGAGGCTATGAGTAAAGTTACCGCAGATGGTGTTATCACCGTAGAAGAATCAAAGACCGCTGAAACTTATTCAGAAGTTGTTGAGGGTATGCAGTTTGACCGCGGTTATATCACACCTTATATGGTTACCGATACAGATAAAATGGAATCGGTTTTAGATGATGCTTTAATCCTTATTACCGATAAGAAAATCAGTAATATTCAGGAGATTTTGCCAATTCTCGAACAAATTGTAAATGCAGGTAAAAAACTTCTTATTATCGCCGAGGATATCGAAGGTGAAGCACTTTCTACTCTTATTGTAAATAAACTTCGTGGCACATTTACTTGCGTTGCTGTTAAGGCTCCGGGCTTTGGCGACAGACGTAAAGAAATGCTTCGTGATATTGCTATTTTAACAGGCGGTGAAGTTATTTCAGAAGAATTAGGTTTAGACCTTAAAGAAACTCAGATGTTCCAGTTAGGGTCTGCTCGTCAGGTTAAAGTTTCTAAGGAAAACACCATTATCGTTGACGGTGCAGGCGACTCTAACGCTATTGCAGACCGCATCAATCAGATTAAGAATGAACTTTCGGTTACAACTTCTGAATTTGACCGTGAAAAATTGCAAGAACGCCTTGCAAAACTTGCCGGCGGTGTTGCAGTAATCAAGGTTGGTGCTGCTACCGAAATCGAAATGAAAGAAAAGAAACTTCGTATTGAAGATGCTCTTTCGGCTACCAAAGCCGCAGTTGAAGAGGGCATTGTCGCAGGTGGCGGTGTTGCTCTTATCAATGCTATTCCCGCAGTTGATGAGTTGCTTTCTACCGTTAGCGGTGACACTAAAACTGGCGTACAAATCGTGCTTAAATCTTTGGAAGCACCTATTCGTCAAATCGCCTATAATTCAGGTCTTGAAGGCTCGGTTATTATTGAAAAAATCATTGGTAGCGGTAAAGTGAATTACGGCTTTGATGCATATAATGAAGAATACACAGATATGCTCGAAGCGGGTATCGTAGACCCCACAAAAGTAACACGTTCTGCACTTGAAAATGCAGCAAGCGTTGCCGCCATGGTACTCACTACCGAAAGCCTTGTGGCTGATAATCCTGAAGATGCTGCCGCAGCAGCATCAGCCGCAGCTGCTGCCGCAGCCGGTGGCGGAATGTATTAATTCTTATACTAAAATTAAAACCCCGAGTTCAACTCGGGGTTTGTTTTATAATTTGATAACTTTGCGGATTTTTCTGATAATTGGGGGAGAGATAAGAGCAAAAATGAGAGCAAATGCAATACCACCTATAATTTTAAGTGATAATATGATTTTAAAGATACCTGAAATGAAATCATAAGGATAACCAACTATTATACTATCGAGATATAACGCGATAACGTTTAAAAAAGATAAAATGAGAGAACTAACAAATAATTCAATACCTAATATATAAAATTTTTCACTTTTTTTGAAAACTTTATATAAAATAGCGACGAATAATGCATAAATGATGGTGGGCACCATCCAAATGACCGATGTGATACCAATTCCTGAATTGCTAGAAGCGGATATAACTAATTGAGAAACAAAGGAAGCAACAACAGCAGTTGCGGTACCCCATTTAATTCCGAATAACAATGAAGCAAGTATCAATGGAAAACAACTTATCGGTATTTGGTAACTGTCGAGAAAAGCAATTTTACCGAATGAGGATGCCAACCATTCAAGCGGTACGTAAAGTGCGGCAAGCATCGCGCAGACACATAGTTTTTTGATGTAATTTTTTTTCATAAAATAAAACCTCCTATTACCCGTATTGTCGATAATAGGAGATTATAATATCTTCATATTATTTGACAGCGGGATGCGACAACCAAACCGCGGGAAAAATCCTTCGTTCTTTCGGCAACTCCCCGTCCGAAAGACACTTAACGCTCGGCCATCTACTCTGTTTGATAAAACAATTATATACTTTTTTACGCACTTGTCAAGTGTTATTCACCTAAAAGTTTGGTATCTCTTGCATAAAAGAATATGTATTGTTGGGCAATTCCGGCATATTCTTTTGCGCAATCGGGCAATTCTCCGCCGAATAAAACTTCCATAGCACGTTTTATCCACACGTCTTTTGGAAAAGCTGATGTGTGACGGTGGGAAAATAAAAGGCAACAATCGGCAACCTTTGGACCGACACCTACAATTTTCATAAGTTCTGCTCGTGCGTTATCAATCGGCATATTTTTAAGGTTGTATAAATCGACCTCGCCACTTGCAACTTTTTTTGCGGCGTCCAGCAAATATTTCGCCCTGAAACCGCTACGAAGCGGCGCCAAATCATCAAGAGTGAGAGAAGCCATTTTTTCGGCGGTAGGGAAGGCGTAATATCCGTTTTTACACTCTCCAAAATTCTCACAAAGGCGCTCTATTATGCCTTTTATACGCTTAATATTATTGTTTTGTGATATGATAAACGAACACAACGTTTCGAATGGTTCTTGGTTTAAAATGCGTATACCGTGTGAGTACTCACAAGCCTTTTTAAGTGTGGCGTTTTCGCTTAAAATATTCAAAATTTCACTGTAATCACGGTTTAAATCAAAGTAATCACACCATAAATTTTTAAAATCATCTTCGGTTGTATTGTAAAAAATAACAGTACCGTCATTGGTCTTTTCAAGTTTTAAAAACTTATCAAATGCAACACCCGTCCATATTTCGCCGTAATTCTTCCAACGAAAAGCCTGACCGCAGTCAAGGGTGTGGGGAAGGTCGAAATCTGATAAGCCGTATATGTATATATTATTGTTCTTAAATTCAAAATTTTTCATAAAATATCACTCCGATATTGTCATTGTACTATTTTTATGGTAAAATATCAATAAAATAATTGTAAAGGAAATATTTTTATGCGTCAGGATATTTGTACTATTCCGATTAGTGAAATTTTTGAAGTAAACGACGGTTGTCCGATTTGCCGTATGCGTGAAACCGTAGAAAAGCGCATTGTTGATTACATAATGGGTGCGGCTATGATGGAACCCGACGTCAGAATCGAAACCAATAAACTGGGCTTTTGCGAAAGACATTTCGACATGATGTTAAATACCCGCGGAAGACTTCAATTAGCGCTTATTCTGGAATCTCATATCGATGAAATCGGCAAAAAGATTTTTGATAAAAACCTTTTTAATCCGGCAACAAAAAAAGCGGCAAAATCCAAAAAACTCAGCGATTCGTGTTTCGTTTGTTCAAAGGTAGACTGGGGTTTCGAAAATATGATTAAAACCATATTTTTGTCTTACGAAAACGACCGTGATTTCCGTAATATGTTCGACGGTCAGGACGTTATGTGCCTTAAACATTTCGAGCTTTTAATGTCTTCTCCCGAAAAGAAAAATCTCAAAAAATACGCTTCTGATTTCGAAAAAAATATTACAAGAATTACAGGAAATTATGTAAAAAGTCTCAAAGAAGACCTTACAAAATACTGTTCTATGTATGATTACAGAGCAAAGCAGGAAAATCAGGAATGGGGTACAAGCCGTGATGTTGTAGAGCGTTCTATCGCGTTTTTGAACGGCAGATATTATTCGGGCGAATAATTTACATAATCTGTCGAAAAAAGGGAAATGTTAATAACTTTTCCCTTAAAATGCGCCATTTATGCAACTTTTCCACCAACTTATCCACATTTTTTATGTAAACCTGAATAACATAAACATAATTTGCCAATAATATTAGCAAAGATTGGATGGTGCAAATTATGGTAAAAGGTGTAAACAAAACTGTTATTGAAGTTAACAACACAGGTAGTAAATATTTTGAAAAAATTGTATTTTATGTAACTCCACAGTATGGAAATTTGAGCGCTAAACAACTTAGAAGAGCGGCTAGTAATTTTTCTTTTAATTTTGATGCTTCTGTTGGTAGAAAGACGCTTAGAGAAATAAGAAAAAAAAGAGAATCAAAGATTATTTTATGGAGCGTGGCATTTATATTGACTTTTTTAGGAGGTTTGTGTTGGTGGTTATTATAATTTTGAAAGTACTTACTATGCACATTTTTAAAGACACTTGATTTTTTAATAGAAAGAATGTATAATAAAATCAAAATAAAATTGTAAAGGGCGGATATTATGAAAAAGATTATTTCAGGTGCTTTAATTCTTAGCATATTATTAACACTTTTGTATGTACTTTGCGGATGTAAAAGTAAAACCGAAGTTTTTACAGCTTCAAATATTTTTGACGGTAATTCAAGTATTCAACAGAAAACCGAAAACTATAATAATAATGGTATTGAAATTAAAGTAATTAAAGATTGTAAGATAAATATTGAAGAACTTCAATATGCGGAAAAAGAAGGATATTTGTTTATTGGTTGGCGTAATAAGGAAACCGAAGAATATCCCGTAACAGATTCTTTTTCAAAAGGCAGCGTGCTTGAGGCTACCTATATCAGTTATAATGAAGATTTTATTTTAAAAAACACACAGGTTACCAATGATTACAGACTAGCTTTTGATTTTAGTCAGAATAATCAATTTTGTGAACAACTTCCCGAAATTTTGGAAAGTGGAGCTTTAATGATGCTAACTGACGACGGTGGTTATTACGATATGTTTTTGGATGAGCCAGTAATAATAAGTTGGAAGTGGAATTCAGATACAGGTTTAGATTTCGAGCCCGATATCAAAGGAAAAGTTCCCACGTCTTACAAATTTGACAAAGCTATTTCCGACAATGATAACCATACAGTTTATAGAATACAAACAGAGCCTTTACAGGTGATGAATTACACAGA
Organism: Acutalibacteraceae bacterium; assembly: GCA_045536525.1. Classification (GTDB taxonomy): domain Bacteria; phylum Bacillota; class Clostridia; order Oscillospirales; family Acutalibacteraceae; genus UBA737. The sequence goes on from JAZSNT010000003.1 coordinate 35,477, forward strand.
TTTCTATTCTGCAAAAGGTTATATTAAATTTAAAGATTTCAACAATACGGAACGTATTTTGTATACCGAGCAGGTGGTGTCGAGCCTTTATAAATGTGCGGTCGATGGCGAGCAAAATAACGATGTTGTTAAAACTGTTGTAATAAAAACAAAGGAAATTTTCGAGGAAAAAAAACAAAGTTATAAGTATGAACGTGCTCTCTCTTATGGTTCCGGTGCGGACGGTGATGTTTATAATATTTTTAGTTATGACAAGTTATATGTCCGCGATTTGGTTATAGAAACGGGTATAGAGGGCTTTGAGGAAACCGATATTTGCTTCCTTACCGATCCACATTTTAATTACATAAATAAAGATGATGTAAATAACGGTCTTGAAACCACGCTTTCATCCTACCGTGGTCGTAGTTTTGCAAGAGAAGGTTTTACCATAACAGCTGCAATTACTGCAATGAAGTTTGCGCAACGTTTTGATAAAATTGTTATGGGAGGCGACGCTTTAGACTACGTATCACACGGTGCTTTGTCTATTACTTCACGTATTTTTACCGAGAGAGCAATAAATGGAAATATTATGATGGTTTTGGGTAATCACGAGGGTGATGAATTGTGTCAACCAGACAAGAATCTACAAAATATTCTCTCCTTGGAAGAACGCTTTGATTTCTGTCAGAAAAAATGGACAAATGACGTGTATTACACCAAAGATATTCTCAAAAGTTCAAGCGGTAAAGAACAGGTGATGCTTATCGGTCTTAACAATTCGCGTGGTAATTATTTTGAAAATCAGATAACGCCACTTGAAAATGATTTGCAATATGCTCGTGAAAAATCAATTCCTGTGCTTATTTTCCAACATGTTCCAATGCTCACTATGAACGAAAAAGAAAAGCAGTATAGTTATGCACGTTCTGAGCATACATATTTTTTTGCAAATGACGAAATTGAAAGTCAAAAAGCTAATACTACGGTTGATATGACAAGTAATAGTGGCTACTTGGGTCACGCTTTGTCTGATGAAGCTACAATGACGGTTTGCAAATTGATACGCACGAATTCGGATATAATTAAAGGTGTTTTTCATGGTCATGAACCAGGTAATATGTATACCGAAATCGTAGGTCTTGGTAGTGACGGTAAACCAAACGGTATCACGATTCCTCAACACGGTGTCTCGGGAACACATTACTATGCGGCTATGTCTATTACTTTGAAATAGATATTATTAATAATTTGTAAATTCAAAGCAAGTGGAATTTATTCTACTTGCTTTTTTATGGCGTTTATAATATAATTACTTATTGATAATATTACAAAGGGTGTTAATATGAAAGAAGTATTGCTTAAAAGTTTAAAACTATACGGCAAATGTATTGTCGGCAGTATTATGTGTTTTATTCTTGTTATAACTCTTAACATCATCGGTAACGCACTTTTTACCGATACAACAGGTTATACAATGTGGGGCGCTCCCGAAGGTCAGGAAAAAATGGAAGAACTTTACGTTCACGAATATAAAGACGGCGATGACCTTAAAGAAAAAGAATATTTAGATAAAGGTTATACCTTAAACAAGGTTGCTCAGCTTTCTGAAATGAAACTATCTACAAAAATAGGTTGGTTTATTGTTTGTGAGATATTCCTTATCTTTATGATGGGTGTTTTCGTTTATAACGATATGTGGAAATTGGGCTATAAGGATGAAAATCTCGTCCGAATAGGAGCTAAGCCCGAAGATAAGCTTAAAGGACTTAAAATAGGCTTAATTACTATAATTCCGTCATTTATTTTGCTAACTGTCCTGGCTATTGGCTCACAGACCTTTGCAAAAGACGTTTCGGTTGCTACGTATGCTTTTGTAAATCCTCATCTTTATGATGCTATTATTCTTCTGACACCTACAAGTAACGGCGGTGTTTTTGCAGACCTTAACGTTTGGCACTATATTGTGAACTATGCATTGTTGTTCATAATTCCGCTTATTTCGTTTGGCGCTTATATTATAGGATATAAATCAATTATAGTTAGTGAAAAACTTCTTTATAAAAAGAAATAGGAGATAGTAAAATGGCTGGTTTATTTGGTTTTTTCAATTATGACAAGGAAGGTCCCGGTGTACCAAAGGATGCTCCTAAAAAGAAAACTTTTATAGTGTTTTTTGAAATATTTTTCCGTAATTTCTGGAAATTTATTTCACTCAACTGTGTTTATTGGTTTGTGTCTATTCCTGTTTTGACTAACGGCTTGGCTAACGTTGGTCTTACAAACGTTGCACGTAATACTGCAAGAGATAAGCACTCTTTCGGTATCTCTGATTTTTGGGAAACTATCGGTAAAAACTGGAAACAGGCATTACCGGCAGGTATTATAAATGCTTTTATTTTCGCACTTTTGACATTCGATGCATACTTTTTCAGCGGTCAAGATAATTTTTGGTGGTGTGTAATAGGTACAGGTGTTTCCATGGCACTTTTGGTAACCTTTACTATGATGAGTTACTATCTCTGGACACTTGTCATTACTTTTAAATTCACCTTAAAAGAAGCATATAGTATAAGTTTCAAACTTACTTTCCTTAATTTTAAATATTCATTCCTTTGCTTGTTTATAAACGCATTGTGGTTCGGTTTGGGTATCGCTCTTATTTTCCTTTTGTTCAGTTATTCTTTCTACGTTGTGCTTATCGAAATGCTCATAATGCTTTGCGTTTATCCGGCATTTAATACATTGCTTGTTCAGTTCTGCACATTCCCTGCAATTAAGAAATTTATTATCGACCCGTATTACAAAGCACATCCGGGCGAAGATATCGAAAAGCGTAAGAACCTAGGTCTTGAAATTGAAGAAGAAAAACCGCCAGTTATTGACGAACAAAAAACAGATTCAAATGATGATGAAGACGATGAGGAAGATGACGGCGTAATTTTCAACGACTAATCACACAAAATAGAGCATATATATTATTAGTGCTTTATAGGAGTGTAATACATATGTGTTCGAGGCTTGATGAATTACGGAATAAACAGGTTGTTTGTGTACATACGGGTGACGTATTAGGTTATGTCAGTGATATTGAATTCGATATTGCTGACGGTAAACTTTGTGCTTTGGTTATTTACGGTAAAAGCCGCGCTCTCGGCCTTTTGGGTAAATATCAGGATATTATTATCCCATGGGAAGATATCGAACTTATCGGTGCACAAACAGTTTTGGTAAAAAGCAGTTCGTCATTTTGTAAAAATTAAGTCGGAGTATTTTTACTCCGACTTTTGTTGTATACCGAAAACCACGCGATAGTCGCGTGGTTCAAAAAAGGTTAACCGATGAACAAAACAAAATCCTCCAATTGTGTTAAAACAGTAGCGACCTGCCAGTCGAAACAAAAACACAAATGGAGGATTTATGAATGAAAAAAGAAGAAATCAGTACAAATAGTTTAGCACACACGAAATGGAATTGCAAGTACCACATAGTTTTTGCGCCAAAGTACCGACGAAAA
>JAZSNT010000005.1:0-12930 GCA_045536525.1 Acutalibacteraceae bacterium
TTTTCGTCGGTACTTTGGCGCAAAAACTATGTGGTACTTGCAATTCCATTTCGTGTGTGCTAAACTATTTGTACTGATTTCTTCTTTTTTCATTCATAAATCCTCCATTTGTGTTTTTGTTTCGACTGGCAGGTCGCTACTATTTTAACACAATTGGAGGATTTTGTTTTGTTCATCGGTTAACCTTTTTTGAACCACGCGACTATCGCGTGGTTTTCGGTATACAAAAAAACAGAAGCGTTTGAAACGCTTCTGTTTTTTAAATATTTATTCACCAAACGGGAAATCAAAAATACCACCGTTTTCTTCCTCTTCTTCGGGAATTACGGGAGTTTCAGTTTTCGGTTTTTCTACGTCGCTGTAACTTGATTCTCCAACATTTGCTTTTAATACAGCTTCAACCGTGGTGGTTTTTCCATCCTTGCTTACAAACGTAACCGTTACAGTATCCCCTGCTTTTGCCTTTTCAATAATATCAAGCACTATTTCATCACTTGTGACCTCAATATTGTTTATATGAGTGATAATATCACCCTTAACAATTTTCTTATAAAGGTCACTGTCTTCCGATACTGAATCAACGTACAAACCTACAAAATCATATTTCTGTGTTTCGGCAGTAACCGAATCAATCGCTTTATATGTTATACCCAGTTTCGCGCGGGTTACAGCCTTACCGTTTTTAATGAGTTCTTCTACTATTCTTTTAACCGTTGTAGTAGGAATAGCATAACCTACTGCATCAATATCCGCACTTGCAAGTTTAGATGACGTGATACCTATTACCTGTCCGTACATATTAACAAGCGCACCACCCGAACTGCCGGGATTTATAGGACAGTCGGTTTCTATAAGACGGGAAGAATAACTAGACGTTGTCTGCACACGGCGTGATATAGCAGAAATGATACCTTTTGTAATACTTGAAGCATTTGAAGCTCCACCCGGACGTCCGATAGCCACAACGCTTTCGCCGAAAATTAACTGGTCGGAATCACCGAACTTTGCCTTTTTAAAACTACCGTTTTTAATTTTGAGTACCGCAAGGTCTGAAACCTTATCACCTGCTACGTACTCGGCATCATATTCCTTGCCGTCATAAGCATAAACCTTAAATTTCGGAGCAGCTACCTCAGAATAGATATGGTCGTTTGTCACAATATATCCGTCATCCGAATATATAACGCCGCTTGCATTCGCCGCCGCACCCTCACTGTTATAAACACAAATACCTACAACACTGGGATTAACCTTTTCGTAAACCTGTGCGGCAGTAAATTCATCGCTGTCTTCGGGTTTGGCTTCCAAACCGACACTTACATCGCTACCGCTAAATACACCGGCAGTAGAATTTTTACCCACAAAATATCCCGTGGCGCATGTAGCGGTTAAAACAAATACCGCAATCATTATAAAAGCGAAAATTTTAAGACCGCTACCCGCACATTTCGTGTCTTTTTGAGGTTCCACCGTTGAAAAATTTATCGGGTTATACGTTGGAACGTAAGGCGGGTTGAAATTATTTTCATTATCACCTGTTGTAAAAGCCGCATCGTTTTCAAATGACGTCACAGGTTGTGTTTCTTCCAAAACCTGAAATTTTGGTTCTTCAAAAACCATATCTTCCGCATTAACACTATCCTCAGCCAGCGGAATTGTATTTTCATTCTGTTCGGCAGAATCACCGTAAAAATTGTTGTTTTCTTCCATTTTAATTCTCCTTTGGTATAGTAACGTTAAAGGTGGTAAACTCATTTTCTTTACTGGAAACCAAAATTTTACCGCCGTGCGCTGTCACAATAGTCTTCACAATATAAAGTCCTAAGCCCGTACTGTTTTTAACGTCAGAACGTGATTTATCAACCTTATAAAACCTTTCAAACACAAAAGGCAATTCACTTTGAGGTATACCTTTACCGCTATTGCTTATAGTAAATTGTATTTCCTTTTCATTTTGTTTAAGACTAAACGAAATTTTACCGCTTTCGTCTGCAAATTTTATGGCATTGTCAACTAAATTATAAATCACCTGATAAAGCATATCCTTATCGGCATAAACCTTGGTACTGCTAATAGTATCAAGACCGATAATTTCTATTTTTCTTTTCTCTATACGTTGTTCCTGACTAATCATTATTGTACACAAAAGTTCACAAATGTCAAACTCTTGTTTTTTAAGCACCGCTTCTCCTGATTCAAGTCTGGTAACGCTGAGCATACCGTTTACAAGACGCGAAAGACGTTTAACTTCATCAGATACAATACCTAAATAATACTCTCGGTCCTCTTCTTTTATAGTACCGTCAAGTATACCGTCAATAAAACCAGCTATAGTAGTCATAGGGGTTTTAAGTTCGTGTGAAACGTTTCCAACAAAACTACGACGCATACTTTCAAGACGGGAAAGTGAATTTGTCATCATATTGAAAGAAACCGCAAGTTCACCTATTTCGTCATCACTTGTTACGGGAACCCGCTTTGAAAAATCGCCCTTCGCCATAGCCTTAGCCGCTTCGGACATACTTTTAAGCGGTTTTGTAAGCCTATACGTCATTATATATATCGCTACGAACATAAATAAAAGCGGAATTATTGCCCACAAATAATAAATCTTCGATAACTGACTTATTAAGTCATTAGACTGAGAGACAGGCAACGTGGCAAAAACATAATATTCATTATTTTCACCCATTGACTTAGCCGAAACGTATTGAGGATATTTATACATTTTAAGGCCCGTTATTTCACTTGTTCCGTCATTTGTAGCACGGTCGATAACGTCCTTTGGTATAATGTACGAAGAATGCATACATTTTTTATTTTCCTGCCATTCACTACACGCACATTTCAAAACTGCTCCGCGTGAATCGGTAACAAAAATGTCCGCTTCGGTAACGGTTGCGAGCGGCGATGCTATCGCCAAGAACTGCGCATCGGCATCTTGCGACAAATCGGTTATACTCTCACTCATTTGGTCACAGCACTTTTCAAGGGTAGCATATGAAGAGTCGGTTATATGGTCGTTAAGCACCACCGAAAAAATCATCATAAGCACCGCAAGGCTTAACGCTATTATAATAACCGTTGTGAAAAAGTATTTTTTAAAAAGTTTAAGTTTCATCTACTTAACCTCAAATTTATATCCTACACCCCAAACAGTTTTAAGCGACCATTCTTCTGATATGTCTTCGAGTTTTTCGCGCAAACGTTTTACATGCACGTCTACCGTACGTGAATCACCATAATAATCAAAACCCCATACCTCGTCAAGCAACTGGTCACGGGTGTAAACCCTGTTTGGATTGTTCGCCAAATGATAAATAAGTTCCAACTCTTTCGGCGGAGTATCAATCTGTTTACCGTCAACTTCCAACTCATAATTGGTAAGATTTATGCGTAATTTATCATACTTAACTTCACTAATTTGCTTCTTGTTTTTATCATTACTGCGGCGCAAAACCGCCTTAACACGTGCCACGACCTCTTTGGTATCAAACGGTTTTGTAACATAATCATCAGCGCCAAGTTCCAGTCCTAAAATCTTATCAAATACTTCACCCTTGGCGGTAATCATAATAATGGGAGTTTCCATAGTTTTTCTGATTTCTCGGCATACCTGCCAACCGTCAAGTTTCGGGAGCATAATATCAAGCAAAATCAAATCGGGCGAATTTTTGAGCGCCGACTGTACCGCCTGTTCACCGTCATTTGCTACTATTGTTTCAAAACCCTCTTTTTCAAGATAAAGGCGCAATAACTCGCATATATTAATGTCATCATCTACTATTAAAATTTTATTTTTCATAACACGCACCTACTTTCAAACAATATTTTAACACATCCAGACGGTGAGTATATTAAAAAAATATGAATATTTTATAAAAAAAGAAAAAGGCTGCCTCCGAGGAGACAGCACATCAGACACAAAAATTATTCTTCAGCTGATTCTTCTTCCTTCATCTTTGCGAAGCATTCGCTGCAATAAACCGGACGGTCATCACGGGGAATAAACGGAACCTTTGCTACACCGCCGCAAGCAGCGCATACAGCCTCGTGCAATTCTCTCGGTGCCCTTCCTGCATTCTTGCGTTTGTCACGGCAGGGTTTACAACGTTGCGGCTCATTTTCGAATCCTTTGGATTCATAAAATTCCTGCTCTCTCGCAGTGAAAACAAACTCCTCTCCGCAATCTTTGCAAACCAGTGTCTTGTCTTCGAACATTTCCTATTACCTCTCTTAGGTTTTTTATTATTGCCCCGGACGGTAGCGAGCCGTCTTCTTTGATTACAATGTTTTCCCTTTAAACTACATGGGCATATTTAAACGGCTTTCACCGTTATTTGATTTTCTTACGAATCCTCGACAGTGCATTTCCAACCGATTTTTCGGTTATATGCAACAATTCCGCTATTTCACGATAACTTTTACCATCTAAGAAATATTGCAAAACGCTATACTCCAAATTAGAAAGTTCCAAACGGATGTTATCGGCAAGTGCTTTATAACTTTCCTTTTCAATAAGTATACTTTCAGGATTGTCCGCAACCGCAATCTCGGTTTCTTCTAACGATAAAAGCAACTCTTCCGGAATGACCTTCTGCGCATTGTTTCTACGCAAATGCGCTATAACAGAATGCTTTATACAAACACTTGCAAGTGTCGAAAAAGCCGCTTTATCGGGGTCAAAATTTTTAACAGCCGAATATAAAGCAAAAGTAGCTTCCTGTACCGCATCCTCGACCTCATTTTGTGGGCAATATTTTTTAGCGGTTTTAATAATGAGCGGAAGATATCGATCAATAATTATCTGCAAGTTTTCATACTCACCTGCATTTATTAGTGAAATTATCTCATTATCGCTCAAATTTTTGTTATTTTCGACAAAATTTATTCCCATTAAAGCACCAAAATCGTATTAGTCAACAATCTTTTATTATAATAACCTATACAATTTTAAAAGTCAAGGAAAATTTTTTGCTCTAAATTATTGCAAAATAACCAAAACTGTTGTATAATTTGAATAACTAAAAATTTGAGGTAAATTTTATGAATTTTACACCGATTGATAACAACTCTTTGGTAGAGGGATTTTGTATTATTAAAAGCGTTGATAAAAAAACTTCCTCCAAGGGAGATACTTATCTTGATATGACATTGGGCGACAGCGACGGTGAAATTAACGGCAAACTTTGGCGCTATTCACCCGAAATCCACGGCCAATATGATGCCAATCAGATTGTTAAGGTGCGCGGCACTATTTCTCAATATAACGGCGCCGACCAATTGCGGATTGAACGCATACGCCCCACCACTCCCGAAGATAATATTAAAGCAGAAGATTTTGTTAAATCGGCTGATTTTTCGGGCGAAGAAATGTACGATGAACTGCTTAACCTATCTTTAAGTTTCAATGACGAAAATCTCAAACTGTTGGTAAGCGAAATTTTAAAAGACAACCGTTTGAAACTGCTTTATTGGCCGGCGGCTTTCAAACTTCATCACGCTTTGCGCGGCGGTCTTTTATTCCACACACTTTCTATTGTGCGTTTGGCACAGGCGGTTTGCGAGATTTATCCGTTTGTAGACCGTGAACTTTTAATATCTGGCGCTATTTTGCACGATATCGCAAAACTCTCAGAATTCGAGGTGGCAGACACAGGTATTGCTACGGGCTATTCAGTACAAGGTAATCTTTTAGGACATCTTGCTATGGGCGCTATGGTAATAAACAAGTACGCCGAAAAACTCGGTACCGACAAAAAGGTTGCTACTCTTTTGGAACACATGGTACTTTCCCATCACGGTGAACCCGAATTCGGCGCCGCAGTCCGTCCGTCTTTTATAGAAGCAGAACTTTTATCAGAGCTCGACCTTATGGATTCACGTATGTTTGAAATGCGTGAAGCAGTAGGCAATACCGAAGCCGATAGTTTTTCGGGCAAACTCTGGGCTATGGATAACCGCAAGTTATACAACCATAACCGAATTGAATTGGATAAACCACCTAAATTATTTTAATAATAAAGTCATAAAACACAAAGGAGAAAACTTATGAAAATCACAAAAGATATGCTTATAGGCGACGTATTGGACATTGATACAGGTTGCGCACAGTACTTTTTTGAAATCGGTATGCACTGTCTCGGTTGCCCTGCTTCCCGTGGTGAAACTATCGAGCAGGCTTGTCAGGTACACGGCACAGACTGTAATGACTTGGTAGAAAAGCTTAACAAATATTTTGAAAATAAGTAATGTCAACACTTAGTTTACGTCTTAAAACCATCGCATCCCTTGTGCCTTTCGGTGCAAGGGTTTGTGATGTTGGTACAGACCATGCACGTTTACCAATTTTTCTAAAACAAAACAATATTGCCAAAACCGTTATTGCAACCGACCTTAATGAAAAACCGCTAAAAAATGCACAAAAAAACGTTACAGAAAACGGCGTAGACGGTATTTCATTGCGACTTTGCGACGGTCTTTCAGCAATAAAATACGGTGAAGCCGATACGGTAATCGTCGCAGGAATCGGCGGTGAAGTAATCTCTGGTATACTTAAAAACTGTGACTGGATTAAAAATACAGATATTACTCTTATTTTACAACCCACAACGTCACCCGAAGTTTTGCGCCGTTTTTTAGCAAGAAACGGTTTCGAAATCGTAAGCGAAACCCCCGTTTTTGAAAACAAAAAAATTTATTCGGTAATTTTAGCAAAATACACAGGCGTTATAGCCGAAAAACCCGAATATTATTATTACATAGGCGAAATACCACTAAATAACGACGGTATAATTTATATCAAAAAACAACACAGCAGAATTTCAGAGTGCATGACCGCACTCAAAAGCATTGAAAGCCGAAAAGACGAATATAAATTTTATCAAAGCACTTTCATAGAAATAGAAAAAATTTTAACGGAGAATACTAATGGCATTTGACGGCGCTTTTCTTCATAAGGTAATAACCGAACTAAAAACTGCCACAGACTGTCATGTGGACAAAATATACCAGCCTTCCCGTGATGAGTTGGTTTTTTTGTTACGCAAAAAAAGTTTCCAAAAAAAGCTTTTGATTTCCGCAAAATCAGGCTCTCAAAGGATACAATTCACCGAAAATAAATACGAAAACCCTGCCACTCCGCCCATGTTTTGTATGCTAATGCGCAAATATTTATCTGCCGCTCGGCTTATAGATATTATTCAACCCGAATTAGAACGTGTTGCGATTTTTGTATTTTCTTCTTCAAACGAAATGGGCGATATTGTTGAATTACGCTTAGTTTGTGAACTGATAGGCGGTAAAGCTAATATTATACTTGTAAATTCCGACGGTAAGATTATAGATTCACTGCGTCATAGCGACGTCGAGTCGGCTTCACGGCTTATTTTACCCGGTGCCGCCTATACATTACCGACAAGAACCAAAAAACTAAACCCTTTAACCTGTGAAATAGACGAAATACTAAAATCAGCACCGGACGGCTCGTGGCTTTCTGTCATAGACGGTTTTTCACCGCTTATATGCCGTGAATTTGAAAACAGTCAAACCCCCGAAAAAACGCTTGAAACTATACTTGACGACTTAAAAAACAACAGTTCACCAACGCTTATTTACGATAAGGAAAACAATCCGTTAGATTACACTTATACCGCAATTTCGCAGTATGGACCCTCCTATAAAAACCGCCATTTCCCAAGTTTTTCGGCGCTTTTAGACGCATTTTATACCCAAAAAGAAACCACTTTGCGTATAAATACAGCCGCAAAAGATATTATAAAACTTTTAACAAATCTCAAAAACCGAACTGAGAAAAAGTTGGCGTTACGCCTTGCGGAACTTGAAAAATGCAAAAACCGTGAAACCTTACGAATATACGGCGAACTTATAAAAGTCAATCTTTTCCAAATCGAAAAAGGCGCTTCTTTTGCGGAAGTGCCCAACTATTACAGCGAAAATATGGAAACTGTGAGAATTCCGCTTGATATTACACTTTCTCCACAAAGTAACGCCAACAAATATTTTAAAGAATATAAAAAGACTTACACCGCCGAGCAAACACTTAAAGATTTAACCCAAAAAGATAAAGAAGAAATAGTATATTTTGACTCGGTACTTGATATAATCGAACGCAGTAAAACACTTGCCGAAATAGCCGAAATACGCACAGAATTAGCGGAATCAGGATATATAAAACAAGTATCTGCGCCAAAAAAGAATAACAATCAAAGCGTTACTTTTAAAGAGTTTTCCACTCCCGAAGGGTATAAAATTTTAATAGGCAAAAACAACAGACAAAACGATTATATCACCACTGTTTTAGCGTCTAAAAACGATTTGTGGTTTCACGTTAAGAACATCCCCGGCAGCCACGTTGTAGTTTTTTGCAGCGGACAACCGGTTAGTGACGAAACCATAACGTTTGCAGCAACCTTGGCAGCCGAAAATTCCAAAGCAAACGCTTCTTCAAACGTCGCCGTTGACTATACTCCCGTAAAATACGTTAAAAAGCCAAACGGCGCAAAACCCGGCATGGTAATTTACACCACAAACAAAACGGTTTATGTGACCCCAAAGGAGAGTGATTAAAATAAAAATAGGCGTTTCAACCGCTTCTCTTTATCCGCTTGAAACCGAATTGGCACTTAGAGAAATCGGAAATTCCGGTGTTAAAACAACCGAAATTTTCTTCAATTGCGAAAGCGAACTTAAACCTTCGTTTATTGATATGATTTATGACATTAAAAGCGAATACAATCTTGATGTAACTGCCATTCACCCCACTATGTCACTTGCTGAATCTTTTATGATTTTTTCAGAATACAAGCGCAGATTTTATGAATCACTTCAAAAATTTGCCCGCTATTCCAAGGTTGCAAGTGAGTTGGGAGCAAAATATATAATACTTCACGGCGGAAAGCCAAACGGAATTACAACCGACGAAGAATATTGTGAAAGATTTATGGCGCTAAACCAAGAAACCCGTAAAAACGGTGTGACCGTACTACAAGAAAACGTTGTCAATTACCGCTCGGGCGACGTTGAATTTTTACGTTCTATGAAAGAAATTTTAGGTGACGATGCCCAATTTTGCTTTGATATAAAACAGTCAATACGTTGCGGATACAATCCTTTGGATTTAGTGAACGAATTTATAAAGCACATAAAACATTTTCATATAAGTGACCATTCACTTGCGGGTGACTGTCTGCTCCCGCTTAACGGAAAATTTGATTTTAAAAGTTTCTTTAAAATTTTAAAAAGCAACAATTTTAACGGTGCCTGTAACATAGAAGTTTACAAAAACGCATACAAAAGCACCGAAGAAATTTTTACATCACACAAAAAAATTATTACTCTTTAAAAAAAGTGTTGCTTTATTTATTATTATAAGTTATAATGTCAAATGGGTCTTTATGACACCATTAAATAAACAGAAATGAGGATTACCGTGAACGAATTTTCTATTTATCACATTTTCCGCTTATTAGTCAAAAACTTTTTCATAATACTACTCGCCGCAATTGTTTTTGGTGTTGGTACTTTTTGCTATTGCAAATTCTATTTACCAGAAAGATTTGCAGCCGGCGGTTCGGTTGTTGTTACTAACGGTGGTATTATAAAAGATGCTGCTGAACAACAACTACAAGACAGTGAAAACAAAATAAATAACTCTGACATTTCAGCTTCTATCAACCTTCTTGATACCATTGAAGACTGTCTTTTAGACCATCCGATTTACGAACAACTTTCCAAGAACCTTAACGGAAAATATTCCGCTGGCGAACTCAGAAGTTTTGCTTCAATCAGTAAACGTGACGACTACTCTCTCTTTATAGATGTTCGATTTGAAATGACAAACCGTGATGAAGTAGTTAAAATTACAGATATGTATTTGGAACTCACTCCACAATACATAAACGAATACGTACCCGGTGCTCAGACAAAGGTTACAAAGAGTGACGGCAGCGTTTCAAAAACCTATCCCAACACAGTTTCTTCTACTGCTTTGGCTATGATAATCGGTGCTTTGTTAGCCTTTGTTGTGGTTTATATCATATCTTTATTCAACACAACTATCCAATCCGAAGAAGAATTCAAAGACCGCTACAACATCCCTGTTTTAGGCGATATACCCGATTTTGCAACCGCTAAATCAGGCAAATATGCGAAATCATATTACAAAGGAGGTAGTTACTATGGCAATTAAATCTGTCAAAAAAGGTTCGGGAGAAAAGATTATTAACACCGAACTCAACAAAACTCCTTTCGCAATAGTAGAATCTTATAAAAACCTTCGTACAAATCTTATTTCTGTTCTCGCAAAAAATAATGGCAAGGTTTTGGCAATTTCCAGTCCTAATGCGGCTGAGGGTAAGTCCACCACAGCACTTAATATCGCTATAACTCTTTCACAACTTAACAAAAAAGTAGTTATTCTCGATACTGACTCCCGCAAACCTTCCATCCACAAAAAAGCTAAAATCAGCAATGAAAAAGGTTGTATGGACGTTCTTTTGGAAACACATACAATTGACGATGTTGTTATACATTATAACAATTTCCTTGACGTAATCCCTTCGGGCGCAAAAGTTAAAAACCCTTCTGAATTATTCAGCACCCCTGCATTCGATAAACTTTTAGAAGATTTAGAAGAACGTTACGATTTTGTGATTTTAGATACACCACCTATCAACGTTGTATCAGACACCTTGATTATCGCCCAAAAGGTTGATAATTTGGTAATGGTTATCCGTGCAGGTGTCACAAAGTACGAAGCATTCGAATATGCTTATGACAGCCTTAAAGTGCTTGACATTGAACTTGACGGTGTTATCATCAACGGTTCGGGTAGCAAGGGCGGATATTATTCAAGAAAGAAATAAATACAGTTACTATCGCTATTCGACACAACAAAACACAAACAAGGAATAAAACTAAACGGGAGAACTTTTCTCCCGTTTTTGTATAATAAATTATTAAAACGGAGGTGGTAAAAATGTATCTTGATATTCATACGCATATTTTATACGGTATAGACGACGGCGCAAAAGATTTAGATGCTTCGCTAACTCTGTTAAAAGAACTCAAAAATCAAAACGTTACCGACGTTATATTGACTCCACATTTTTACCCCTTATCTGATACGTTAGATGACTTTTTAGAAAAGCGCCAAAAACACTTTTCAAAACTTTTGGAAAGTGCAAGTCAAAACTCTTTACCGAATATTTATTTAGGTTGCGAGATATTATATTACAGTGGTATGAGTAACGCTTCCGCACTTGAAAAATTCACACTTGCAAATTCAAAATATATACTGCTGGAAGCAGATTACGGTCTTTTGAATAAGCATTTTCAGTATGAGATTTTAAAACTCAAAGAATCGGGTTTTGTGCCAATAATAGCACATATCGAACGCTACAATAAAGCCCGTGGTTACAAACAATTTTTAAAATTCGCCAAGGAAAACAACATTCCGTTACAGATAAATGCTACGTCCTTTTGTGCTAAACACTATACACGCACACTTAAAAAACTCGTAAAAGAAGACCTTATTTGGTTTATAGCGTCAGACACACATTCCATCTCCACACGTCCGCCCATGATACAAGAAGCGCTTTGTAAAATTGGTGAACTTTACGGTGAATGTTATAAGCAAAAACTCATATCCCGCTCACAACAGTTATTAAATGAAATCACACATAAGGACTCAGATATATGACTTCTCAAAACCTTAATATAAGCCACAAAAACGGTGTTTGTTATATCACCTTTCCAAAACTAGAAAAATCAGGTCTTGTAAACCACCTGTTTTCCACCCGCATCGGCGGAGTTAGTGAAGGGCATTTTGGTTCTATGAACCTGAGTTTTAACCGTGGTGACAAACGTGAATCGGTTATAGAAAATTACCATCGCTTATGTGAAACGCAAGGAATTGATGTTAAAAATCTGGTGCTCAGTGCCCAGACCCATACTGACAATGTAAAGGTTATAACAAAAAATGATTGCGGAACAGGTATTTTTACCCCCTCTTTTTGCGATGTTGACGGGCTTATAACCAATCAAAGCAAAGTAGCACTTGTAACACAGTATGCCGACTGTACTCCCCTTGTGTTTTTAGACCCTAAAAATAAAGTTATTGCTACGTCGCATTCGGGTTGGCGCGGTACGGTAAAACAAATCGGCAAAAAAACAGTAGAAAAAATGCAACAAGACTTTGGCAGTAATCCCAAAGATATAATTGCAGGTATAGGGCCTTGCATCGCCAACTGCTGTTACGAAGTTGACGACCCTGTATATAATGAATTTTTAAAACTTGAATTTTTAGATTTATCCAAAATCTTCACAAAGAAGTCAAACGGTCACTATATGCTCGATTTGGTGGAAGCCAACCGCCAAATACTTGTAGATGCAGGTATAAATCCCCAGAATATCGACTTGTCTGACATTTGCACTTGTTGCAACAGTGACATTTTACATTCACATCGTGTCACGCAGGGCAAACGCGGCAATTTAGCACTTATAATAGAATTAAAATAAATATCTATTTCTGCTCCCTTATTTATCAACTAATAATTTAGTAATTTTTAACTGAATTTAAGCCACATTGTATAGTTTACATTCTTACCATTCCAACATCCACGTACTTTGTTTATGTATTCAAATTTAAAAATTTTTTCATTTCTACCACCCTTTAAAAATGAATTCATATTTCTTTTATTATAACAATAATATTCATCCAAAAAACGATTTTATCATAAAAAAAGTATTTGATATTTGAATTTTATAAAAAGCCTGACAAATGATATGCACCCCAAAAGTTAGACACTTTTGGAGGTGCATATTTTTATGCGTAAAAAAGGAGTAAAGAATAAAGTTTATAGTGCAGAATTTAAAATAGGTGTTATAATGGATATGCGAGAACACCAT
>JAZSNT010000056.1:0-8246 GCA_045536525.1 Acutalibacteraceae bacterium
AACAAGTGAACCGAAAAGGAACAAAGTCTCGTAAGTAACCATTGGCACCCCTCCTTTCATTTAGGAGGGAAAAGTGCCCCTCCTTAGTAAAGAAGGGCTAACCGCCTACCGTTATGGTAGCCTCTAAGGGTGCGAAGCACCGTTACTATAATACAACTTTCGACACTGTTTGTCAATCGCGCATTGGGGCTTCAAAGCCGCTCATGGCGGTACTTTCCTTGATGTTTCCTAACACAACTTTACATATCTCTACATAACTTTTAGAAAAAATAATTATAAATTTTTAGATATTATGAAAGCGCCGTGCGGATTGCACGGCGCTTGATCTTTTAGTCTATCATAGTGACTTTTCTCTGCAAATCTCCCCGGAAAATTGGCGTAGTAGTTGGCGTAGTGGCGTGGTTTTTTAATACTTCAAACCGCCACAAACCCGCATAACTACTGGGTTTCTTTGAACTATATTAGTCTAACGGTTTCATTGTGGGGAAGAGGATTACTTCTCTTATGGTGTCGGAGTTGGTAAGTAACATTACTGCTCTGTCAACACCTATACCCATACCGCCTGTGGGGGGCATACCATATTCCATAGCGGTAAGAAAATCTTCGTCAAGCATTTCTGCTTCGTCGTCGCCACGTTCACGAAGTTCAAGTTGTTTCATAAAGCGTTCGCGCTGAACTATCGGGTCGTTAAGTTCGGAGTAAGCATTTGCAAGTTCGCTATGGCAAACAAACAACTCAAAACGTTTGGTAAGACGTGGGTCTTCGGGAGAAGCCTTGGTGAGCGGAGAAACTTCAACAGGATACATTGTGATAAATGTAGGCTGAATAAGTTTTTCTTCAACTCTCTGGTCGAAACAAGCATAGAGTGCGTTACCCCAGGTTCTGTCTGCGGTTTCTGCAAGTTCTACACCGATGGCTTCGGCAGCCTTAACAGCTTCTTCATCATCAGCAATAGCGGCAAAATCAATACCTGCATATTCCTTAACGGCGTCAACCATAGTCAGTCTGCGCCAACCGGGAGTAAGGTCGATTTTTTCACCCATCCATTCAACTTCATAAGTGCCGTGAATTTCTTTTGCAGCGCCTGAAATAATGCCTTCTGCGATGTCCATCATATCGTGGAAATCTGCATAGGCTTGATACAACTCAACTGTTGTAAATTCAGGGTTATGTTTGGGGTCCATACCTTCATTACGGAAAATACGGCCGATTTCGTAAACACGATCCATACCGCCGACAATAAGACGTTTTAATGGAAGTTCGGTTGCGATACGCATATACATCGGGATATTAAGCGTATTATGATGTGTAACGAAAGGACGAGCAGCCGCACCGCCTACGATAGTATTAAGTACGGGAGTTTCCACTTCAATATAGTTCATATCGTCAAGATATTTACGCATAAACTTAATGAACTTTGCACGGATAGCAAAATTACGCTTAACGTTTTCGTTCATAATAAGGTCAACATATCTTTGACGGAAACGAAGGTCATTATTAGTAAGACCGTGGAACTTTTCAGGCAAGGGGAGAAGTGATTTTGAAAGAAGGGTTATAGAATTAGCGTGAACAGAGATTTCACCTGTCTGGGTTTTGAAAACCAAACCTTCTACACCTACGATATCACCGATATCCCACTTTTTGAAAGCGGCATATACGTCTTCGCCAACGTCGTCACGGCGAACATAAAGCTGAATTTTGCCCGTAGAATCAGAAAGACCTACAAAACTTGCTTTACCCATAATACGACGAGCAACAATACGACCTGCAATTTTTACACTTTTATTTTCGAATTCTTCAAAATTTGCCTTGATATTAGCGGAATCATTATCAAAATCAAACTTTGTGATAACAAACGGGTCGTTGCCTGATTCCTTTAAAGCGGCAAGTTTTTCACGGCGGATTTTAACTATTTCATTAAAATCTTGTTCCATAGCGCCATTCTTCTTTTGATTATTTTCCATATTAACACATCCCTTAGAAAAAACTTAGTTATGGCTTATTTCTAAAATTTTAAATTTGAGTTCACCTGCGGGAGCATCAACGATAACTTCATCACCGATTTTTTTACCCAAAAGTGCTCTGCCCAAGGGTGATTCATCCGAAATCTTACCGTTCATAGGGTCGGCTTCGGTAGAGCCTACAACACGGTATTCAACTTCTTCGTCAAACTCCACATCGAGTGCTTTAACGTTGACACCGATAACAACGGTCTGTGAATCGCCTTTTACTTCCTCTATAATTTCAACGTTTTTGAGCATTACTTCAATTTCGGCAATACGTGCTTCAATTTTAGCCTGCTCGTTTTTGGCTTCGTCATATTCGCTGTTTTCGGAAAGGTCGCCGTAACCACGTGCAATCTTAATCTTTTCAGCAATATCTGCTCTGCCTACTGTTTTGAGATTTTCTAATTCTGCTTTGAGTTTTGCTAATCCGTCTTCGGTAACCTTAATAGTTTTTGCCATTATAAAAACCACCTTTTCATTATTTTACCTGTGACTCGCTTATTGTTATATGGCATACGATAAACACTATTATATAATTATTTTACTATAAAGTCAAGGATAACTATTTTTTTGTGAAAAATTAGGTCGACCTACTTAGTCGACCTACTTAAATAAAATAAGCAAATTCGAGCGGTTTATTCGCAAAAACGGTGTTTACCAATTGATGTGATAATTTTTCGGCTTCTAATCCACTTATTAGTGGCGGTTGTGGGGTTATAATAATATATGGCACCGCCTGACGGGTCGAGTCCGTTTAAGACATCACGTGCCGCCGAATAACAACTGTCGGCTACGGGCTCATAAAACTGACCGTCATCCAAGCAGGAAAAAGCGCCTTTTTGGTAGATTACGCCCGACAACGTATCGGGAAAAGAGGGATGTTCTATGCGGTTTAAAACCACAGCCCCTACCGCCACTTGACCAATGTACGGCTCGCCTCGTGATTCGGCTGAAATAAGCCTTGCTAAAAGTTCATAATCGCTTGAAGAGTAATCACCGTAATAGTTGTTGTCGGCGTTTTTAATTCCAAGCGCTTTTAAGGTGTTTTCACCGGCAATTCCGTCTACTGTGAGTCCGTTATCTTTCTGAAAACGTTCTACTGCCTTTTTGGTTAGCGTTCCGAAAATTCCGTCTATCTGGCTATCAAAATAGCCTTTTTGTTTTAATGCGGTTTGAATTTGTCTTACCTCTTGGGAACGTGAGCCAATTTTCGAAAGCGAAAAAGCATTTGTGACAAATAACGTCAAACAAAGAGCTAGACAAATACATAATTTTATAATTTTTTTCATAATACTACCACCTTCGGTGCTATTTTTTCCTTTTTGGTATTTTTTATTACAAAACACCTATAAAACGCAAAAAAAGCTATGAATTTACACCGCGCTTAGACAAAATAATCAAGCGCAGAGGGTTATAATTTAAAGTGATAAAATTTTTTGAAGGTGAAATTATGAAGGAATTTGTAAAGGTTTCTGCCGATAGAGAAAAACTGAGTCATAAAGAGCTTTTTATGGCAGTAAGTATGCACTTTTTGATGGCAGTTATGGGGTTTGTCGCTACCAAAGGTGTGGTAATGGACAAGCTGTTGCCGTTTGGTTTATCGGCGATAGCAGGTTGTACGCTTACATATACGCCTGCCTGTGCTATCGGTGTTTTTGTAGGCTATTTTATACCGGCGGTCGGTAACGGTGCTTTTAAGTATTTGGCAGGTTTGTTTGCGGTGCTTTCCATAAAACTTTTGCTTAGCAATTATAAAAGGCTTGTAAATAGTGAAGTTTTTTTAACTTTTATAACATTTTTGGTATCGTTTTTAACCGGCGGTGCTGCGCTTAAAATACAAGGCGGAAGTATAATTGACGTTATAAGTGAATCGGTTATAGCATCGGTTGGGACTTACTTTGTAAGGCGTAGTTTCAGAATTTTTTCACGTGATAACGTTGGACTTTCTCCCGATGAACTCGTAAGTGTGCTAATTGTTATAAACATTTTGCTCTTGGGTTTCAATAACGTAGAGTTGTATTCAGTATCATTGGGTGGTATTTTAAGTGTTTTGCTTATATTACTTTCTGCCAAACACGGCGGTATAATATCAGGTGCGGTAAGCGGTATAACCACTGCATTTACTATGCTTTTAAGCGGTGCTTCCGGCACGGTGGGAGTGTCTTTTGCAGTAGCGGGGCTTTTTTGCGGTGTATTTTCTTCTCTCGGTAAATATGCACAAATATTTATATTTGTGGTTTTAGGTTTTATTGGTGCGGTTACGGCAGGGGATGTTATGGCTATACCTGCGGTGGTTACCGAGGTGATTTTAGGCGCTATAATATTCTTGATATTGCCAAGGAGTACAGGGGTATACTTGGGCAAGATTTTTTCGGCTTATCCCAAAATTTCTGTTCCCACCGGATTTGAAAAATCACTTACTATGCGTCTTGATTTGGCGTCAAATGCGCTAAAAGACGTTTCTCAAACTGTGGAACAGGTATCAAATGAACTTTCAAAAATAAATTCGCCAGATTTTGGTTCGGTGATAAATTCAATCGAACAGGATGCGTGTGCAGGGTGTAAACTGCGCATACATTGTTGGGAAAAGAAAAGGGAAGACACCGTAAATGCGGTTTTGGAAATGACAAAGGCGGTAAAAGATGGGAGCGTAAGCCCGGAAAACACAGTGCCCGAAGAGTTTAAAGGCAGGTGTTTAAGGCTTGGCGGTATGGGTAATGCCACTTATAAAAGGTATACTGATTATGCTTCTAAAATTGCGGCTGAAAACCGCATAGACGAGGTGCGCAGTGTCGTGTCCGACCAGTTTGGCGGTATTGCCTCTATGCTTTCGGATATGGCAAGAGATTTTGAAATGCAAGAAAGATTTGATAATTCTTCTGCCGAAAATGCGGCGGCGGCACTTAAAAATCTGAATATAAATGTTAGCGAATGTTGTAGCAGAATAGACCGTTTTGGCAGAATGACAATTGATTTAAAACTTAAAAAAACACCCGAACTTGTTATAAATAAAGCCCAGGTGATGAAGATGGTATCGCTTGCGTGTGAACGTGATTTCGATATACCGACTGTAAGTGAAGTTGGTGGTGAAATTTATATTTCGATTTGCGAACGTACCGAAATAAAGGTGGATTTTGGTGCGTGTCAGTCAAATGCAGGTGGTAATATGATGAGTGGTGATGCTTTTAAATATTTTACCGATAACAAGGGACATTTCACTATGATTTTGAGCGACGGTATGGGTACAGGAGGCAGAGCGGCGGTAGACGGCGCTATGGCGTCCGGACTGATGGCTCGGCTTTTGAAAGCAGGGTTTGGTTATAATTGTTCACTTAAAATTCTTAATTCTTCTATGTTGTTTAAATCTACCGACGAATCATTGGCGACTGTTGATATTGCAAGTGTGGATTTGCATACGGGTATGTTGGAACTTTATAAAGCAGGTGCAGCACCTACAATTGTGCGCAGAAGTGGTAAAACAGGCAAAGCGGAAAGCAGTTCGTTGCCTGTTGGTATATTGCGTGATATCGGTTTTGACAAAGCGGCTATACGTTGCAAAGTGGGCGATATTGTGGTGCTTATGTCGGATGGTGTCACAAGTGAGGGTACTGACTGGATACGAGCAGAGATTGAAAGTTGGACCGATGGCTCTGCGCAAGATTTATCCGAGCATATTTGCCTTTGTGCCAAGCGCCGTTTAGGCGATAAAAAGCAAGATGATATCACCGTTATGTGCGCTATTTTAGAAAAAGCGGTGTAGAAAAAAGAATTCTCAAATCAGCTTTCAAGCAGATTTGAGAATTCTTTGTTTTTAAAACAGAGTTTTTATCCATCCCCAGATGGTGAAATTATCGGCAAATTCAAACGTGACAATACCTACAATAAATACTGCGATAATTATAAGTGGCAATATAAAGGTCATATAAGGTTTAATCCATCTGCCGAGTTTAAGACCTTTACCTGTATTGGCTTCTCTGAGGAAATTATTGAAGCCCCATCCTTTTTTGGTTACACAGAATAATACGTAACAAAGCGCACCCAAAGGTAATAAGCAGTTACTAACAATAAAATCTTCTAAATCGAGTACACCGGAGCCGCTCTTAAACGGAACAAAGCCTGACCATAAGTTGAATCCCAATGCACAAGGAACAGAAAGAACAAGTATTGCCATACCGCAAATGATACAAGCCTTTACACGACTCCAATTAGTGATTTCACGCACACATGCGAGTATGTTTTCGAAAACCGCAAGAATGGTAGAAAAAGCGGCAAAAATCATAAATAAAAAGAATAGTGAGCCCCACCATCTGCCGCCTGACATATTGTTAAATACCTTGGCCATAGCTTCAAACAAAAGACTTGGACCGTTCCCAACTTCTACACCGTATGTGGTAGATGCAGGGAATATAATAAGACCTGCGGTGATAGCCACAAACGTATCAAGAACTAATACGTTTACACTTTCGCCGAAGAGTGAGCGTTCTTTACCGATATAACTGCCGAAAATTGCCATAGAACCGATACCAAGGCTTAACGTGAAGAACGCTTGATTCATAGCACCTACAACAACACTGCCATCTATTTCGGATAAATCGGGCTTTAAGTAGAATGAAAGACCTTCTCCTGCACCGTCAAGAGTGCAACTGTTAATGGCAAGTATTATCATAAGACCTAAAAGCGCTACCATCATATACTTGGTAATACGTTCAACACCTTTTTGAAGACCAAATGATAAAACCAAAAATCCTATTACTACAACAAGTGCCATAAAACCTACGTTTGTAGATGGGCTGGAAAGCATATTACCGAAAAGTTTACCCGAAGCCTCGTTGGAGATACCGGTCATATTACCCGATACAAAACCGATAAAGTAGTGGAACATCCAACCCGTAACAACGGTATAAAACATCATTAAAAGGAAATTGGCAATTAGTGCTGCATAACCGTGAATGTGCCATTTCTGACCGGGTTTTTCAAGTCTTTGGTATAGTTTTACAGGACTTGCCTGACTGGCTCTGCCGAGTGAAAATTCTACTACCATAACAGGCAAACCTAATATTAACAAAAACAGTAAGTAGATTAAAACGAAAGCGCCGCCGCCATATTGACCTGCCATCCACGGAAATTTCCACACGTTACCAACGCCGATAGCACAACCCGCGCTCAAAAGAATGAAGCCTAAACGGCTTCCCAAACGTTCTCTTTGCATAAGTTTCTCCTTTTCAGTCGAATAAAGTGATATTTAATTCTAACAAAATAAAGATATTATGTCAAGCGGTTTGAATTGTGCGTAAAGTAATAATTAGGCTTCAAGTCCCAGATAAATATAAAAAGAAAAGAACCGACCAAAAGTGAAGTTCGTACTTTGAAAGGGTTGTACAAATTCTAAGCACTTTAATTTTTTGACCTATGTGTTTGAACCCCTACATATTATTCTAACCATACCTTAGGAAAATGTGTAACAATAAATTGACTCATAGGGCTATCCACGCAATTTTTTAAGTTGTATTGCGAAATAGTTTTTTTATATCATCATAAACAAAGTTTAATTCTTTTTCACTTATATTTTCAAATGTTTTTATAACAAACAAGTTGTTTTCTTTATACTCCATGAACTTTTCATATAAATCATTAATTACGGTACAATTGTTAATTTTTCCGAATTTGAAAAATTGTATTTGATGGAGCTTTAATATTTTGGCATAACAATTCAATATCTGTTGAAAGTTGTTCGGAATAGATAAGCAAATAATTTTTGGTCATAATTCCACTTCCTTTTCAATGAAATTATAACATATAATTCTGTTGAAATCAATGCGTAGCATTGTATATCATCAATTCCGCAAGGAATTGCATATCATCAAAACTTTAGTTTTGTATATCATCATTGCGAAAGGTTTTTGATATACGCTAAAGCGTGATGATATACAGTCTTTACGGACTGATGAGATACAACACGGCAACGCCGTGTTGATGATATGCCATTGCTTTCGCAATGGATAAAAAAACGACAGGTTTCGACCTGTCGTTTTTTGGTGCACCTGAGCATTCTATAATCGAACCGTTTACCTCTTTTAGAGTTACGGTTTTGCTTGCTTCCTTATAATTAAATGTTATGACCAATTTGTCGTCGTAAAGATATACGGCATTTACAAAAATGTCAATCAGTCTTTGTTTGTGTTCCTTCGTTTCCAAGCTCATGCTCTGAATATGCCTGAGCCATAATACTAAGCCCTCTTT
>JAZSNT010000025.1:0-26827 GCA_045536525.1 Acutalibacteraceae bacterium
ATTCATAAATCCTCCATTTGTGTTTTTGTTTCGACTGGCAGGTCGCTACTATTTTAACACAATTGGAGGATTTTGTTTTGTTCATCGGTTAACCTTTTTTGAACCACGCGACTATCGCGTGGTTTTCGGTATACAATAAAACGGAGATGTTATTACATCTCCGTTTTGCATTTATCTAATTTAATTCAATCTTACAAGCAAACATTATGTTTCCTTGGTCATTAAGACCTTTTGCATATATTATATTTTCTTCTTTTGTGTTATAAATTTTGAGTTTGTCTTTTGCGAAAACTTCTTTGCGATAATCAATTTGAAAACTTTTTAAAACATCATCTTTTTTGGGATTCAAAGCATCCAAAACATAATCTGCATATTTAGTGTTGTTTACGTGATTATTAATATCAAGTTCGGTAAAACCGGCGATTACAGTATACGGCGCACCAGTCATATCAAAATCGCGCACCTTTACAATCTTTTCTTGAAACATAACAACTGGGCAAAAACTTTCAAGCGGATAAATATCTGCAACCGAAAGCAAACGACGCTCATTACTGTCAATTAGCACCCATTCTGAGCTGCCTCTCACCAACACAATACCCTTTTCGTCCGTAATGCAGTATTCTCTTTTATAATTAAGCCTACGAGGCGGTAAAGGCCAAGTTTTAACAATAATATCTTGGTATCTTTTAGGGCTTTCATAAATTTCAAATTTAACCCTAACCAAAACCCAGAGATAACCGCACTGTATCATTTTATCAAAGCCAAGACCCAATTCTTCTGCATGTTGGCCTGCCGCAGCCTGAAACAAATCAAGCACGGACGACGGTTTTATGCGGTCGAATTTGTCAAAATCCCCCGCTCTCAGAATATATTCACCTTGCCAAATATTTTTCATAAATTCTTCACTTCACTTATTTTATAAAAAATAACAATATTATTATATCTTACGTTACTTCAAATTTCAACAAAATAAGTATTGTACAACATAAAAATATGCAAAAAACTACACACTATCAAGCACTTCTCTTTTTGGTATAGAATCCAAAACATACTTTTTTGTAACGCTAAGGCTAGATGCTGTCACGGCATATTTACAAGCGGTTTCAATATCATATCCTTCAGCTAAAAACACCGCCAAAGCGCCGTTGAAGGTATCACCTGCGCCCGTGGAGTCAACCGCATTGACTTTTGGCGAAAAAATGCTTGTTACACCGTTTATAAGGCAACCCTTTTCACCCAAAGTGGTAATAACATTTTGAAACTCAAGCCCCTCAAGACCTGCGCTTTCCTGCTCATTGGGAGTAACGGCATAAATCATTTGGCACACTTCTTTGGGAATTTCCCTTATTGGTGCAGGATTTAAAATAATCTTAACACCATACTTTTTTGCAATTTCTACTGCTTTAATATTTACACTAATCGGCACTTCGTTTTGCAAAAGCAAAATATCGCTTGTTTTAATCTCTTCTTCAAAAGCCGATACGTCCGCCACAGTAAGTTCTGCACTGCGGTAAACGGTAACACGATTTTCACCAAGCTTATCGGTCAGAATAACCGCTACGGTAGTCGGTACGTCTTTTTCAGCAAAAAATGCGCTGATGCCGTATTTTCGAGCTGATTCTCGGCATTTTTGAGCAATTATATCTTTACCAACCGAACCCAAAAAGGACACCGTAGCACCCATTTTTGCACAGGCTACCGCTTGATTATAACCCTTACCTCCGATTTCTTCAAAGTAAGATTCGGCGCTTATGGTTTCGCCTTTATCATGAAAATGGTCAAGTGACATAAAAACCGAACTGCCCACAAGACCGATAACCGAAATCTTAGCCATATTATCACCTACAAATGCTTAATACGTGGCAAATATTCATGAATAAGTGCCTTATTATACTCAGCACCGCCCTCGATATTACCACTTTTATAAATAGGTAGTTTTGCTCCTTTGCTACCTGCTATTTCGGCAGCTTCAAGCAATATCGATTGCAAAATATAAGAACTTGCCGCAGTAGAAACACTGCCCATTTTAACATCACTGCCTATTATATCCATTACAGCATCTCCGTGCGGAACACAATTGTCTATATACATATCACAGCATTCGTAAAGCTTTTCATTTTCGGTTTCATCGGCGAAATAATCACCCGATACCAGCGCAATATTCTTTATACCGTTTTTAAATGCTGTTTTTGCCATTTCACAGGGAACGGCATTTTTGCCGGAAGTGGAAACAATAAATAAAACGTCCTTATCGGTTATGCAATATCGCTCGAAAACACTCTCAGCTATACCGCTCATTTTTTCCATTTTACTGCTTTTAGCCGCACCGTTATGAAGCATCAAATCGGTATCAAGAATTGCGCTAACGTTTGCTAGACCACCCGCGCGGTAAAAGCAATCAAGCCCAATAAGATGAGAATGTCCACAGCCAAAAATATAGATAATACCGTCATTTTCTATAGTTTTGGCAACCATAGAAGCCGCGCTTAAAATTTTATCTTTTTGAGTCTCTTTGATTCTTTGTAAAATATCAATAATTTTATCGCAATAGGTATCAAACAGCATATAATCACACTTTCCAACTTTATACAACAATTATATATTCTATCGGTATTGATGTCAACCAAACTTATATATAACCGAAAGGAACGACACACAGGTCGTTCCCTACGATTTTATTTAAAATACTAACATTTTTCCGCCAAGCAATACGGGTCTTTTTCGAAAGCCTTTTCAATATCATTCCATAATTTTTGTGCATCAAAAATATAGGTGTCAGCTTCCAATAATTTAACCGTTGTAAGCGGTATTACCTCGGCTAATTTATCAAAGCTGTGCTCCCAACCCGATTCACGCGCAAAAACATGGAAAAACTCACGCTTATGCTCTACACCGTTTTCGTCGATACAAATATAATCACGGTGATAACGCGGGTCTTGAAAATCCACACCAAAAGCATACGGCACTTTACAAGCGATTTCCAAGCCGTGAAGCAGGGTATTTTTCTTTAAACCACAACCTACAAGCAAAATCTTACCGCCATCATTTTTAAGCTTCATAATGGGCGAATTTTTATCGAGGCAGTTTTGGTCGTCGTGATGATTTGATATATAATATTCCTTATTCTTACCCCAAACAGCCAAAGAATGTGTAGGATGCAAACTGCGTACAACATCTTCACCTTTACGGAAAACTTCAGATATCATACCCACGCACGACGGTGATGTTTTAATATTGAAAACAGGATTTTCGCCGTTTACGTTTTCATAGGTAAAGGTCGGGAACATTAAAGTACCCTCTTCGCCTACCGTTTCTTTAAAAGCTTCGATAACAGTTTCAATTCCGCCATCTACCGCACCTAACGATTTATACGAAGCATGAATAAGCAGTTTATCACCCTTTTTTATACCGAGAGTTTCTAAATTTTTAACAATGTCTTGTTTTGAATACATAAATATTACCTTTTATTAATTTTAGTAAACCAATCACGCATAACCTTTTCAGCAGGTTTTCCTTGGATAGTAAATCCTCGGTCGCCATTGGGGTCTCCGTGATATTGCGGACGGTGTTGAGTTTCGTCCCATTTCCACCACAAAAGTCCCATCCAACCAGGAACGTCCATGAAAGTTCTAAATGAGGCTTCCAAATAATTTGCCTGTTCCTCACCATCATAAGGTGAATCCCAAAGAAAGTTAAACGGTTGCATTATACAACCATGACAAGAACGAACTCCATATTCAGTGAAAACTATTGGCTTGTTATCAAATCTTTCAATAATTGAGGCTATCCTCTGCTTTCTTGGATTCAAATATTTCATCATTTCTTCCACAGATTTAGATGGTGTTTGACAGGCAGTAGGATTATAGGTGTGATCCAGAGGCTCAATATTTGGGTCAGCTGCCGGCGGATAGTAACTATAACTCAAATAATCAAGATTTTTAAACCAATCAAGATCATATGTTTTTCTAGAAATAAAGGTAAACTCATAGGTGATCGGTCCTGAATAAATCTTACGCACCTCTTCTATAACCTTATTCCAATAATCATTTTGCCCTTCTGTACCGAAAAGTTCAGCTCCTAACATCAAACTATCTATTCCTGCCCTTTGAGCTAAATCTGCAAAATACTTCATACTTTCAGTATACGATGAAAACCAGTCTTTCCAATAATCCGTTTTAATACCCTCTATTTGACGAAAATCTGATTCGGGCGGAAATCTTAATGCCCCCATTGTAGCACCATCAAGGGAAGTGAAGCAAGGTTTTAATATGACTCTTATTCCATTATCATGAAGTTTTCTAGTCATGTAAATTATTTCACTTTCACTAACACTGTACTCGAAATCTAAAAAAAGTTTAGTTGAAAAAACTTTTTCTTGACATAAATTAACATTAAGCGTTGTCCAGTTAATACCAATTTTTCTCATTAATTCAGGTTGCTTTTTTGCAAATTCAGAAAAATAGTATCCCCTTTTATTCATAAACCCAAAATTTGTTCCGCAAATAAGTTCATTAAATATCGGATGATTTTTAAAACTTTCAGGAATCTTTACACTCATACTTTTCACCTATTTATACCATTTAGCAGCAAAGTTTTTCTTAATTACATCGCAAGGCTTCTTGCCGCACCATTGCAAAGCGCC
Organism: Acutalibacteraceae bacterium; assembly: GCA_045536525.1. Classification (GTDB taxonomy): domain Bacteria; phylum Bacillota; class Clostridia; order Oscillospirales; family Acutalibacteraceae; genus UBA737. Next base: position 4,643 of record JAZSNT010000025.1, read on the forward strand.
CGAAAGAATAACAGACGGAACTGCTGTCTGAGGTTTGTGCCAAGTAGTCTGCAAAATACCATGGCTACGGCGTTTTTTACAAATTTCAACCATACTTTCAGTGCCAACATCATTGATAAATGGTGAATAAATGGTTTCAAAGCCCTTCTTTTCAAAGAACTCTGGGTCGTACCAGTTTTTACCCGGGTTGTCGTGTGTCCAAACATTGATAAGAATGTTCTTAGGCAACAAATCAACACTTTCTTCTCTGCACTTCCAATAAAGAGCGTCCATTGAGCAGTAAAGCATATCTCCCCACATAACCATCTTAACGTTACGTTCACTAAGATATGAGTTAAGTGATGACAAGTGCTTGATGAGAAGAATATCTGAACTTATACGACGGTCTTCTTCAGTAGAGCCAAAGCAGAATGCCTTATCACAACCTGTGTGTAAGTACGGCGGATTGCGGAACATTTCAAGCAATTCGTCCATAAGAAGCCTCAAGAACTTTTGAGTTTTTGGATTTTCAGTAGCAAAACACCAACCGCCCGGCACGTACATATCAGCCATATCGGGACGTTGGTCAAGTACGGTGTGCTTACGTGAAATAATTCTACTCCAAGCCGCGTGTGAAGTCAAGTTCTGCTGCGGAATTGGTTGAATATGGAGACAGTCATAAGCAAAGTCTACCAAATCCTTAATTTCTTCCTTGCTGTAAGCATTGGGCCAATGTGCATAATCTAGGCTATACGGGAACATACCCCAGAACTCTACAAAAATGTGGTTGTAACCGCTAAGTGCCGCAGTTTTCATCATCATTTTAATATGTTCAAGGTCGCTTTCTTCCTTTTCAGTACCGTCATCAGGACGGAAAACGCAAGTATGTACTGCACGGAAAGGAATGTTCGGATAATCTTCGATATACATTTGAGGCATTTCGCCGAATTCTTCACTCATACGGATGAACGCTTTGAGACCCAAAAGCATTGCTTTTTCATCTTTACCGATAATAACAACGCTGTCTTCGTTTATATCAAGGAAATATTCTTCATCGTTTTGGAAAATATATTCCTTTTCTTCGATTTCTTCTTTACCGATAGAAAGCACGGCAGCATCAGTATCGTACCAAACAACTTCGGGTGCGTTTTCAAAACCTGCAAGACCCAAAAGGTATTCCAAAGTAGTATCTGCGTTGGTATAAATGGGAGCATTTGCATCTTTTTTAAAGAAACCGTCTTTTACGGTTAATTTCTTAGGTTTAATTAAAAGTTTTGATAAAATTTCTCTTTTAGTCATTTTAAATTCTCCTTATAACATTTTTACTCTTGGACGGTATTTTTCAAGATATTTTGCGTTCTTCTCGTCACCACCGGGGGTGTTTGCGCTTGACCATACAGGCGGTGTGATACCTCTGTCTATACATTGTTTCACGCACTCAATTTCAAGCAAGTGAGCAATATAAAAGTCTACTATATTTGAAACGGGCGCTATCGGTGTTTCAAGACCCGGTACGTTTACAACTGCATCACCTACGGGGTTGAAGTCTTCAATACAAACGTCGGCATAATCGAAAAGATTGGTCTTGTTTGGATGGCGGATAAAGTGGTCGGCGGGCATTTCCTTTTGCCACGCTTCACTTGAAACCGCAATAATCTTAACACCGTTTTTCTTGGCTTCCATAGCGGCATCAATTGTAGCAGGGTTAATACCTATGTTGTGGAAGATAATAAGCACGTCATCTTTTTTAAGGTCATAATACTTAATAATGGCGCTACCGTAGTTTACGGTGCGTTCAAGTTCCAAGTATTTAAGCGCTTGATTAAAAACAGAAAGTCCTGTTTCCATAATAGGATTTATGCAAGAAAGTCCACCTGCACGGAAGAACATTTCACCCATACACAATGTGGTATGTCCGCCACCGCCGTAAACGTTTATAAGGCGGTCTTGCTCGATAGCATCAGCCATCAAAGAAGCGGCTTTTTTGATATTTTCGCTTTGGGTAGCGTTTACCTTTTCAAGATTTTCAATTATTGACTTATAGTAACCAAAATCGTTCATATTAGTCTTCCTTCTTTAATACACGTTTATAGTTTCTGCCAATGTTATCCCATAATTCGAGCGGGTCTTTTGCTGCAACACTTGTTCCGTAACCGCCACGGTAGGTCCATGTAGCCAAACGGTCTACACCCAATTCTTCGTACATATCAACAACCTTGTCAATTTGCTCAAAATCATCGGGACGCTTATTGTAGCCCATAAGCCAACGTTCACTTTGTTTGCCGTACTTTTTAGCCATGGCTACTGTTCTTTCGGTGATTTCACGGAAGAAACTTTCAGGCAACGACCAGTTGATGATGGTTGTAGAGAAAACGTCGAAGTAAGGACAGGATGCAACCATATCCCAGTTATCATAACCGCGAAGCTCAGTCACATAATAACCGTTGAGTGTTGCATGAACACAACAGGTAATTTCAAGGTTAGGGTTATACTCTTTAAGTGCCTTGGATGTATCCGACAAGGTAAAGAGTGCTTCTCTCCATCTGAAATTCTTAACGTCGTCGTTCATAAACTTAGGCATTTCGTAGCCGTAGTATTCTTCAAATTTCTTCATACATTCAGGACATCTGCAAGCCCAGTCATCGCCTGCGCCGCCTGTGATAGAAGCGTATGATTTAGGATATGCATAATGAGGTTCGTCCCAGAAGAAACCGTCTACTTCGGTATTCTTTGCAATCTTTAAGCAAATATTTTTAAAATAATCACGGAAAGAGTTTGTATTAAAGCAAGCCGCATTAAGTACTTCACCCGTATAAGCCGAAACCTGACGATGATGAATGTTGTTCTGCAAGAAAAGACTTACCTGCTCACCGCCGAAATATTTACCTATTCCCCACGGGTCAGCAATTACACGAAGACCCAATTCGTGTGCCGCTTTTACAATATTGTTGATATTCGGAAACCAAAAATCCATATCAAACTCAGTAATTGCGAGGATTACGGTATCACATCCGTGTTCCTTCATTTCTTTGAAGTCTTCTACGGCGTGTTCAATGTAATTCATACCGTAGTAACTTACTGCTGTGTGTTTTATTGCCATAAATAAAACCTCCTTTTAATTTACATTTTTAGTATAAAACAAAACATACATAAAGAAAACCTACAAAATGTTCAAAAAAGTGTACAAAACGAAACTTGACAAAACTGCGATTTAATGTTATAACTTTTACAAAGAAAATGAAAGGAAATAAATATGTTCTTTGCCGAAAACGAACTTTCTCTTGAATTATTAGGCGTTTTTAAAATAAGCCGAAAAACTGAGAAAACCCAAAAAAGCCATCCCAGAAATTACGATAGCATAAGTCTAAGACTTTCGGGAAGCGGAAAATTCAAAACCGAGAGCAAGGCTTTTACCGTACGTAAAGGCAACGTTTTGTATTTGCCGAAAAACGCAGCGTACACCCAAAAAACCGAAGGAGAAAAGCTTATTGCCATACACTTTATAAATTATAGTTTTAACCGTAAAAATAAAATTGAAATCGTAAAATCCGAAGATGTACAGTATGTTGAAAACATAGCTCAGCAAATGTATGATGTATGGAAAGAAAAAAAGCAGGGCTACCGATACAAATGTACTTCCCTGCTTTATGAATTAATATATTATCTAAATTGTCAAGAACACGAGCATATAATAGACTCGGTAACAAGTGACCAAAAAATTAAAAATGCGATTGACTATATTCACACACATTTCAGAAGCGAAGAAATTGATATTTCATATCTTGCGAATATGTGTGCAATATCCGAAACCTATTTCAGAAAACTCTTTAAAATGATTTATGAAGTTTCACCTAAACAGTATATACTAAATTTGAAATTAGAAGTTGCTTCACAACTTTTACACAGCGGATTTTACACAATAAATGAAGTAAGCGATAAATCGGGATTCAACGATGTGAAATATTTTTCAAAATTATTTAAAAAGCGTTTTGGCATGACACCGAAAGAATTCGCCAAAAACGAGAAAATGGTCAAGTGACATAAAAACCGAATTACCACAAGACCGATAACCGAAATCTTAGCCATATTATCACCTACAAATGCTTAATATGTGGCAAATATTCACGAATAAACCCCATTTTCAAATGGTCAATTGACATATACGGATATTTATATTTCTCAAGTATTTTTTGAGAAAGTGCCGTCTTCCCGGTATGTGACGTACCTGATATTAAAAAAATCATCAGTTGTCCCCTTTTAATCTTTTGTAACCGAATTTTTTCGTTTGATAATTATAATTATCAAAAATACGATAGCCGACAAAAGCAGAAACAAAACCACACCTAAAATAATCAATTCGGTGGTTATATCTTCCTGCTGTATATCACCTGTTAAACTGTCAGCTGATACGCTCGGGTGTTCACTTGACGTTGTCGATTCGCTTTGTTGTGATTGTGAATTTTCTTGAGCGATAATATCTTGCAACGTTTTTCCTTTTGGAATAACTATCTGTTCACCGGGCTCGTCACAAACCGAACATACTTTTTGGCTCAAACCATCCTTGGTAGCGGCAGCAGGTTCTACAACCTCAATCACATATTTATGAGGTAGTTTGCTCCCCTTGTCTTCTATGGTTTCTTTATAATCGCAACCTTTTACGGTGCATTTGCCGGTTTTAGTACCGTTCTTTACACAAGTGGCATCTTTATTGCTCACATAACTTTTAATAACATGCTTCTCGTGGTCGTATTTTGCGGTAGCCTTTTCTTCATTTCTGACAAAAAAACCTTGTATCCAGAACAAGCCGCTTGATGCTCCGTTTTCATATACAGGCGAAATAGAAAGCGTATGCTTACCGTAATTAAGACCGCTCACCAATATTTCAGGCTTAATACCGTAGCATTTAACAAAATCGGTTTTACCATCGACAGTTATCTGAAAACTTTCAACAGTATCACTATGTTGAATCATAGTAAGTTCCGTACCCGTAAATTCAACAACAAATTTACTGTTACTGCCGCCGGTCGCTGAAACGCCACCATCAAAACTGTCACGTAAAGTACTGTAACCGTCGCTGTAAGTGAAATTCTTACCACCTAACTTGTCAGAACTTTTTACAAGTTCTGAATCTGCATCAATAAACGTGATATTACCGTCTAATAACGTATTATGAATTTGTCTCGGTAAAGAATGATTTTGCACCTTTCCGCTGTAACTCTTATGTAGCAAACAATTAGCCAAATATTCTTCAAATACTTCAAAATACAACGCATAACCCTTATCGTTAGGATGTACAATATCGGTCATATACTTATCCCAATCACCCGAAATATCGCCGTAAGATAATTTACTTACAAGCGCTCTGCCTATATGTAAACTAGGGATTTTATAGGTTATTGAAACATCTTCATGACCTTGCGCCTGTGTATGTACCTCACCGTTACGATTGATGTTTATATAACCTTTTTCGGTAGTTAAAACAGTTACAATATCACAATCAGGTACTTCTTTCCATATATTTCGCACAATGGTTTCATACCTGCGAGCCGCTTCTTCCTTTGTAACTTTCCGTACTTGATTATCGTAATGGTCGTTTATAGAAAATTCGATAAAAATCAAATCAGGGTCCTTAGAAATTACATCTTCGTTTAAACGGTACGCGCCGAACATAGAACTTGTACCACCATATGCCACGTTATAATTATTGATGGTAGCTTTTGGAAAATTTTCGGTTAACCATTCTCCTACGAGTGCACGCCATGAATATTTACCGGCATCCGAAGCGCCCGTACCGTTTGTTACAGAGCCACCGTAATACAATACGTTCAATTCACCGCCGCTTTTTAATTTATGATAAGTATTTTTCAGGTCCTGACCGCGATACTTAATAAAATCAGCATATTTAGAAGTACCTGCCGCAAATACAGAACCCGATAAAAATGCAAACATCGTACAAATAATCAACATACAAAGTATAACTGAAAGTGCCTTTTTAGCAAAAATTTTCATAAAACGTCCCCTTGATTTTATAATTCATATACAATTTTATGATAGCATAAAAATTAAATGAATGCAATGACATTATATAATTTACAACCGAGTGTTATGGTTTGCCGTTACCGTTCATTCCAATTATAGCAATATGTGTTATAAAAGGTAATATCAAAAATCTATCACGCCTGTTCATAAAAACAAAAACCCTAACCTTACGGTTAGGGAAAATATATATTTATTTAAAGAAAAGCGGTAATTTTTCAAGATAAATAAAGTCTGTGCGCTCGGCGGCATCGCCTTCTGCCAAAACTGCGCAAGTAGCGGCTTCAATAGCACCTGCTTTTTTTACAAGTTCACGTACAGCTGCCAAAGATTCACCCGTACTTATAACGTCATCAACTATAAGCACACGCTTACCTTTTATCATTTCTACCTCGCTTTCGCCGAGATATAAATGCTGTTCTTTATCGGTAGTAATACTCCTTACCGTAACACCCAATGAATTACGCATATAAACCTTTACACCTTTGCGAATTACAATATAAGGTTTACCGCTTTGACGTGCCATTTCATAAGCCAACGGTATACTCTTGGCTTCGGGAGTGATAATATAATCAAACTCAGGCGCTTTTTTTAGTAGTTCTTCACTCACTTTCACGGTCACTTCCACGTCGCCAAACAAAATAAATGCGGCAATATCAAGTGTATCACTTACGGGAAATTTTTCAAGTTTGCGGTCAAGACCTGCAATTTTCATACTGTAATATTCAGACATTTCAATTCTTCTTTCTAATTACAAATTACAAAAACGGGTAACAATGCGTTTCATCTTATCCCATTTTTCTTCCATATCCTTAACAAGTTTCAACTGTGTACGACAACGGTCAAGATTATGCTCGGGATAGTTTATTTTAAAGTAAGTATCACCTTCGAGATAGTCGGTAAGAAAACGCATACCACACTCGATAGTCATCATTTTAGCGCCTTCGGGAAGAAGCATAATTTCAGTCTTAGGTAACTTACCGCCGCAACCCTTTATAAAACCCTTGGTAAAAATTTCGAAAAGATTTATATCCATAGAAACCTTGGATAAATCCTTTTCATCCTCAGCTGCAGTAGAAGCACCAAAACGGATAGCATCACCAAAGTCGGTAACTGAGAAGCCCGGCATTATGGTATCAAGGTCAATAACACAAAGCGCACGTCTTGAATCATTATCCAGCATAACGTTGTTCATCTTGGTATCGTTATGGCTAACACGTGTGGGTAATTCGCCGTTTTTATTCTTTTCAATAAGCACCGAATAAAAATTTTTACGGTCTTTTATAAATTTGATTTCTTCCTGTACATCTTTGGCTCTGCCCATTTTATCTTTTTCCAAAGCTTTAAGGAAATTTTCATAACGTTTTGGTGTATTATGGAAATCGGGTATAGTTACATAAAGACATTTGGGTGAAAATTCCGACAAATAGCGTTGGAACTTACCGAAAGCCTTACCTGCCTGATAAAAATCTTCCAAAAATTCGGGTCTGTCAAGGCAGATAGAGTCTTCAATAAACTCATACATACGCCACAAATGACCTTCACTATCATAGGTGAAACAGCCGTCGTCCAGTGTATGTACAACTGTCAGAACTTCTCGCGAAGTTTCCACCTTTTTGCACAAAAACTCGGTAACTTTTAATATGTTTTCCATAACGTGATCGGGTTCTTTGAATACATTGCTGTTAATCATTTGCAAAATGTAACGGTTTTTATCGTCACCGTCAAAACAAGTGATAAGATATGTGCCGTTAATAAGACCGTTACCGTATGGTATAACCTTAAAAACATCGCCAACTACCTTAAATTTATTTACAATGCAGTTAATATTTTTCATGAAATATCCCCTAATTTTCATATTCAAGAGACGCTACGAGTATTATATCACAAAACCGAAAATTTTACAAGCATATAGTTATAAAAAAAGAACGGTTAAAATCAACCGTTCTTTCACTTAGTATTAGCGAATACCGTATTTTTCAATGATATAATCCATATCCTTGTCGCCTCTGCCAGAGAGATTGATAAGAATCGAGCCGTGTTTCATTTCTTTTGCCAAGCGAATAGCGTGTGCTACGGCGTGTGAACTCTCAATAGCTGGGATAATACCTTCAAGTTTTGCGAGTTTAAAGAAAGCGTCAACGGCTTCTTCGTCATCTACAACATCATACTTAACACGGCCTAAATCACGTAAAAATGCGTGTTCAGGACCCGAAGACGGATAATCAAGGCCACTTGCAACCGAGTAAACAGGTGCAGGCTCACCGTTTTCATCTTTAAGCATAATACTGTTGAAGCCATGCATAATGCCCTCTTCACCGTACTGCAAACTTGCGGCGTGGTCGCCAAGGTTTTTACCCTTGCCAAGCGGTTCTACACCGTAAATTTCAACAGGGTCGTTAAGGAAACCTGAGAAGAAACCTGCCGCATTAGAACCACCGCCGACACAAGCGGTAATAATATCGGGCAAATGACCTGTCATATCGGTGAACTGTTCTCTCGCTTCAATACCAACAACCTGTTGGAAATCACGCACCATCATCGGAAACGGATGCGGACCTAAAACCGAACCTATGCAATAAATACAATCTTTATATTCCTTGCTGTACGCATCAAATGCGGCGTCAACGGCTTCTTTAAGGGTTTGAAGACCGTGTGTAACTTCTACAACGTTAGCGCCCAAAATCTTCATACGGGCAACGTTGGGGGCTTGTTTTTTAATATCAACCGAGCCCATATAAATATCACATTCAAGACCGAAATATGCAGCCGCTGTGGCAAGAGCCACACCGTGTTGACCAGCACCCGTTTCGGCAATAATTTTCTTCTTGCCCATATATTTTGCAAGTAACGCTTCACCCATACAGTGATTGAGTTTGTGTGCACCTGTATGGTTTAAGTCTTCACGTTTTGCATAAAGTTGAACGTTACCGAGTGAGTTACTTAAACGTTCCAAATGAGTAATCGGAGTGGGTCTGCCCTGAAATTCACGTCTTACACGGCGAAGTTCGTCGATAAACTTCCGTGATTGGCAAATGGAAAAATAAGCCTGTGTGATTTCTTCCATTGCTTCTTTGAGTTTAGGCTCAATATAACATCCGCCGTAAGGACCGAAATAGCCCTTTTCGTCAGGATATTGTTTAAAATAAGTATCAAAATTTACATTGTTAAAATTCATAATAATTTTCCTTTCAATCATTTAATAAATAAATAAAAAATTCTTGAAATTCACCATCGTTTTACTAATAAAAACATAATCGCACCTCAAAATAAAAAGTCTTGCCCCATTTCGGGACAAGACTTTAATAAAATCTTGCGGTACCACCCGAGTTGCCATAAAAGGCCTCTCTGCCTTACACAAAATATGTAAGCCGATTTGGTAACGGGGACGGTTCCCCGTCGACTGCTACTAACGATTACTCGCTTTCGGTCGCCCTCATAAGTCCATTCACAAAAACCTTAATTACAGTATTTCCACCGTCAACTGCTCTCTAAAAACCTTAGTAATGCTACTACTCTTAATCTCAGGTTTAGAATATAACCTAAATATTAGTCGTTTTTGAAGAAACTCATAACGTCGTCATAAGTTTCGTCTTTATCAGCAACAGAATCAAATATAGAATTTAATACGTCTGTTTTGCTTTCTTTCTTTTCGTCACCAAGACCGGTAGCAACAACAGTTACACGGATGGTGTCTTCGATAGATTCATCAAGCTGAGCACCCCAGATAATAGTTGCGTCAGGATGAGCCATATCAGAAATGATAGAAGAAGCAAGTTCAACTTCTTCAAGACCGATATCAACAGAACCTGTGATGCTGATGATTACGCCGCGAGCGTTATCCATTGAGGTTTCGATAAGGGGACTGTTGATAGCCGCACGAGCAGCTTGTTCAGCCTTATCACGACCTGTTGCAACACCAACACCCATGTGAGCATAACCGGCGTCAGCCATAATAGACTTAACATCAGCAAAGTCAAGGTTAACAAGTGCGGTAACGTTGATAAGTTCGGAGATGCTCTGAACGCCTTGACGAAGAACGTCGTCAGCGATATCAAATGCATTTTTGAATGTGATTTTTTCTTCTGAAACGAATTTAAGACGTTCGTTCGGAATAACAACAAGGCTATCTACATGTTCACGCAAAGCAGCGATACCTGCTTCTGCCTGAGTCATACGTTTTTTACCTTCAAAAGCGAAAGGCTTGGTAACGATACCTACTGTTAAGATACCGAGTTCCTTAGCGATAGCAGCAACAACGGGAGCCGCACCTGTACCTGTGCCGCCACCCATACCTGCGGTGATGAAAATCATATCTGCATCACGGATAGCAGCTGCGATTTCATCTTTTGATTCCTCAGCAGCAGCGTTACCGTTATTGGGGTTACCACCTGCACCCATACCTGCAGTGGTCTTGTCACCAATCTGTAATTTAACGTCTGCCTTAGATTTAAATAAAGCAGCCTTATCAGTGTTAATAGCTACAAACTGTACACCTTTAACGCCGGCATCTACCATGCGGTTTACTGCGTTTCCACCGCCGCCGCCGACACCTACTACTTTAATTTGAACAACATTTGCTAATTCTTCTGCAACATCAAACATTTTAATTCCTCCGTCTTTATGTAAATTAGAAAAAGTACGCTATTATTCAATCATACATATAGATAATAACACACATTTTTTAAAATTTCAACACTTTTATTACAATTTTGTTACTTTTTTTATTTTATGTCACTTTTCACAAAACTTCCTTGTTTATTTTGGCTATTCCACATACGTAAATTTATCTTACCTGTGGCATTTTTGTCTATTTCTTCCATCATTGTGGCTAAATGTTTTATCTTTGTGTCAATATCCGCCATCTGACCGAAATCAACTATAAACCTACCGTCCACTTTTGCTTCCACAAAGCCGTCGGACTTTATTTGTAAATAATTTACGCTTATGTTGTTTTTAGAAAGACTGTCAATTATCTGGGTCTTTATAGATTCCAAATCCAACTCTTTATCGGTAAACTCTATTTTTGTACCGACCTTGCATTTAACCTTATCACAAATAATCAGTATTATATTCTGCGGCGGTTCTATATAGCTGTTTAATACCCAACCGTCATTACTTACGGTATAATACTTGCCTGAAACTTCATAACAAGCGTATTCTTTTGCATCGGTCACCTGTATGTTAAGCGTATCGGGAAAAGAACGTTCAAACACAACCGATGAGACATACGGCAGTTTCGAGCGAAGTTTTGGCAGTGTATCTTCTTCTGAAGCGATAATAAGATTCTTACCTTTTAATTCTTCACACGCCGATTCAATTTGCGCAGAAGAATAAATCTTACTTCCCTTTGCCTTAATAGTTTTTATCGGAAACAGAACCGTAACCGACAAAACAACACCGACTGCTATTATAAGAATAAGCAATAGCGATAGTATGATTTTTGCTCTTCTTTTTTTGATTTTTTTCTGTCGTTCTTTGCGTTTGCGCAAAAATTCATCATTCTGATAATTTTCTTTCAAAATATCAATCCTTATATTATTTTAATATCTGCGCCAAGTGAAGACAAATTCCCCACTATATCATCATAACCGCGTAAAATATGTGAAATGTCACTAATAACTGTATTACCCTCTGCCGCCAAAGCCGCAATCACAATTGCAGCACCGCCTCGCAAGTCGGTACATTTACAGGAAGCTCCTGAAAGTTTTAGCACACCTTCTATAATAGCCGTTTTACCCTGTATTTTAATGTTTGCTCCAAGACGGTTAAGTTCACCTACGTAGCGAAAACGGTTTTCAAAAATATTTTCCACAAAAACACTGGTACCGTCTGCCAATGATAACATTGTAATAATCAGAGGACCTGCATCAGTCGGGAAACCGGGGTGCACAAGACTTCGCACGGTAGGTATTCTTACAGGTCTTTTCGGCGGTGTAACCTTTAATTTTTTACCATACACCATAATATCGCATCCGCTTTCTTTAAAAAGCGAAAGACAGGATACCATATGTGAAGGCATTACGTTATCAAGAAATATTTCACTGCCCGTTACCGCCGCCGCAGAAATATAGGTAGCGGCAACTATACGGTCAGGAATAATTGTATGTTTTGTTGCATGAAGACTCTTTACGCCTTCTATATAAATAGTATCGGACCCGCAACCGCAAATTTTAGCACCTGCGGAATTAAGAAAATCGGCAAGGTCGCTTATTTCAGGTTCTTTTGCGGCGTTATGAATAACTGTTGTCCCTCTCGCCGTAACCGCCGCCAAAATAATATTTTCGGTAGCGCCGACACTTGGAAAACTTAAATGTATTTCGCTTGATTTTAATCCATCGGGTACGTCGCAAAACAAAAAACCATGTTCTTCGGTTATAATAACGCCCATTTTTTGTAGCGCCGAAAGGTGTAAATCAATAGGGCGCGGACCTAATTCGCATCCTCCCGGACTACTAATTACCGCCCTGCCCGTTCTGCCGATGATAGCGCCTAAAAACATCACCGAAGACCGCATTTCACGCATTAAATCTTCGGGAATTTTATAATCGGTAACACACGTAGCATCTACGGTTACACAATCATTTTGTTTACGGCATTTACATCCGAGCGCTTTCAGTATTTTAAAAGAAGCGTCTACGTCGGATATTTGGGGGCAATTATGTATTTCACATTCACCTTTTATAAGAAGCGTACCCGCCAAAATCGGCAACACGCTGTTTTTTGCACCCTGTACCGAAATTTCACCCGTTAGTTTCTTATTGCCGTTTATTAAAATCTCAGCCATAACTCACACTCCGCACAGTCACTGGATTACAATTCATACTATGCGAAAATGCGTTTTTTGTCACGAAGCCGAAATTAACTCCATTATTATATTGTAAATTCGCTCGTTTGCGTCTATTATTGCGTTTTCACTTGCGGCTTTACTCATATTATTAAGTGAGTCTTTATCACTTATTAGTTTTTCAACCGTCTTTATAAGACTTTCGCCGCTTAAATCTTTCTCTTCAATCAGTTCTGCCGCACCGTCTTTTTTAAGAGTCATTGCGTTGTGGTACTGATGATTTTCCGCAACGTAAGGTGACGGGATAAGCACAGACGGTTTACCGCAAGCCTGTAATTCACCCAGAGTGATAGCACCTGCACGGCAAATAACCAAATCTGCCGCCGCCATACATACGTCCATATCGTTTATGTACTCACGAATAGTAATATCCTTCGTTAGCTTCACGTCATTAAGGCTTTCAAGCATATTTTCATAGCCCAACTTACCCGTGGCGTGAATGTGATAAAACTTATCACTACCGTTATGCCATTTTATAAGGTCGCAAACCGCCTCATTAAGACGCTTAGCGCCCAACGAACCGCCGAAAGACAAAATAAGCGGTTTATCACCTAAACCTAATTTGTTCCGTGCAGTTTCACGGTCTATTGTAAGTAATTCATTTCTTATCGGATTACCTGTAACAACAGGCTCTTTATTTAATTTAAGATATTTTTGCGCTTCAGGCATTGCAAGCATAACCTTATCAGCGTTTGGCGCCAACATTTTGGTAGTAACACCCGGAAAAGCGTTTTGTTCGTGGATTGCGGTTTTTATACCCAGTTTTTGTGCAGCTTTAAGCACGGGACCGCTAACGTATCCGCCCGTACCTACAACTACGTCGGGACTTATTTTTTTGATAATTTTCTTGGCGCTCATCATAGACGTTGCGGCAAGTTTTACAGCCGAAATGTTATGAATAATTGCTTTCGGACTTAAAGAACGTCTGAAACCTACAACCTTTATGGTATGAAAATCATATCCCTTTGCGGGAACGAGTTTGGCTTCCAATTTTTCGGCAGTACCGATATAACTGATTTGTGCGTCAGGATGACGCGCTTTAATATAATCAGCAACCGCTAATGCAGGATTGATATGACCCGCTGTGCCGCCGCCTGCAAACAAAATCTTCATAAAATCTCCTTCTATGTTTTTTCTACGTTAGCGCTTCGTGATACCGAAAGCACTACACCCATTTCAGCAAGTAATATGAGCAGTGACGTACCGCCGTAACTGAAAAAAGGTAAGCTAATACCCGTATTTGGTATAGTATTTGTTACAACCCATATATTAAGCATTGCTTGAAGACCTACCTGGAAAGTAAGGCCTACACTCAACAATGCGCCGAACTTGTCAGGTGAGCGCATAGCGATTACAAAGCCACGCCAAACAAGTAAGCAAAACAGTATTATTATCACAATTGCGCCTATAAGACCTAATTCTTCGCATACAATCGAGAAAATAAAGTCATTATGCGGTTCGGGTACCCAAAGGTACTTTTGTCTTGATTGACCGATACCTCTGCCCAATATTCCGCCCGAGCCGATAGCAAGTAAAGACTGAATAGTCTGAAATCCTTCGCCCGTCGGGTCGAGCCACGGGTCTAACCAATATTTAAAACGGTCGGAAGCATAACCAATAGCACCCGTAAGCACCAAAAGACCTACACCGCCAACACCGGCACCTAATCCGCCAAAAATATATCTTTTTGGCAAACCGCCTACAATAAGCAACACAATACCCAATAAAAATACAAGTATTGTAGCAGATAGGTGGGGTTCCAAAACGATCAAACCACAAGTAAGAACCAATACAACTACTAAAAAGAAAATAAACTTAAAATCACGCATTTGCTTATAGTTTGCCGAAATGAGCGATGAAAACAAAAGCACAATAGCAAACTTTGCAAGTTCTGACGGTTGGAAAGATATAGGCCCTAAGACAATCCAACGTTTTACGTCCATATCATCAAGCATAGGCGGTAATATAAGCAATATACCAAGCATTATAATTACTAAAATAAAAAATGCCCACGCGAACTTTTTAAGTATATGATAATCAATACGTGAAATCAGCAACATCAATGCCACGCCAACCACGGCAAATATGGACTGACGTGAAATAAACTTGTAACTGTTGCCGTAATATTCATAAGAATACGCATAGCTTGCAGAAAACAGCATAACCAAACCGATGGTCAAAAGTATAAGTACTAACGAAAAAAAGGTTATGTCAATTTTTCCGCGTTTTACAGTATTTTTCTTGACTTTTACTGTATTCACCATACGTCTTCCTCCAAATTACATATTAAGCGCCACCGGTACAAAGGCTATAAGACAGCCTACAAGGGTTACCAACGAGAAAACAAAAACAATCTTGTTTTCCGACCAACCGCACATTTCAAAATGGTGGTGAAGCGGTGCCATTTTGAAAACACGTTTTTTAGTTTTCTTATAATACGCAACCTGAATTACATCAGAAAGCGCTTCAAACAAATAAATAATACCTGCAAAAATAAGTAATACAGGACGGTTAATACCGAACGAAACCGCTACTACAAGTCCACCAAGGAACATAGAGCCCGTATCCCCCATAAATACTTTGGCAGGGTGTGCATTCCAACAAACAAAACCAACACAGGCACCCGCTAATGCACAACACAAAACGTTATTTGCGGCAAAACCTAAGTAACTTGAAGCCAACATAAAGCCACAGGCTACTACAAGTGTTACCGAAGAAGCAAGTCCATCAATACCGTCGGTCAGATTAACCGCATTTGTAAAGCCGTATATAAAGCACAGGGCAATGGGCCAGAATAAAAGACCAAAACCGCTTACAATATTTATATCGCCAATAAAAGGTATTGTTGTGGTAGTCATACCGCCGACACGAAGTGCTACCAAATAAAGAGCCGATATTAAAAGTTGTAAAAATGTTTTTTGACGTGCAGTAAGACCTAAATTACGCTTTTTAACGACCTTTATGTAATCGTCTACAAAACCCATAGCGCCCATACAAATCGCCATAACCACACCTGCAATAGCGGTTATAAGTTTTTGTCTGTCGGCAAATTCGATATAAAGAGCACAGTCTTTTTTAACCAAAGCATAACCGATTGCAAAAAGTAACGCAACCAAAAACCCTAAAATAATCATTATACCGCCCATAGTGGGAGTGCCTTGTTTGGATTTGTGCCAATTCGGACCTTCTTCAAGTATAGTCTGCCCAAATTTAAGTTTTCTTAAATAAGGAATCACAAAATAGCCTGAAAACAAGGTAATGGCAAAGCCAACAACAGCCGCAATAATTACGGTTAAATCGTTCATTTTATTACCTTCTTTTATTTTATTAGGCAGTTAGGAGAGTAAAGTTTTAATAATCTCACGCTCGTCAAAAGGATTTTTTTCTTTTCCGATGATTTGATAATCTTCGTGTCCTTTTCCTGCCAATATTATTATATCATCTTTTTGCGCAATTGAAAGAGCAAATTTTATCGCTTCATATCTGTCTTCGATAATTCTGCCGTTAAATAAACCGCTTGGAATACCGCTCATTATATCATTTATGATTTCCTGCGGATTTTCAGTGCGCGGATTATCGCTTGTAACAATCACATAATCGGCATAGATAGAAGCAATTTCGCCCATTTGACTGCGTTTTGTTTTATCTCGGTCACCGCCACAGCCAAAAAGCAGTATAATTCTTTCTTTTGCACAAGATTTAAAGGTTTTGAGTATATTCTTAAGCCCGTCGGGTGTGTGGGCGTAATCGATAATAACGGTAAAATCACCCGTACCTTCTATTACCTCTGCCCTGCCCTTAACACCGCCGAAATGCGCTAACGCTTCTTTTGAAATTTCAGCAGAAATACCGATTTGCGAGGCGGCGGCTATTGCGCAAAGCGAATTGTAAACCGTGAAACTACCGCCCGTATTTACATCTATGTGTAATAGGTTTTCATTTGTCAATAGTTTATAATCGATATGCATCGCACGGCAGTTTACTGCTTTTGCAATATAATCTGACGTACCATTTACGCTATACGTCACCTTTTTACAATCTATATCGTCATACAAACGTGAAAAATAAGGGTCATCTGCGTTAAACACCGCAGTTTTGCACTGCGAAAACAGTTTTTTCTTAGCATTGTAATAGGCTTCCATATCACCGTGAAAATCAAGATGGTCCTGCGTAAGATTTGTAAAAACCCCAACCTCGAAATCAAGACCTATAATATGCCCTTTTTCAAGTGAATGAGATGAAACCTCCATAACTACGTATTCGCAACCGCTTTGCTTCATCTCATAGAACAGTTCATTAAGATAAAACGCATTAGGTGTTGTGTTTATAGACGGGATTACCCTGTCTCCTATCATATTCTGATTAGTACCTATAAGACCTGCCTTTTTACCTGCTTTCTCCAAAATAGCTTTTAACATATAAGTGACCGACGTTTTACCGTTTGTACCGGTCACACCTATAAATTTAAGTTCTTTTGCAGGGCTATAAAACCACTTTGCCGACATAAGAGCGAAAATTTCAGTCGCGTTATCTACCTTGATTGCATTTTCAAATTGCAAATCATTAGGAGTAATAATAACTGACGCACCGTTTTTTATGGCATCGGCATCGTATTCTTCTATACCACAAGTATTTACAAATGCATAATCTTTATTTACTTTTCTTGAATCGTTTGTAATTCCTTTAATTTCTAACTCCGCTAACTTTTTTTCACATCTGAGTAAAAGACCTAATTTCATTGCGCACTCAAAAAGTTATCCGTCAACCGCGGATTCGTCTCGGAAATACACAGTAACTACCGTTCCTGCGTCAACTTTTGTTCCTTTCGTAATACTTTGATTATAGGCTTTTAAGCCACTTGTTGTAATATTGCCCGAAAATTCAATATTTAAGCCTGCCGCTGCCGCTGTTTTATTTGCTTCGGTTGCGTTAAGTCCTACAAAGTTCGGTACTGTAACCGTTTTTTGTGCGGTTTTTTCGGTATAAAGAATTACCGTACCGCCGTTTACAACCTTACTGCCGGCTTCTGGCAACTGTCTTACAACATTTTCGCCTGAGCCTACAACTTTGTATTCCATTTTCTTGGCGGCAATCTTACCGCGTGCCTCTTCGAGAGTACTGCCGACAACGTCGGGTACCTCAACAGACATCTTTTTAAGTTCTTCGTCCGAATAACTCGGCTCGTAACCTAAATACGGTAATACGTCGGACATAATTTTAGAGTTTACAGGAGCCGAAATAACGCCGCCGTAATAATTATCTCCCTTCGGTTCGTCAAGCATAACAAACACTGCTATTTCGGGGTTATCAATGGGTGCTATGGTTACGCAAGAACCTATATACAAATAGGTATCGCCCGTTTGCTGAATTTTAGATACTTTTTGTGAAGTACCTGTCTTTGCGCCTATATCATAACCCGAAACAAGCGAGTTCTTAGCACCGTTTTCCGATACAAACTGCATAAGTTTACGCATTCTTGCAGACGTACTTTCGGAAATAACCTGTCTTTTATAACTGGTTGATACCGTTTCAATCACCTTATTATCTTGGTCAAGTTTCTTAGCAACCAAGTGCGGTTTTACAAGATAACCGCCGTTTACAGAAGCGGATACAGCCGCAAGTAACTGAACGGGAGTTACGTTAAATGTCTGACCGAATGAAGATGACGCCAATTCAACAGGACCCATATTTTCTTCAAAATGGTAAGTAGAACGTGATTCACCCGGTAAATCTATACCTGTTTTTTCGGTAAAACCAAATGCTTTAAAATATTTAGAAAAGGTTTTTACACCTATCATCTGACCGATTGTGATAAATGCAGGGTTGCAAGAATTAGAAATAGCGTTATTAAGGTTCTGCGTACCATGTCCGCCGTGTTTCCAACAACCGTAACCCTGACCTGCAACGGTTGTTCTTCCGTTACAGTAGAAACTGTTTTTCTCACTAATCAAATTTTCTTCTAGAGCAATAGAAGCAGTTATCACCTTAAATACCGAACCTGGTTCGTAACTGTCCGAAACGGCTTTGTTACGCCATTGACGGTTCAAAAGGTCGCTTTTCAAGGTTTTTTGCTTTTCGGTATCGGTTTCTTCGTCTACTGTTTTTTGGTCGGCAGCCGACAAAACAAAAGGCTCATTGGGATTAAAGTCACCCTTTACCGCCATAGCAAGAATAGCGCCCGTTTTAACATCCATAACCACAGCCGCACCACGTTCAGCAATTTGATTTTGCTCAATAGCAGTTTCAAGATATTTTTCTGCGGTGTACTGAATGTAGGAATCTATTGTAAGTACAAGCGACGTACCTTTGGTTGCTTCTTCTACCTTTTCGTATGTGAAGCGCATATCGGTACCTGCGGCATTTTTAGCGGCTACTACACGACCTGCAATACCCGTGAGTTCATTATCGTAATAACTTTCAATACCTGCAAGACCCTGGTCATCAGAGCCTACAAAACCAATTACAACAGAAGCCAACGTATCGTTGGGATAGTAACGCTTCGTAGTTTCGTCAAGACCGATATACTTTGTTATTTCAAGGTCCTTATTAGCCGAAATAAATTCGCGTACCTTATCGGCAGTCTGTTTGTCGATTTTCTTTTTAACAATAACATAGTAAGAATTCTTGTCTGTGTTGGCGTATACGTCTTCATATTCTACCTCCAAAATTTCCGAAAGACCTTTCGCGATTGTAGTACGTACCTTTTCGCGTTCATTTTCGTCTTTGATTTTTTTAATACTGTTTGGGGTTACATAAACCGTCCACGCAGTAGAACTTGTCGCAAGTATTTGCATATTACGGTCATAAATATCTCCACGCGGTGCAGATATCAAACTATCATAAAGTTGTTGTTCCGATGCCTTGCTTTGATATTTTTCACCGTTAATCACCATAATATTTACCAGACTGCCGCTGGAAATTAAAGAAAGACACAGTATCATAATAATCATAACAACCATCGTGCGTGTCAGCATCATCTTGTTAGGTTTTATCATATCCGTGCCTCCTTTAAGTTTATATTTATATTATATAAATTATACCCGAATACGAGAGCCAATTATTTTGACTCTCGTACCCTAATTATTATATTATTTTTAAATACATTTTTATTACTCTTTAACAAGTAATTGGCCGTTAGCATCCTTTGCTACGTCCTTATCATTTACTCTTATATAAGTAACGTCGTCTTTGTTGGGCTTTTTCATACCTATATTCAAAGCCTCTTCTTCGAGATTTACATAAGAAATGCGTCTTTGAAATTCCATTTCAAGTGCGGTATTTTCACTTTTAAGTTCGCTTATTTGTGTTTTTATATCGTTAATTTCAGAATAAACCTCGTTTGTTCTTATACGGAATGCGATATTACCGCAAAGACCTGCCAACACAACCACTACACACATTATAGCGGTAACTGTGGGAGAAAGCCTTCTGGCGTTGGCTTTTCTCTGTTTTGCGCTGACTTTGGGTCTTGGCATAACAACAATATTATCACGTTTTTCGGTTTGTTTTTCTTTTGGCATAAACATTTCAAAATCGTATGCCAAACTATCGTTATAATACTTTAAATTATCCAACGTGCCTTCTCCTTTTTGTCCTTAGTTCTTAATAATTACCCTCAATTTAGCGCTGCGGCTACGGGGATTTTGTTGTAATTCAGTTTGCGTAGGTTCAATCGGCTTTCTGGTAAGCAATCGTCCACGGGGCGTTTTTCCACAAACACATACCGGAAAATCGCGCGGACAGGTACAACCCGTACAAAACTCTTTAAAACGTTGTTTTACCATTCTGTCTTCTAACGAATGGAAAGTAATAATGGCTAAAACACCGTCTTTATTCAGTAAATCAAACGCTTTATCGAGCGCTTCGTTCAAACGGTCCAACTCGCCGTTTACTGCAATTCTCACCGCTTGAAAGCATTTTCTTGCAGGATGTCCGTCACGTCTTGCGGCAGACGGATAAGCATTTGCAATTATTTCTGCCAACTGTGTAGTTGTTGTAATTCTATTTATTTTGCGTTCACTCACAATTCGTGAAGCAATCTTTCTTGCAAACTTTTCTTCACCGAAACGAAAGAAAATATCACTGAGTTCGGTTTCTGAAAAATCATTTATTATATCTTCCGCCGAAATACCGCTTCTGCTCATTCGCATATCAAGCGGTGCATCTTTATGATAAGAAAAACCTCTGTCAGCGGTATCCAGTTGATAAGACGAAACACCCAAGTCAAGCAAAATACCGTCTACCTTTTCAATACCAAGTCCTGAAAGTACAGTATCCATATTGCCGAAATTACTTTGTATCACCGTTGCAGGTAAACCTTGTAAACGCTCGGTTGCGATTTTTACGGCATCGGGGTCCTGATCTAAACATATAAGTTTTCCGCCGTTAAGTTTTAAAGCAATTTGTTTGGAGTGCCCTGCACCACCTGCCGTGCCGTCTACGTATATACCGTCAGGTTTAATATTTAATGAATCGATGGTTTCGTTTAGTAAGACTGAAATATGATTAAATTCCATAATTAAAAATCAAGTTCCGCCATAATATCGGCAATAGATTCGGGTGTAGTATTTTCGTTTTCTTCTGCCCAAAGTGCAGTATTCCAAATTTCTACCTTGTTATTAACACCGAGTATGTCTGCCTTTTCTTCCAATCGGGCATATTCACGAAGATTGGCAGGTACTAATATTCTTCCCTGCGCATCAAATTCAACGTTAAAAGCATTAGCAAACAAGAAACGTTTTACTGCGCTTGATTTAGTATTTGGAAGGTTGTCCAACTTTTCAACGAACTTTTCCCATTCAGGCATAGAATAAACGCACAAACAACGTTTTCCCGATATATCCTGTGAAATTATAAACTCTTCACCAAGACCTTCGCGAAACTTAGACGGGATGAAAACCCTGCCCTTTTTATCGATATTATGTTGAAAGTTACCTAAAAACAAGATTTTCACCTCTTTTTCACCACTTTAATGCACTTTAATGAATTTCCGCTCCACTTTGCACCACATAACTGTATTATAATAGTTGTTTTTGCAAAAATCAAGTGTTTTTTAAAAAAAGTTATTACAATTTTGAAATTTTTTATAAAATATAACCAAAATCGCTCAGAAGACGCAATTCAAACAAAATAAATATCCCCCCACATAGTGCAATAGTAAAATAAAGGTAGACACATGGAAAACCATGTATCTACCTTTTTCTTATGCTAAAATATAACGGGAGGTATCAAAATGAAAAAAGGATAAAAGAAACGAGTATGGACAAAGGAACAAAAATTAGAAATTATAGGCAAATATTTAAACGAACATATTTCGGCAGGAA
>JAZSNT010000061.1:0-25693 GCA_045536525.1 Acutalibacteraceae bacterium
TAATATAATACGCTCTATGTCAAGAGCCGTAACTCCAACCGACAACCCAATTATTGAATCCTTAAACGGTTGGATAAAAGAAGAAATGAGGATAGATTTTAATTTAAAATCCGCCGAGGGTATACCCTCGTTTATTGAAAATTATGTTCATTATTTCAACAATGAAAGATTATCCTATAAACTTAATTACAAAACCCCTGTTCAATATAGAATAGAACAAGGGTTTGAATAATTGGTGGTTTTTACTGTATACTTTTACTTGACAAGTTCATTTACCGGTGGTTGTGATTTTCAATCCATAAACATTAAAATTTTATAAAAAATCTATGTACTATTGACAATTCACATATCATGCTGTATAATAAATTACATACAGAGGAGATACTTTTTTATGGATATTGGTTCTGATTTTACGATAAAAGAAAACACAAATTTGTATATTATTGTTGCTAACAAGTTGGAAAACATTATTCTTAACGATTCGGATTGGGTAGGCGAAAAATTTCCCTCCGAGGCGCAGATAGCCGAGAAATTCAGCGTAAGCCGCAATGTTGTGCGCGAGGCATATAAAATATTGCAGGAACGTGGGCTTTTATATATCCGCAACGGTGACGGTGCATACGTTACCTGCCCCGACAAAAATGTTATTATTCAGGATATTAACCGCTTTATACAAATGAATGATGCAGGTATAAGCGATCTGTATCAGGTCCGTTATATTTTGGAAACCGCCGCTGTGGGCTTGGCGGTAGAAACAATATCGCAAACTAATATCGATAAGCTCGCCGATATAATAAGTCAAATGGAATCCTCCATGAATGACATTGAAAAATGGAGCACTTTGGACTTAGACTTTCACAGCCTTATTGTAAAATCTACCAATAACGAGTTGCTTTATACTATGTATAAACCATTTGCTGTTGTATTAAAGAATGTTTTTGCTCAAAGCTTTTCTGTAAGCGGTGCTAAAGAAAATGGCCTTATAGCTCACAAAAATATTTACAATTGTTTTGTTAATACAGATGCGAAAGGCGCTGTAGAGCATATGCGTAAGCATCTTAACACTTCTAAGCTTGACATTATGAAAATAATTGGCTGATACCGTAATTTATTTGCACATTAATTTGTGCGATTTTATTGGCTCAACCTATACTACAGCAGTATAGGTAATAAATTTAAAAGGAGAAACATCCTATGAAAATCACCAAAATTAGAACCTTTGTAGTAGGTGCAGAGCAGGACAACTGGGTTTTTGTAACCGTACATACCGACGAAGGTATTACCGGTGTTGGCGAATGCTCGGTAGAAGGCCGTGAAATGACCACGGTAAAGGCTATTGAAGAAGTAACCCCCTACTATATAGGTAAAGACCCCTTTGATACATGTGTACATCTTTATAAAAGCTATCGTGACGGCTATTGGGGCGGCTGTGCAGTGCTTTGCGGTGCCTTAAGTGCTATAGATACAGCGCTTTGGGATATTAAAGGAAAAGCTCTTAACTTACCTGTACACAAATTGCTAGGTGGCGCTTTTACCAATCGCATACGCGCTTATGCCAACCGCTGGTTCTTTGGCGGCAACACACCCGATAAATTAGCTAAGCTTGCCTACGATACTGTAAACAAAGGCTTTACCGCACTTAAATGGGATCCATTTGGCACAGCTGAATACATTCTTACAAAAGGCGAAATGAAAAAGGTTGTTGACCAGGTACGTGCCGTTCGTAATGCTATAGGTGACGAAAACGATATTTTAATAGAAGGTCACGGCCGTTTTAATGTACGCACCGCACTGGAAATATCCAACGAACTTGCCGAATTTAAGCCGCTTTTCTTTGAAGAACCTATTAAGCCCGATAATATCGATGCTTTGGCCGAATTAAGAGAGCATTCTCCCATTGCAATAGCCGCAGGCGAGCGTATGTACAGCAGATACGACTTTGCAGAAGCTATACGTAAAAAAGCCATTGACTATGCACAGCCCGATATCCGTTTGTGTGGTGGTATAAGCGAGCTTTACAATATAGGAATTATGACGCATTCGGCCTATATGTCTTTGGCTCCTCATAATGTTCACGGTCTTGTAGGCACCGCGGCTACTTTGCAAACCGCAGCCACCTTGCCCAATATGACCATGCTTGAATACAGTGTGGAGCAAACCGCGCTTAAATATGGGCTTTTTGAAGTAGACTTTACATTTAACAACGGCTGGATAGAAATATCCGACGCTCCAGGCTTAGGTATAAGAATGAATGATGAAAAAGCAAAAGAGATGCCTTTTGTACGTCATTCTATGATAGAAAAAATGTTTGAACAAAAACAGTAAAGGAGAAAGAGTAATGAAAGACTGTAATTTTGCTCACACTTCTTACGAGAAAATGTTTGATAAAGCCGACGTTTATGGAGTGGCTTATGATGAAGAGCGTCAGAAAAAGCAACAAATAAGGCTTGGAATAATCGGTACGGGCGGTGTTGCTGTATCTAAGCATATACCAGCTATAATGCGTTTAAAAGCCATATGGGAGCCTATTGAGCTTGTAGCCATATGCAACCGCAACGAGCGCTTTGGTAAAAATGCATCGCAAATTTCAGGAGCAAAGTGGTATTCTGACGTTGACAAATTGCTTGATAGCGAGCAGCTGGATGGTGTAATTATTACATCGCCCGATAAATTTCATGCATCCCATGCAATAAATTGTCTTGAAAAAGGCATACATGTTTTAATAGAAAAACCTTTAGATAACACCATGGAAGAAGGCTATGCGATATGCCAAGCCGCACAGCGCACAGGCAAATTATGTATGACCGTTTCCAACAAACGCTACAGCCCGCCATACTACCGAGCCAAAAAGCTTATAGAAGATTGCTGTGTTAAAAATCCATCTATGTTTGTGACAAAATTTAACCTTGGCTACAGTTATGTAAATATTTTAGAGGGTGGTACTGTACATGTGCTCGATCTTATGAGATATTTTATGGGTGACGTTAAGTCAATATCGGCAGCAGGTGTTAAAAAATACAACTTTAATGCAACTAACTACCCCTTTGATAACGCAGTAGCATTAGCCGAATTTGAAAGCGGTGCCGTAGGTACTGTATACACAAGCGCAACAGCTCTTAGCCTTAAGCCTTGGGAGGTTGTGGAAATTTACGGTGAAAAGTCTTGGCTTAAGGTGGATGACCAATACTCGCTTACACTTTATGATGACGAAACAGGTCCTGAAAAAACTTGGAAGCCCGTTGTACCTAACACCCTTTTATTTGATGAAGAGTTTGGCGGTTTTATGGGCCTTATTGAAAATTTTTGTAACGCAATACGTGGACTTGAAGAACCGCTGGTAACCTGTATAGACGGCTATAAGGCATTAGAGCTTATATATGCTATACACATTGCGGTAGCCGACGGAATCAAAGTAGACCTGCCCTTAGACCCGGCTTATGCTGATAAGCGCATGAAAGAAATTTTAAACAAATAATTTATAGGGAGAATATGTCATGAAATATGCTTATTTATCGTATCCTATGAGCCGTACGGCACCAAGACCTCCGGCAATACCTGAGCCGCAGATCAGCGATTTTCAAACTATAGCCAAAGAAGGCGCTAGCGTACAAAAGGTAACTTTTTATAATCACACAGGCTCTCACTTAGATACTGCCGCTCATGTTATAGAAGGCGGAATTACCATAGAAGAATTTACACCTGAGGATTTAAGATTTGAAAACGTGGCGGTAATATACTTTGATGTGCCGGATAAGTATCATGTAATGCCCAAAGATTTTTTATCCTATGCAGATATACTAAAAAATTGTGATATGCTTATCGCTCGCTTTGATGTGGCAGATATCCGTGCAAATGACGGCTATAGGTTCTCTAATCTTTTACCGGGCATAACATGTGAGGCTGCAGCTTGGCTTAAGGAAAACTGCCCACGTTTACGTTGTTTTGGTACCGACCTCCCATCTTTTGCCGTAATTTCCGACCTGGAAAATACAATGACATCGCATAACGTCTTTTTGCAGGGCAATGAAAAGAAACTTATTATACTTGAAGAGATGAAACTTACCGACCTTACAGTAATTGAGCAAATTAAATCAGTTACAGTTGTTCCTTGGTTTATCGAAGGCGTTAACAACGGCCCTTGCACAATAATTGCAGAATACTAATGTTTATTAAGGAGGATTATTATGCGTGATACTATAGAAACCCGCAGGGAGATTATAGAAACCTGCCTGTGGATGCACGAACAAGGCCTTGTTTTTGGAACATGGGGCAATATAAGCGCCCGTCTTGATGATGGAAATATACTTATTACACCATCCCGCGTTCCCTACGAGCTTATGCAACCCAAAGATTTGGTTGTATTGGCCCCTGACGGAAATACGGTTTCCGGCATAAGGCTTTCTACCAGCGAAAGAGAATTACACCGAGGTATACTTAATGCCAAAAAGGATGTGGGAGTTATTATACACACTCACTCACCCTACGCTATGGCTGCTGCCGCCAGAAACGAAGGAATTCCCGTTATTTCGGAAGAAATGTGTCAGATTATAGGCGGTGCTATTCCGCTTACTCACGAATTTGTACCTTCGCAAGAACATATACGTTTAGGCGAAATGACGGTCAAATCACTTACGTCGGCCAATGCATTACTTATTCGCAATCACGGGCCTATATGTTTTGGACGTGATTTGGCCGAGGCAAGAGTCTGCTGTCAGATAGTAGAAAAATCCTGCAAGATATATCTTCAGCTTTTGGCTTCGGGCGGCATAAACACCATTCCTCAAGAATTTGTGGATGCTGGCAGAGATTATTACATTAACAGTTACGGAAAATCGTAATACTCCAACACTAAAATAAAGTCTTTACTGCATTTAATACAGTTTTTTTAATAAAGGAGAAATAAACATGCGTGTTGTAACAATGGGCGAAATTATGATAAGGCTTATGCCCAAGGGAAACCTGCGTTTTGAACAGGCAACCGAATTTGAAGCTTTTTATGGTGGTGACGAATCTATAGTTGCCGTATCTTTATCAAGGTTCGGGCTTGATAGTCGCTATATAACCAAATTGCCCAATAACCCCTTTGGGCAAATAGCAATTAATAAACTGTGCGAGCAAGGTGTAGATACAAACTATATTGCCCTTGGAGGCGAGCGTCTTGGTCTTAACTTTTACGAAAGCGGTGTTTCCATGCGTCCTTCAAAAGTTATTTATGATCGCAATCATTCGGCTATTTCCGAAGCGCTTCCCGAAGATTTTGATTTTGATGCAATATTTGCTGATGCCGATTGGTTTCATGTAGCAGGAATAACTCCCGCTATAAGCGACTATGCCGCTGAACTTGTAAAAGTTGCCATGCAAGCTGCAAAGAAGCATGGTGTAACAGTAAGTGTTGATCTTAACTACCGCAGCAAACTTTGGAGTCCCGAAAAAGCTCAGAGCGTTATGATTCCGCTTATGGAATATGTAGATGTATGCATTGGCAACGAAGAAGATGCCGAAAAGGTTCTTGGATATAAACCTGATAATACCGATATAAACAGTGCCGAACTGGATATAAACGGTTACAAAAAGGTATTTAAGGATCTTAAAGAGCGCTTTGGCTTCTCTTACATTGGCTCTACACTGCGCGAAAGCTATTCCGCATCGGACAACGGCTGGTCGGCTTTGCTTTATGACGGCAACGAATTTTACCATACCAAAAAATATGATATTCGTCTTGTAGACCGAGGCGGCGGAGGAGCTTCTTTTGCCGCAGGTATGATTTATGGTATACTTAACGGGTTTGATCTTGAAAAAACAGGCGAATTTGCAGTAGCAGCCTCTGCTATTAAGCAAACCATATTAGGTGACTATAACCTCACAACACTTGACGAAATATATTCGCTTATGGATGGTAATACTTCCGGCAGAGTACAGCGTTAGGAGGTAAATATGATTACAGACCATATAAGAAATCGCGAAAAATACTATTTTTTAGGCGAAGAATTTAAAAAAGCACTTGATTTTTTCGCAACTGTTTCTACCGAGCCTTTTGAAAAGGCCGATATCCCCATTGATAACAGCAATGTGTTGGTAAAAGCAAGACCAATGATAAGCAAGCTCCAAGAAACCTGCAGTTTTGAAGCACATAATCATTATGCGGATATCCATTTTGTAGCCTACGGCACAGAAAAAATCGGCTATGCCGATGTGAAAACACTTAAAGAGCTTTCTTACGATGCCTCTAAGGATGCGGCCGCGCTTGAGGGCAACGGTGATTTGGTTACTCTTAAAACAGGATATTTTATGATAACTCTTGCTGATGATGCGCATATGCCTTGCATTTGCGACGAGCAAGGCCCCGCACCTCTTGGCAAAATGATTGCGAAAATTAAATTATAAGGAGAAAACAAAATGAGAAGCAGAGACATTTCACTTAAAGAATACGTTATAGCCCAAACCAAATCCACAGGCATTTTACCTTGCATTAAGCTTCACGAAAAGGCCGACTACATTGCTTATGCACAGGCTATGTATGATGGCGGCGCCAGAGTTATAGAGGTTACTATGACCACTCCCGGGGTTTTAGAAGCTATAGAAGCCATTTCCGGCCATTTTGGTGACAAATTATTGGTTGCCGCAGGCACGGTTTTAGACCCTGCCTCGGCAAGAGAAGTTATTATGCACGGCGGAAGCATTATAGTAAACCCCTGTGTTGTAGATGATGTTATGGACGTTGCCAACCGTTACAATGTTCCCGTATTCAGCGGTGCATTCAGTGCTACAGAAGTATTTACAGCTATGCGTAAGGGTGCTACCATGGTTAAAATATTCCCCGGTGCTTTAGGCGGCCCTAAATACATGACTAATCTTAAAATGGTATTTCCCGATGTTAATCTTATTCCCTCCGGTGGTATAACACCCGACAACGCAGCCGAATTTATTAAATGCGGTGCTTGTGCTGTATCGGGTGCACGTACCTTTATGGATTTTGATAAGATCGAAAAAGAAGGTCTTATTTCCATAACACATCAGGTAGAAAAGTTTATTAACATAATTCGCGAAGCAAAAAAAGATCTTCCCATAATCCCTTAAATTAAAAACACCATTGAAATCTGAAGCTGTAAGTTCAGACTTAATGGTGTTTTTGTATAATAAAAACCGCATGCAGGTATAGTAAAGTAGAGTGGTTTGCCGACCATATAACTAAAATATCAAGAAGGTCTTTATCGAGAAAGAAAAGACATAAATAGTTTAAACCATACAAGTTGGAGATGTAAATACTATATTGTATTTGCACCAAAAATGGTAGAGAAGTAATATAAAGAGAAATCAAGGTAGACATAGGAAAAATCTTAAGAAAATTATGCGAGTAAAAGGGAGTAGAAATTATTGAAGCAGAGTTATGCGCAGACCATGTGCATATTCTTGTTAATATACAATTAAAGTATAACCATATTTGAAATATCTTCTGCTGTGGCGTTAAACATTTTGTAGATAAATACGTTAAAATACATATTTTCTACAACCCAAGCTATTTGCCCCATAAGACTGAAAATTGTAAGCGCCGACCAAAAACGTGCGCCAAGTTTCGTTTTCATAAAAAACACCTCTTTTTAAAAGTATATCACATTTGTGACCATTATAAAAGGTTTTCTTGCAATTTTTCAAGCGTAATGATATAATATAAGAAAAGGAGGTTTTATAAATGTTTTGTTCTAATTGCGGTACTAAACTTTTAGATAATGCTTTATTCTGTACTAATTGCGGTAAAAAAGTTGCTGAAATGCCGATTGTTCAATATGTACAGCAACCGGCACCTGTTATTATGATGCCTTCTGTTATACAACAAGCCGAAACAGAAACTCTTCGCAAACTTGAACTTTCAATACTTGATAAGGTATTTCAGTTCTTCTCAAAGAAACATTTGCAGTATGATGCTTATGACGACGTTTGTGAGAAAATTAATAAATTTTCACGTGGTTCAAGTAATGCCCTTATAATATGGGGTAGTATTTTTTCCTCGTTATTATTTATTTTTGTCGTTATCTCTGCTATTACTAACGAGTGGGCTTCATCTGAGTTATATATTTTGACGGCTCCCGGTGTTTTTATGTTGATTGGCGGTATTCTTTTGAAGATAAATTCTGGCAGTAAACTGCGCTATTATCTTGAAGGATATACCAATCTTTCGCAAGAACTTTATAATTATTATTGCGAATATGAAGACTGTCCTGTTGTGGCAGAGTATACCAACCCACGTATACTTTATTCGCTTTCCACTTTGATAAAGACGGGTCGCGCAAACACCGTAAACGAAGCGATAAATGTTTTGAATTCCAAAACAAATCCCGCTGTTGTTAACCGTCATATTACTGAACTTAAAAACAATACGTTTGAAATCAATGCCAAAACCCGTGTTCCTGTAATTTTTGCACCATCTAAATTTTTTGATTGAATTAGTTGGTACTGTGTAAATTGAAATCCCCTTAACTGCGGTTAAGGGGATTTTTGCTATTTGTCATCATCTTCATTATAGGGGATGTATTTTACTTTGCGTTTCTTTTTGGGGCGGTTAAGATAGATACAGTATAGAATAAACAAAACTACAATGCCGCCTAAAATCCAGTATACAATAACCATATAACTGCTTGTGAAGAATTTTTTAATACCTTCCATTAAAGAAAGCCAGAAACTTTTTTCAATGTCCGCACCTGCGACAAGGTCAACTTTGCCGATTAGTTTTTCGGCATAATAAATTTCGGAGTAACCTAAAACGTCACCTTTTTTAATGGGCGCGGTTGCGGTTTCGTTTTTGAAGGTATTTTTTATAACCAACGTGGATTGGTCTGCGCCATTCGGCAATATGGTTACAAAAGGCTTTTTAAAATATAGGGGGACAAAATCGGTATCGGCAGAGAGTTCGACGGGGATTTCGCATACAGGCTCGTCCGAATTAGCCACCTCTTTGTACGAGAAGTTATTGAATGCCCAACGGTAAAGTTCACGTGATTCTACAAAATCATAACGTTTTGAGGTACTGTTAGTACAACCAAAAACGATACAAGCGTAGTTATAACCGTTGTAAGAAGCGGTACTTACAAGACAACGACCTGCAACGTCGGTATAGCCTGTTTTTACACCTTCTGCGTACTGGTACCAGTAATTTGTGTTTTTATCTATCAAAAAGTTAGTAGTAGAAAGGTTGCGTACGGTACCTTTTGTGGTGGTGAAGCGGTAACGTGACGTAGATGTTACTGTTTTGAAAAGTTCATTTTTCAAGGCGTATTTTGTAAGAGTGTAGGTGTCACGTGCGGTGGTGTAGGTTTCTTCTTCGTGAAGACCTACGGGGTTGGAATAATGGGTGCCTGTAAGACCTAATTCCTGCGCCTTGTCATTCATCATATTTACAAAGTTTTCGTAACTGCCGCCGAAAATTTCCGCCGCAAGATAGGTGCAGTCACCGTAAGATGAAACTAAAACTGTATATAAAAGGTCAAGTTGTGTTAATTCTTCGCCTTCTTCTAAAAGAGATACAGAAAGCCCCGTGCCTAAAACGACGTCAAGACAAGATTTGTTTATTGTTACCTTAGCTTCGGGATTCCATTTATCACTCTCTAACATAAGTACTGCGGTCATAATCTTGGTGATAGAAGCGGGGTAGACCTTCATATCAATACTTTTTTCATATAGAATTTCATCGGTGTCGAGTGAAATCAACATACCTGCTTTATGTGTGAAATCTATACCCGTAACTTCGTAAGCGG
The DNA here is from genome assembly GCA_045536525.1 of Acutalibacteraceae bacterium. Classification (GTDB taxonomy): domain Bacteria; phylum Bacillota; class Clostridia; order Oscillospirales; family Acutalibacteraceae; genus UBA737. The sequence goes on from JAZSNT010000061.1 coordinate 9,750, forward strand.
AAGCGGTTATGGGTGTGAAAATATATAAAAATGTAAAAAAACATATAAAAATAATGGAAAAAGTCTTTTTAACCATAGAAATCTCTCCAAAGATGTGGTATAGTAATTATATTATAGCATAAATTGAAAATTTTTAAAGTACTTTTTTATAAAAATGAGGTGGAAACCATTGGTTTATGTAACGGGTGATATGCACGGCGAACTAGAAAGATTATATGATAAGAATTTCAGAAAACTTAAAAGTGGCGACGTTCTTATAGTTTGCGGTGATTTCGGTTATATTTTTGATGGTGGAAAAACTGAAAAGGAAGTTATAAAATATTTGTCAACCCGACGTTTTGTGACGGCGTTTGTCGACGGTACGCATGATAATCTTGATACTATTAACCGTTCACGTGTGACTTATTGGCACGGTGGAATGGTACATAGAATTAAGGGTAATCTTATTCATTTGATGCGTGGACAGATTTTTACAATAGAAGGTAATACATTCTTTACATTTGGCGGCGGTGAAAGTACCGATAAGGATATGCGCCGTGAACAAGGCAACTGGTGGGTTGACGAAGAACCTACTGCTTATGAAATGGCAGAGGGCGCTAAAACGTTAGACGCCGCAGGTTGCAAGGTGGATTATATGATAACCCATGAACCGCCGTTACTTGTTAAAAGTGCAATGCTTATGCGTCGTGGCGACAATGACAGAGTTAATAAACTTAACGGTTATCTGGAAGAACTCGGTCGCTCGGTTGAATTTAAGCATTGGTATTTCGGTTCTTTGCACGAAGACAGACTTATAACACCGCATCATACCTGCGTGTTTAAAAAAGCTGTGGCTATACCGCCCAAACCGTAAAGGGCTTATGGCTTGACAAGTGTGATATAATAGTTTTAGTAAACATACTTTGGAGGTTTTAATATGGTAAATCCTGATAGTCTGTGTATGGGTTGTATGAATCAACTTAACGGTGAAGATGTATGTCCTGTTTGCGGTTATGATACGTCTTCTCGTAATAATCCGCAGGCATTACCTGTGAAAATAGCAGTAAACGGCCGTTACGTTATCGGTAAAGTTGTTGCTGTGTCGGGCGAGGGTATTACATATATTGCTTGGGATAAGACGAGAGAATGCGCTGTAAATATCAAGGAATATTATCCGCGCGGTATTGTAGAACGCAGTCCCGACACGTCGGCTTATATTCCTGTGGATAAGCGTTATGTATTTAATCAGAATTTATTGGAATTTTTGGAAATAAACCGCACTTTGAAAAATCAGTCGTTGGCTTCACTTCAAGAAGTAACAGACGTATTTGAAACCAACGGTACCGCTTACGTTGTATATAAAAATTTGCCCTGCATTACATTGGACGACTTTTTAAAGCGCAACGGCGGTACTTTGAAGTGGGAACAGGCACGTGCTTTGTTGTTGCCGCTTATTGATACTATCAAGGCTATGAACGATATAGGTATTGTTCACAAGGGTATTTCTCCCAAAAGTATAGTGGTTGGCCGTGACGGCAAATTGCGTATTACCGATTATAGTATCAGTAAATTGCGCATGGCAAACGACGACCTTGACGTTGTCTTGGAAGACGGTTATTCAGCTATAGAACAATATGGTGTACTTAATATACCCGAAGGTAATTATACGGACGTTTACGGATTTTGCGCCACATTATTCAAAGTGCTTATCGGTAAGGAAATTCCAAAGGCTACTTTAAGACTTGAAGATGAAAGGCTTTCTATTCCGTCAAGTTTTACAAGTGAACTCCCTCGCCACGTTTTAACCGCTTTGGCTAATGGTTTGAAAGTAAAACCGAGCGAAAGAACACAGGATATCGAATCGCTTAAAAACGAGTTGGTTTACGGCGAAATCGTTGACGACGATGAAGATGACCAAGCGACTGCGGTAGTAACCAGTTCGCAGAATAATGAAAAGAACAAGGGCAGCATAAAGCCTTTGATAATATCTGCCGGTATTACGGCGGGCGTTGTGCTTATTGCGTTTTTGATTTTGTATTTTACGGTGCCCAGAGGAGACAACGAAGATACTGAATCGGGTAGTTCAAGTATACCTGTAATTTCATCTTCGACAGAACAGTCGGCAGGTGAAGAATCAATTATTAAGCCTAACGTTATGCTTTATAAAGTTCCTGATTTTACAGGTAAAACCTATGCCGAAATTATGGAAATGGAAGAAATAAAGCGTTTTGAAATCGTCATTAAGAATAAGGTTTATTCCAGCAGTTATGCCAAAGGTCAGATTTGCGAACAGTCTATCGCAAAGGGTACTGAGGTGGAAAATGAGACTAAAATTGAAGTGGTTATAAGCCTTGGTCCGAAAGAGTTTAAAATGCCCAATATCGTAGGTCTTGATGAAGCAAATGCTAAAATTGAACTTTTAAAAGCGGGCTTCTTGTATGATAATATTATTGTGCTTGATAAGTATGACGCTAATCAAAAACCCGGTGTTATATTAGCACAAGAGCCGGAATTTGGTAAGAAAGTAAATGCTGATATGGTTGTTACCATTTACAAGAATTCTTACACAGGTGAGACTGAAAATGAATTAGGCGGAGAGCCTATGGGCGAGGGCGATGACGACGCAATTTTAGAAGAATATAATAATGAAACATCTAATTAAAATTAGTACTTGATTTTTTAAATATTATATGATATAATGTATGCAGTTTCTAAGAAAGGTGAGTGGCAGATGCGCCGCTCACTTTTGTTTTGCAAGGAGGCGAAGGTATGGCAAATGCAGCCGAAAGGGTTTATTCCCTTATAAAAGAAACTGTCAAAAACGAGGGCGTAGAGCTTTGGGACGTGCGCTTTGTTAAGGAAGGCGCTTCGTGGTATTTACGTGTTTTTATTGATAAAGAAGACGGTATTACCATTGACGATTGTACAAACGTTTCCCATGCTATTGACCCAGTTATTGACGAGGCAGACCCTATTGATAAATCTTATTATTTAGAAGTTTGTTCTTGCGGTTTGGAAAGAGAACTTTCGAAAAAAGAACATTATGCTAAGGTTTTGGGTCAAAAAATTAAGGTAAAACTTTACAAAGCGGTAGACGGTATCAAGGAATTTACGGGTACGCTCGTTTCCTGTGATGAAAACGTTACACTTTGTATAGACGGCAACGAAGTCACTTTTGATTTGAAAGAAATATCAAAAGCAAATTTATGCGATTTTGGATAAAATTATAATTTATTTTGTTTGGAGGAATTAACAAAAATGGCTAAGACTAAAAAGACAGATAATACGGCGGAATTTTTTGCCGCGCTTGAAATGATGGAAGAGGAAAGAGGAATTCCGAAAGAATTTATTGCAGAAAAAATTGCAGATGCAATAGTAGTTGCTGCACGTAAAGATTACGGCGGAAATGAAATTGTTTCCTGTGTTATTGACTGTGAAAATAAAATTTTCTCGGTTACTGCACGTAAAACAGTTGTAGAAGAGGTTTTAGACCCATATACCGAAATTTCACGTGAAGATGCCTCCGCTATCGACCCTAACTCTATCGAAAACGGTTTTGTTGATATTAAACTTGATACCAGAAAGTTCGGTCGTGTAGTAGCGCAAAACTCTAAAAATAATTTCCGTCAGGGTGTGCGTGACGCCGAAAGAGGACAGACTTTGGCTGAATTCCAGAGCAAGACACGTGAACTTGTTACCGCAGTTGTTCAGAAAATCGACCCCAAGACAGGCAACGCTATTCTTACAATCGGTCATAGCGAAGCTACCTTGCCGAAACTTGAACAAGTACCAGACGAAATGCTTAAAGAAGGCGACCATATTAAAGTTTACGTTGTGGACGTTAAAGAAACCGAGCGTGGTGCCCGTATAATGCTTTCACGTACACATCCGGGTCTGGTTAAGCGTTTATTTGAAAAAGAAGTTCCTGAAATTTTCGACGGTACTATCGAAATTAAGTCGGTATCCCGTCAGGCAGGTTCAAGAACTAAAATTGCGGTTTATTCACCCGACCCCGAAGTTGATGCTGTTGGTGCTTGTATCGGTCCCAAGGGCGAACGTGTAAACAACATTGTTAACGAACTTGCAGGTGAAAAAATCGATATCGTTAAATACAGCGACGACCCCACACTCTTTGTTGCAGAAGCATTATCTCCCGCAAGAGTGGCTAAGGTTGAAATCGAATCAGAAGACCCCAAGGTATGTAAAGCAAGTGTTCCCGAAGAACAACTTTCTCTTGCAATCGGTAATAAGGGTCAGAACGTACGCCTTGCCGCAAAACTTACAGGCTGGAAGATTGATATCCATCCCGAAAGCGGTTTCTTTGGCGAATAATATCATGTAGGGTACGGCGTTTACGACGTACCGTGCAATTAAATATTACGAAGTGAGTTTTTATTATGAGTGTTAAGAAAATACCAATGCGTATGTGCACGGCATGTCGCGAAATGAAACCAAAACGTGAACTTGTCCGTGTTGTTAAAACCCCTGAAAATGAAATTTTGCTTGATTTAACGGGCAAACTTAACGGTAGAGGCGCATATATTTGTAAATCGGCCGAATGTCTTAAAAAGGCTGAAAAATCAAATGCGTTGCAACGTGCTTTTTCGTGTGAGGTTTCCAAAGAAATTTATGAGCGCTTACAAAAGGAGTTAGAAACGGTTGCAGAATAAGACCTTAACCCTTTTGGGTTTTGCTTCAAAAGCCGGTAAATTGGCTTACGGAATGCAAAAATCGTGCGAGTCTTTAAAGGCTCAAAAAACAAAACTTATTGTTTGCGCAGAGGATATTTCTAAAAAAACACTTAAAGAAATCACTTTTTTCGCTTGTAATAAAAATGTGGAAACAGTCACTTTGAATGTGAAGGTAGATGTTTTATCTGCCGCAGTAGGCAGAAAATGCGGCGTTATATCGGTTAATGATGACGGATTCGCCCAAGCAATATTTAATCAGGAGGCTATGATAAATGCCAATGACTAACAAATATAAGATAAGCGACCTTGCTAAAGATTTCGGTTTGACTTCAAAGGAAGTGGTAGCACTTGCGAGTGAGATAACAGGTGTTGAAAAGAAGAGCAGTAATACTCTTAACGAAGATGAAATCGGTCGCTTTTTCAACCGTATTACGACTGAAAATGCGGTAAAAGATTTAAAGGCTTACTTTGCAACAGGTGCCGAAGCACGTGAAAAAGCAAAGAAGGCAAGAGAAGAAGAAAAGAACAAGAAACTCTTGGAGCAGATGGCTATTCTTGAACAGTTGAAGGCTGCGGCTGCCGCACAAAACGGAGAAGCAGAGCCCGAAAAGAAAGAACCCAAGAAAGAAAACAAACCCGAACCAAAGAAAATTGGCAAAATTGACGGTCCTAAGGTTGAAGTTAAAAAAGAAGAGCCTAAAAAGACAGAAACCAAAAAGGTTGAAACTAAAAAGGCGGAAAACAAGAAAGCAGAGCCTAAGAAAGAAGAACCTGTTAAGAAGGAGCACAAGCCTTCTGACCCGCAGCCTTTTGTTTCTAAGAAGAAGGATAAAGTGGCAGGCGAAGCTCCAAAGCGTGGTCCTGCTGAAATACGCCACGTAGATACCCGTACTTCAAATATAAATATTGATAAGTACAACGAAAAATATGAGAATATTGCACCTGCTAACTCTATGAAGGATAACTTCTCACGTAAGCAGAAGATTAAGCAAAAATCTCAGGATTACCGTCGTCCGCAAGGTGCTAAGCGTGAAACCGAAGCCGACAAAATGCGCAGACTTCAACTTGAACGCATTAAAAAGACACCTATTACTGTTACTGTCGGCGACGAAATCACAGTAGGTGAATTGGCTGCCGCTATGAAGAAAACTGCCGCCGAGGTTATTAAGGAACTTATGAAACTCGGTATGATGGCGGCTGTGAATCAGGTTATCGACTATGATACTGCTGAAATTGTTGTAACTGAAATGGGTGCTAAAATACAGCGTGCCGTTGTTGTTACAATCGAAGAACAAATCATGGACGATACCGAAGATACCAAGGAAAACCTCAAACCCAGAAGCCCTGTTGTAGTTGTTATGGGTCACGTTGACCACGGTAAAACTTCACTTTTGGATGCTATCCGTAACACCGCAGTTACAGATACCGAAGCCGGCGGTATTACACAGCATATCGGTGCTTACAGAGTAAACTGTAACGGTAGCGATATTACTTTCCTTGATACTCCCGGTCACGCGGCATTTACTTCTATGCGTCAGCGTGGTGCTATGGCTACCGATATTGCGGTATTGGTTGTAGCGGCTGATGACGGTATTATGCCACAGACTATCGAGGCTATCAATCACGCAAAAGCGGCTAAGGTACAGGTTATCGTAGCAATCAATAAAATGGATAAACCAGAGGCTAACCCCGACCGTATTTTGCAACAACTCACTGAGCATGAACTTGTACCGGAAGAATGGGGCGGTGACGTAATTTGCGTACCCGTTTCGGCTAAAACTCATATGGGTATTGATAACTTGCTCGAAAATATACTTCTTGTTGCCGAAATGCAGGAACTTACTGCTAACCCTGACAGACGTGCGAAGGGTATTGTTATTGAAGCACGTCTTGACAAGGGCCGTGGCCCTGTGGCTTCTTTACTTGTTCAGAACGGTACGCTTAAAACAGGTGATATCATTGTAGCAGGTACATCAGTTGGCCGTGTTCGTGTTATGACTAACGAAAACGGTAAAGTTCTTAAAGAAGCAGGTCCTTCTGTTCCTGTTGAAATCACAGGTCTTGCAGAAACACCTAATGCAGGTGATATCTTTGATGCTGTTTCTGATGAAAGACTTGCTCGTCAGTTGGTTGAACAAAGAAAACAAAAGGCAAAAGACGAACTTAATAACGCTAAGCAGAAGATTACACTTGATAATCTTTTTGAAAACCTTTCGGAAGGCGACCTTAAAGAACTTAACATTATCGTTAAGGCAGACGTACAGGGTTCTGTTGAAGCGGTTAGAGAGAGTTTACAAAAACTATCTAATGATGAAGTTCGTGTCAGCGTGATCCACGGCGGTGTTGGTGCTGTTAATGAGTCTGACGTTACTTTGGCTCAGGCTTCGGGCGCTATTATCGTTGGCTTTAATGTTCGTCCTGATGCGGTTGCTAAGGATATGGCAGAACGTGAAGGCGTTGATATGCGCATGTACCGCATTATTTATGACTGTATCGAAGAAATTGATGCCGCTATGAAGGGTATGTTGGCACCAAAATACCGTGAAAATCAACTTGGTACGGTTGAAGTACGCAGTGTTTATAAGATTTCGTCGGTTGGTACTATTGCAGGTTGTTACATTACAAACGGTAAGGTTACACGTGCTTGTGAAATCCGTGTAGTTCGTGACGGTATTGTAATATGCGAAGATAAGATTGATTCACTCCGTCGTTTTAAAGATGACGTTAAAGAAGTTGCCCAAGGTTATGAATGCGGTATCGGTCTTGAAAAGTTCGCCGATATTAAGGAAGGCGACGTATTTGAAGCATTTATTATGGAGGAATACAGAGACTAATGGCCGGATTCAGAAAAAACCGTATAACTTCGGACGTAAAAATCACTTTATCGGAACTTTTGCGTGAAATAAAAGACCCGAGGGTCAGTAAATTGTTAAGCATAGTAAAGGTTGACGTTTCAGGCGACCTTTCCTATGCTACGGTATACGTTAGCGCTATTGAGGGTTATGAGGCTACCGTTAATTCGGTTAAAGCCCTTAAAAATGCGGCGGGATTTTTGCGCCGTGAATTAGGTGCTAAACTTTCTTTACGCAAGGTACCCGAATTGCGTTTTGTGGCTGATGATTCTATTGAACACAGCGCTAATATATCTAAAATTATAGATTCTTTTAAAGAGGAAAATGATAATGAAGAATAAGGGTAGTACCGAGTGCAAACGTCTTACTTTAAGACAATGCGCACGCTATCTAAAAAAACACGATAACTATATAATACTGACCCACGCGTCACCCGACGGTGACACTTTGGGTTCGGCTTATGCGCTCTATTATGGTCTTAATGAGATAGGTAAAAAAGCGGGTGTTATCTGTCCTGACGTTATTCCGCAAAAATATGATTATTTTGCACGCAGTACCGACCACGTAACACGTGACGGCGCAACCGTTATTGCGGTCGACGTTGCTGATAAGCGCCTTTTAGGCAGTCTTAAAGACGAGTTTGGCGATATTATAAACCTTAATATCGACCACCACGTATCTAATACAATGTTTGCTGAAAACCTGTATCTTGATGCGGATGCGTCGGCTACGGCTGAAATTATTTTTGAACTTTTGACTCTTATGCGTGTTAACATTAACGATATAACTGCAAAAGCATTATATACAGGTATTGCAACTGATACGGGCAGTTTTAAATATGCTACCGTTACGGCTAAAACACATATTATTGCGGCAATGCTTTATGAATACAATATAAATGCAAGTGAAATAAACCGCCTTATGTTCGATACTAAGTCTAAAAAACTTTTGGAACTTGAAAGACAGGTTTTAGAAACGGCTGAGTTTCATTTTGACGATAAGTGTATGCTTTTATGTGTTACTGCCCAAATGCAACAAGAAACAGGTTGCAGCGGCACCGAACTTGAAGGTATTGCAGTTATTTCACGTAGTGTAGAGGGCGTTAAAGCCGGTGTTACGATGAAACAGACAGGTGACGATGAATTTAAGGTTTCTATGCGTACTTATGCGCCGATTGATGCAAGTGAAATTTGCAAAAAATTAGGCGGCGGCGGTCACAAAGGTGCGGCCGGCGCTACGGTGAACGGTAGTTTGGCGGAAGCAAAGGAAAAGGTGTTACAGGCTGTAGAAGAGTGTTTGGAGGCGTAAAATGCAAGGCTTTTTATTGCTTAAAAAACCGCAAGATATGACCTCTTTTTCGGCGGTTGCGCGTGTGAAACGTATATGCTCTGAAAAGCGTGTAGGTCATACAGGAACGTTAGACCCTATGGCTACGGGTGTTTTGCCCGTGTTTTTGGGTCGTGCTACGCCATTATGTGGGATTTTGCTTGACGGAAACAAAAGATATAAAGCTACGGTAAAATTAGGTGTCACTACTGATACTGATGATATTACGGGTGAAGTAATTAACGAACAAGCGGTCAACGTTACAAACGCCGACCTTACGGCAGTTTTGCAAAGTTTTGTAGGTAAAATTAAGCAAGTTCCGCCTAAGTACAGCGCACTTAAAAAAGACGGTAAACGCTTGTATGAATTGGCACGTAAAGGTGAGAAAATTGATATCCCTGCACGTGAAATTGAAGTTTACAGTATAGATTTGTTACAGGATATTGATTCACAAAATACGTTTGTTATTGACGTTGCGGTTTCAAAGGGTACATATATCAGGTCATTGGCACGTGATATTGGTGAAAAATTGGGTTGTGGTGCAACTCTTACAGCACTTGAAAGGACATCTACTTGCGGTTTTGATATTACTCAGTGTGTTGATTTGGATATACTTGATACCCAAAACGTAACTGACTATATTATGAGTGAAGAAAAAGCGGTAAGCCATCTTCGTGAGTGTATTGTTACCGAAAAACAGGCGGTAAGATTTTGCAACGGCGGTCAGTTGGGCTTTGAACGATTGCGTACAGGCGGTTTTTTTGACGGCGAACTTGTGCGTGTTAAGTGTAATGGAGTGTTTTTGGGTATAGGTGTTGCTGATACCGAAAATAACCGACTTAATATTAAGTGCATTTTAAATTATTATAATAAGGCGGTGACAGAGTGAAAACAGCATTAGCATTAGGCTCTTTTGACGGTGTACATATCGCACATCGTAAAGTGTTGGATTTACCCTGTGGCCATAAAAAAACGGCGGTCACTTTTGGAATACCGCCGAAAATGTTTTTTGAGGATAAAAGCGAACTTATTACCACCTATTCGGATAAGGTGGAAATTTTAAAAAGTCTTGGGTTTAATGAAGTGGTATCTCTGGATTTTGAGAGTATCAAAAATACCGAGCCGCAAGATTTTTTGGATTTTTTATCGGAGAAATATAACCCGACTGTTATTTCCTGCGGTTTTAATTACCGCTTTGGCAAAAACGGGGCAGGGGACGTAACGTTACTTAAAAGTTTTTGCGAAAGCAAAGGAATAGAATGTATAATATGTGACGAGGTTCAGAGTGACGGTGTTGCGGTATCTTCTTCACTTATTAGAAATTTGCTTAAAAACGGCGAAATCGATAAAGCAAATACTTTACTTGGAAGACCTTTTTCATTTTGCGGTGAAATAATAAAAGGTGACGGCAGGGGAAGAACAATGGGCTTTCCTACGGTTAATCAAAAATACCCCGAAGAATTAGTAAAGGTTAAATTCGGAGTTTATAAAACAACTGTACAAATTGACGGAAAGTGTTATGACGCTATAACAAATATTGGTATGCGTCCGACTTTTAAAAGTGATTATATTATAAGTGAAACGTATATTAAGGATTTTTGCAGTGACCTTTACGGCAAAAATGTGCGTGTATTTTTAAATTCTTTTCTAAGAAGCGAAAAAAAATTTGCTTCAAAAGAAGAACTAATGAAGCAAATTGAAAAAGATATAAATCAAATAAAGTAAAAATTTGTATCCCAGGCGGGCAGATAATTGAAGTGACGAAGATATATTTTATAGTCGTTTCGTAAATTTAGCACTGTTTGGGGTATTTTTATTAGGTCGTCGGTACGGTGGTAAGCTGATATTAACATTTTGGGTTTGAGAGTAATTATGGTGTTTTTAGCACCGATGATTGCATCGACTTCTGCACCTTCTACGTCCATTTTTATGTAAGAAGCATCGGTGTTTAATGAGTCGACAGTTATGCTTCTAAGAGGTGTGCCGTCTTGTGATAAAGCCGAGTTGCGACCGCCTTTCATACTGAAAGAAAGAATATCGCATTTATCGGAAACACAGGCGTTTATAAGTGAAATATCACGTAAATCATCCGTGTTGTTTTGGATCTTTTTAAAGGTTTTGGTATCGGGTTCTACGGCGGTGATTTTGCGGTAATTCGGGTCGTGGTTTATAAAGTCAATAACTGTATCACCGTTATAAGCGCCAAGGTCTATAAAGTTTTCACCCGATAGATTTAGAAATGAAGAATATGGCTCGTCAGCCGAAACTTCGCATTCAAAAAGGTAATCAATTTTACCGCTTAACTTGTATTTTAAAATATTATCGAAGGTTTTTATAGATGTTTGGTCTGCAAGGCGGGAACGCACAAAATCAAACGCAGATTTATTGGTTTCATAATATTCTTTTGTAAATAATCCGCCCCCTATAACAGGCACTTCGGGTGAGTATAGTTCTTGCTCGGCGGCTATTCTTTTAATGTTCTTTATAACATCGGGCAGACTGCTGCCAAAACACAACAGCACTATAATTTGACCGTACTTTTCGCGAAGTTCGTTATAGGTGGAAATTTTATGCGAGTGGAACATTTTGTCACGCACAAAACCGTCACTTGCAAAAACACCGTGAAAAGGTATGCCATAACTTTCAAGTACGGCAATAATTTTATCCGCACCGTTTCCCATACCGTAAAGAACAATCGGCTTGTCGGTTTGCTTTAAATAACTCCAAAGTTCTCTTTCCATAATCGTTCCTTTATTCATTTAGTAAAATAATTATACACTTTTTTGTACTATAATACAAGTTGACAAAGCAAAAAATATGTAGTATAATTTTGTTGTTAATATGAGAAAGTGTTTTAGAGGTGCATATATATCGCTAATACTAAAAAAATTGTATTAAGAATTATAACATGGGTTTCGGCTTTGGTGCTTGTTTTTTGTATTTGTTTTCTAGCTTATCAGCAGATTATACAGCCTAGTTGTCAAAGCAGCGAACTGGACGATTATAAAGCAGATTCTACGGTTGCTTCTTCTCAAGAAGTAGAACTTGATATACCGGTAGATTTTGATAAATTAAAAAAAGCGAATAAGGATATTTATGCTTGGATAGTAGTGCCCGGTACACAGGTTGATTATCCTGTATTGCAACATAAAAGCAATAATGCATATTACCTTAATCGTACTATAAATAAAGAGTGGTCGGCTTACGGCAGTATCTTTACCGAAGATTATAATAATAAAGATTTTAACGATTTCAACACTTTGGTATACGGTCATAATATGAAAAACGGCACTATGTTTGGGGACCTTAAAAAGTTCCGCGATGTCGAGTTTTTTAAAGAAAACCGATATATAACCGTTTATATGGAAAACCGTATTTTGAAGTATGAGATTTTTGCCGCTTGTAGCTGGGATAATAAGCATATACTCGCTAACCGTAATTTTGCTTTAGAACAAAACCGTACTTCTTATCTGGAAGAAATTTTCGCGGTAAGGGATATGAATTCTCAAATTGCAAAAGATATGACGGTAACGGCAAACGATAAAATTATAACTCTTTCTACTTGTATGAATAATAAGGAAAAAAGGTTTATAGTTTCGGGGGTGTTGGTTTATGACAGTCAAAACCAATAGACCAATGAAACATAAAAAACTGATAATTACTATAAGCATTATCCTTTGCGTTCTGTTGACCATCGGCGGCGGTGTCTTTGCTTTTATAAAAATAGGCGAGGCAAGGTTGCGTGAAGAATTAAGTTTTACCGACAGTGGTCTTTCAGAAGACGATGCTTACGGTGATAGTGCTGAGGTTTTTCATAACGGACAAGGTTACGTTTATAATGAAAACGTTATAAATATCCTGTTTATAGGTGTTGATAAGGCTAATATAAAAGAGAAGAAAGACCGTCAGGCCGACGCTTTGTATCTTTTATCTATCGATACCGAAACCAACAATTTTAACGTTCTTGCCATATCCCGCAATACTTTGGCAGATATAGATATTTACGATATGAATAATGAATTTATGGGTAGCGATAATGCTCAGATTTGTTTGTCGTATGTTTATGGCAAGGATGATGAAGAGTCTTCAAAGCTTACTTGTAAATCGGTTTCACGTTTACTTTATAATATTCCTATAAATGCATACTATACTTTATTTATGGATGCTATTGATGAAATTGTGGATTCGGTAGGCGGTGTAGAACTTGTTATCCCCGATGATATGACCGAAGTCCAAAAGGAATGGACCAAGGGTAAAAAGGTTAAACTTAACGGTGATAATGCGCTTAAATTTATTCAGTACAGGGGAGAAACACACGCCCCGCGTTTAGAACGCCAAAAGGTGTTTATAAGCAGTTTTGTTAATTCGGCAAAGAAAGCGTTTAAAAAAGATTTATCTTTGCCTGTTGATATGTATAAAAAACTTTCCAAAAATTCGGTTACGGATATTGATATTTCTCAGGTGGCATATTTGGCTACTGAAATGTCTGAGGCTGGTTTTAAAATGAATTCTATTAAAGGTCAAAGCGGGTTTGACGGTTTGTATGAAACTTTTCAAGCGGATGAACAAGCCCTTTTTGAAACTGTTTTAGATTTATTTTATATAAAAACAAATTAAAAGGAGAAATTTGTAATGAAAAAGGTATTGGCATTTTTATTAGTTGCGGTATTGGTAGTTTCGGCTAGTGTTTGCGTTGCTTTTGCGGCTTCTTCACCCGAAGCACAAGGCGTAATCTCAGGCGTTACTGCTACTGATGCAAACGACAAAGAAGCAACGGTTGACTTTGAAAAGATTGACGGTAAAGTTAACAAGAGTTTTTATGACACTTTACAGGGTCTTAAAGACGAAGAAAAGGATTCTTCTTTGAAGGTTGTAGGTCACTTTGAAGTTGAGGTTGACGGCGAACCCGAATATCCGCTTAGTGTTACTTTGGATGTTTTAGGTATTTCAAAGGCTTCTAAGGTTTTTGTAATGCTTCAAAAGGGTAAAGAAACAGTAGTAGTTGAACCTACAGTTAAGGACGGCAAGGTTACTTTCGAACTTGATGCTGATTATGAGAAGATGGCACTTGTTACTGACGGTAAAACAGCTACTAACGTAGAAAAAGAAAACAACGTTCTTTCTCCCCAGACATCTGATGCTACAATTTATGTAGTTATGATAGCAGTTATGGCTATGGCTGCTTTGTTCGTAACCAAAAAGGTTAAGGCTTAATTAAAATGAAAATCCCCGAATTTTTTCGGGGATTTTTTAAAAAATACTTGATTATTTTGTATCGCTATGGTATAATACCATTTGCTGTGGAAAATACAGTTATGCGCTGATAGCTCAGTTGGATAGAGCATCTGCCTTCTAAGCAGAGGGTCGGGGGTTCGAATCCCTTTCAGCGTGCCATTGAACAAATCTCTCAAATCCCTTTATTTATGCGGATTTGGGAGATTTTTCTTTATAATAAAAAATTCCCACAATGAAATCAATTTATTTATAGTACTTTATTGTCACTTGACATATTTTATAAATGTGTGTATAATGTGTGTATAAACTTGTGCTCATACATATTATAAAATTTTTAGGAGTGACAATTATGACAAATAAAATTAAACGAGAATACGGCACAGGTAGTATTTCACAAAGAAAAGACGGCAAATGGCAAGGAAGAGTCAATCTTGGAAAAGATATTAATGGAAAAAGAAAACAAAAATATTTTTATGGTGATACCGAAAAAGAAGTAAAGAAAAAATTAAAAGACTATTTTCTCAGTGGTGAAAAATATAATGCAAATAATATTGCTAAAATGACATTGGAAGAGTTTTTGGTTGATTGGCTAGAAAATATATTGGTCAACACATTAAAACCAAAAAGTTATGCTATTAAAGAATATATTATTAAACAACAAATTGTACCAAGAATAGGATGCTTGCAGATCAATTCAATTGTTGCTACCGACATTCAGCAAATGGTTAACAACATGATTAAAGAAGGCTTGTCGTATTCCACCATAAAAAAAGCTTACGACACTCTAAATCAAAGATTTAAACTTGCAATTAGCCAAGAACAAGTAAATAAAAATCCAACGTTGGGCGTTATTCTGCCAAAACAAATAAATAAGAAGAACTCAGAAATTCGATATTTTTCTGAAGAACAATGTAAAGAGTTAATTAAAGAGTCTAGGCGAACTCAAGGTTGTAATAATCAAAATGTATATAGATTGGGAGAATTGGTGCCATTTTTAATTTATACAGGATTAAGAATAGGTGAAGCAATTGCTCTTGAGTGGAATGATATTGATGATAAAAACAATACAATAACAATTAATAAAAACGTCGTAGAGGTTAAATCTAAAGAGACGGAAAAATATGTTCTTGAAAAACAAGATTCCACAAAAACCGACAGTAGTACAAGAATTATACCAATGTCAAATGGCGCAAAAGAATGTATTAAAAGTTTGAAGAAAATCAACGGTGATAAAAAATTTGTTTTTGCGTCTCAAACAGGAAAATACATTTCTCCGTCCAATTTTAGTAGAATGTTTAGAGGTATTCAAAAAGCCTTAAAATATGAAACAATATTGGGAGTACATTCTCTAAGACACACATTTGCAACCTTAATGTTAAACAAGGGAATAGATGTAAAAATTGTATCTGAATTACTAGGTCACTCTAATGTATCTGTCACCTATAATATTTATATACACACAATACAGTCTCAAAAAATCAAAGCAATCAATATGGTTGATATATTATAAATCGAAAAAATAGGGGAGTAGAAATTAATCTACTCCCCTAAAATTATACTACTTTATTGTTTTCAAAGTTTCTAAAGCATCTTGTAAAGACTCTAGTGTGTATTCACCGTTCTTTAATGCTAACATAACCTTATCTGCTAATTTCGCCTCTTTGGTAACAGAGTTATTTTTCCAAGCAGTATAAATAGCAACGCCGCATGTCAAAACAGTTGACACTATACCGTAGGCTTCTTCTTGAGAAAACGGTATAGGATTAACATTAAACATCGTTAATATTGAATTTATTAACACTATAGCCAAAGCAACAAATCTTGCAATTACATTTACATCCATAATTTTTCTCCTTATTAT
>JAZSNT010000013.1:0-17236 GCA_045536525.1 Acutalibacteraceae bacterium
AGACCTTCGGCTCCTTCTTCCAAGTATATGCGTTCCCACTTTTGTATTCTTGAATGCGGTAAGTTATATTTTCGTTCTGCCTCATTATATCCCAAGTGGTTTTCTCGCACTTCCATTATAACACCTATTTTAAATTCTGCACTATAAACTTTATTCTTTACTCCTTTTTTACGCATAAAAATATGCACCTCCAAAAGTGTCTAACTTTTGGGGTGCATATCATAAAAAGGCTTTTATTTTAAACTATTCAATTATTTCGTTGCTGCTTCTAATTTTTCAGCTATCTTGGCAAGTTCTACAGCATATTCAGCCACAGCTTCAGGCGAACTTTCCAACTCTTTTGTGATTTTATCAGCTCTAGCAGACCACTCTGTCAAATCATTCATCATTTCGGTATAATCTGATAAAATTGTCGCATCGGTAGGATTAGCTTTGTATTTCTTCAAAAGAACTATATAATCATCAACCCATTCATTATACTCTTTTAAAAATTGCTTCCATTCTACATTTTCAGTCTCATTGGAAACAACCTGATTTTCAGAATTGATAGCATTATCTTTGCTCTCAACTTGTACCACCGATTCTGAGGGTTTAATATCAGCATTTTCTACATTTTCACCACCGCAAGCGGTTAAGGAAAACAAGAGCAATACTACTGACATTAATAACAAAATTTTTTTCATAATAAATTCCTCCTTAATTGAATTTATCAAATTATAACACATAAGTATTCATTTGTCAACATATGTATTCAAAAAAATTAAAAAAGTAGCATACAATATATTTGAGGTGAAAATATGTTTATTGCTACACTAGATGCGCAAAAGGTAGGAAAGACTATTGCTTTTTTCCGAAACCAAAAAGGCATTTCGCAAGAAGTTCTTAGTGGACTTGCAGATATAGGACGAAGTCATTTAAGCGCCATAGAACGGGGTGAACGAAAACCCACATTAGAAACCTTATACCGAATCTGCTCTGCCCTAAACATTAAAATGAGTACACTCATCATAAAATTAGAAGAAGAATTATAATCAAAAAGACGGAGGTTGTATTAACCACCGTCTTTTTAAAATAAATTATACATTATAATAGGCTACCTCGGAGAGGGAGCTGTCGAGCATATGCGAGACTGAGGGAGTAACTCCTTCCGTCACGCTTCCGCATACCACCTTCCTCAGAGAGGAAGGCTTTCAGAGGAAATTGATATAATTTATCCTATCTGCAAATCTTTAGGCTCAGCGATTGTAATACCGTTTGCCTTTAATAATTTACTTGCTTTTTCAGGGTCTTCAAGTTGCATAATCATATATGCCAAACCGTTTTGATGACCAAAAATAGAATACATATAATGTACATCAATTTCTGCCTTTGCCAAAACTTCCAAAACGTCACTGAGAGCGCCTGTTTTATCAGCAATAGCCACCGCCAAAACAGGAGTTTCGGTAAAGATAAGTCCTTCACCCTTTAAAACTTTTTCAGCCTGTGCATTGTCTGCGGTGATAAGACGCAAAAGACCGTAATCGGCAGTTTCGGCAATATTTATAGCCCTTAGGTCTACCTTATTGTCTGACAAAAGTTTTGTAACATCCAAAAGAGCGCCTGCTCTGTTTTCCAAAAATACAGTAATTTGATTTATAGCCATAACGAGCCCTCCTTAAATTTTACGCTTATCAATAATACGAACAGCCTTACCTTCGCTTCGTGCTATCGTTTTGGGGTCTACAAGACGAACCTTTGCGTAAATACCAAGCATAGCCTTTAATGCAGATACCAAATTCTTTTCCATTTCGGTAATCTTGCCAAGAGAATCAGAAAAGATTTCAGGTGTCATTTCAACCAAAACTTCAATGGTATCGCTATGGTTTACACGGTCAACAATAATCTGATAGTTTGCAGGATAACCGTTTTCTAAAAGCACTGCTTCAATTTGTGACGGGAATACGTTAACACCCTTAACAATAAGCATATCGTCACTTCTGCCCATAGGCTTGTGCATCTTAACAAGTGTACGACCGCAAGAGCATTTTTCACGTGAAAGCACCGTAATATCCTTTGTGCGATAACGAAGAAGCGGGAAACCCTCCTTGGTAATTGATGTGAATACTAACTCACCCTGACTGCCTTCTGGCAATACTTCCAAAGTATCGGGGTCAATAATTTCAGCAATGAAGTGGTCTTCGTTAATGTGCATACCCATTTGCTCAGAACATTCAAAAGCAACACCGGGACCGCTGGTTTCGGTAAGACCATAGATATCATAAGCCTTGATACCAAGTTTTTCTTCAATATCGTGGCGCATTTCTTCACTCCAAGCTTCCGCGCCAAAGATACCTGATTTAAGTTTTATCTGGTCGCGTATGCCACGCTCGTAAATGCTTTCAGCAAGATACTCAGCATAAGAGGGGGTACAACAAATAATTGTAGCGCCAAGGTCAGTCATAAACTGTAACTGTCTGTCGGTATTACCCGAAGACATAGGTAAAGTAAGGCAACCAACCTTATGACTGCCACCGTTCATTCCGGGACCGCCAGTAAATAGACCATAACCGTAAGCAACCTGACAAACATCTTCATTTGTACCGCCTGCCGCAACAAGTGCACGTGCACAGCAATCTTCCCATAAATCTATATCATTTTGAGTATAAAATGCCACAACACGTTTACCCGTGGTACCCGAAGTAGACTGAATTCTCACACAATTTTTCAAATCAGTACCCAAAAGACCGTAAGGATATGCATCACGCAAGTCATCTTTTGTAAGGAAGGGCAACTTATGTAAATCATCAATACTCTTTATATCGTCAGGTGTAACACCCTTTTCTTCCATTTTTTTACGGTAATACGGAACGTTCTCCCACACGTGCTTAACCTGTGCTACAAGGCGCTCGTTCTGAAGCGCTATCATTTCTTCACGGGAAGCACATTCCATATCCTTTTGATAATATCTTTCCAATTTTTTACACCTCTAATTCTCTTCCTAAATCGAAAGCTTTTTTATTAAGTTCCAAGAATTTAGCCGGAACACTTTGTTCAATAGCAGTAAGCCATTCTTCCCCGGTAAAATCAAAAAACTTAGAAAGCCTACCCATAAGCACGATATTAACTGCCTTGGAACTGCCCGCTTGTTCTGCCAAAGAAAGAGCGTCAAAAGCATCAAGTTTTACACCCAATGCCTTAATTTTATCAGCCAAATTTTCGGGATAACTTTGTACGCCTGTAATTACAGGCATAGGATTTACCTGCTGAGTATTAGTAATGATTACTCCATCGGGTTTTAAATACTCCGCCCAACGAGCCGCTTCTAGCATTTCAAACGAAACAATAACATCTGCTTCACCCTTATCAATAACGGGAGAATAAACCTTATCACCATAGCGAACGTAAGTCACAACGCTACCGCCTCGTTGACTCATACCGTGTACTTCACTTACCTTAACGTCATAACCTTTGCCCAATAAAAGTTTACCGAGCAATTTACTTGCAAGTAAAGTACCCTGACCGCCAACGCCGACAATCATAATATTACGAGTTTCCATTATTTATCCCCCTTTACTGATTCAAACACATCAAACTTACACATCTGCGAACAAACTCCGCAACCTGTACAAAGTGTGTTATCAATCTTAACTTTGCCGTTTTCCATACTAACAGCAGGACAACCGATTTGCATACACATCTTACAGCCCACACACTTGTCAGTATTGGTTTTAATCGGTCCTGCGTGCTTAACGTATTTAAGAAGCGCACACGGACGACGGGAAATAATAACCGAAGGCTCGTTTTTGCCAAGTTCTTCTTTTATAACCGCATCACATTCTGCAAGGTTATACGGGTCTACAACACGTACACTGTTTATACCAACACTCTTACACAATGCTTCAAGATTTATTTTAGAAGCAGGGTCACCCTTTAAGTTGTAACCTGTTGTAGGGTTTTGTTGGTGACCTGTCATACCTGTTATAGAGTTGTCAAGGATAATAACAGTAGAATTAGAATCGTTATAAGCAATATTTATAAGACCTGTAACACCCGAATGCATAAAGGTAGAGTCACCGATAACTGCAACCGTCTTAGCATCGGATTTTCCTTCATTCGCTTTATTAAAACCGTGAAGACTTGAAACACTAGCACCCATACAGATTGTAGTATCAATTGCATTAAGAGGTGCTACTGCACCCAAAGTATAACAACCTATATCACCAAGAACGGTCAATTTATTTTTCTTCAATGTGTAGAAAAGACCACGGTGCGGACAACCTGCACACATAACTGGCGGACGCATAGGAATATTTTCTTCTAACGCTTTACCGCACGGTACTGCTTCGCCCAACTTGTCGGCAACAATATTCTGTGAAAACTCACCCAAAAGACCGAAAAGTTCTTTGCCGCTTACATCTACACCGATATTTTTACAATGTGACTCGATAATACCGTCAAGTTCTTCTACGACGATAACCTTATCCACGCTCTTCGCAAAGTCTTTAATCTTATTAACAGGAAGCGGATTTATCATACCAAGTTTTAATACAGGATATTTATCACCGCAAACTTCCTTAACATACTGATAACTTGTAGATGATGTAATAATACCAACCGAATTATCGCTTCCCTCTTCCACACGGTTGAAGAAAGCAGTTTCAGCATATTCTACAAGTGCATTTGTACGTTCTTCTACAATGGGATGACGCTTTTTCGCATTACCTGGCATCATTATGTATTTTGCACCGTCTTTTGTGTATTCCTTTTGCGGAATATCTGCTCTCTCACACTCTTCAATAACACTTTGAGAGTGCGCAACACGGGTACACATCTTTAAAAAGATTGGGGTATCAAATTTTTCGGAAATCTCGAATGCTTCCTTTACAAAAGCAATAGATTCCGCACTGTCGCTGGGCTCTAACATCGGGATTTTTGATGCTATTGCGTAGTGACGAGAATCCTGCTCGTTCTGTGAAGAATGCATACCGGGGTCATCAGCAACACCGATAATAAGACCTGCATTTACGCCTGTATAAGCCACGGTGAAAAGCGGGTCTGCCGCTACGTTTACGCCAACGTGCTTCATACCGCAAAAGCTTCTTTTACCTGCAAGACTTGCACCGAAAGCAGTCTCCAAAGCGACCTTTTCATTTGGTGCCCATTCAGCATAAATTTCTTCATATTTTGCTGCATATTCGGTAATTTCGGTACTGGGAGTACCGGGATAACTTGAAACAAAAGAACAGCCTGCTTCGTAAAGACCACGAGCCACTGCCTCGTTACCGAGCATAAGTTTTTTCATTGGTTACACCTCTGTAAGATATATAAAATATTTTAACTTATTATAAAACAAAATTTAACTAAAATCAACCAAAAAATTGCAAATCCCCAAACGGAGAATTGCAATTTTTCAATACTATCTATCTTTCAAAGAACGCTTTGCGCTGACGGTAACCTTTGTATCATATCCTGCAAATTTATCATCCACATCTTGCGGTTTGCTCTTTTGCGTAAAAAGACTGACAACAGGAACTATAACCAAGCTACCCAACATAGCGATAACACCTGAATATAGTGAATTTTGGAAAACAAAACCTAACACGCCACTTGATACCTCAAACACCTTTAACGATACCAAAAGTTGCACCACCATTATTCCTACACCAAAACCAAACGAACTCCAAACAGCTGCTCGGGTGGTTTTTTTCCAATATAATCCATAAAGGAACGGCGCCAAAAACGCACCTGCCAAAGCACCCCAAGAAACACCCATCATTTGCGCTATAAACACAAAATCAGACCATATTGTATCTTTAAGAATAGCAATAACAGCAGAAAGTACAATAAAGAAAACTATAAACAAACGCATAATCAGTAACTTTTTCTTATCACTTGCATTTGCTTTATGTTCAGGTACTACCACATCCAAAGTAAGAGTGGAAGCCGATGTCAGAACCAACGAAGAAAGTGTAGACATTGATGCAGACAACACCAAAACTATAACTATGCCGATAATATACGGAGAAAGATTTGAAAGCATTGACGGAATTATAGAATCAAAGCCTTTACTGGCAACTGTTTCTTCTGTAACAAAAAGTCTGCCAAATCCACCAAGAAAGTAGCAACCACCTGCTACTATAATAGCAAAAACAGTGGAAATCAATGTGCCTTTTTTAATTGCGCTTTCATTAGTGATTGCGTAAAATTTACCAACCATTTGAGGAAGTCCCCAAGTTCCCAAAGAAGTGAGTAATACAACTACTGTAAGGAAAATAGGGTTAGGGCCAAAGAACGAGGTATACTCAGCACCGTTTTTCTCTGCAAGTAGCGTTACCGATTCTGTAAAACCGCCGTTTTGATTAAGTACGGCAATAACCACAGCTATTATTCCGCCCAGCATTATAATTCCTTGAATAAAATCGTTTATTGCAGTAGCCATATATCCGCCAAAGATTACATATACACCAGTAAGCACCGACATAACAATTATACAAACCCAATACGGTATATCAAAAGCAATTGAGAAAAGACTTGAAAGACCGTTATAAAGCGAAGCTGTATATGGTATAAGAAACACAAAAACAATAACCGATGCTGCTATTTTTAAAGCAGGAGAATTATATCTTTTTTGGAAAAAATCAGGCATTGTTTTAGAATTCAAATGTTGGGTCATAACCCTTGTTCTACGTCCTAAAACATTCCAGGCCAAAAGCGAACCGATAAAAGCATTACCGAGGCCTATCCATGTGGACGCCAAACCGAAATTCCAACCGAACTGACCTGCATATCCAACAAATATTACAGCAGAAAAATAAGATGTGCCATAAGCAAAAGCAGTAAGCCATGGACCGACATTTCTACCGCCCAAAACGAAACCATTAACATCGGTGGCATGTTTACTGCAATAAAGACCTACCACTATCATCAAAGCAAAAAAACCGACGACTAAAATACCGGTAAATAATTCCGAACTCATTTATAATCACTACCTTGTTAACTATTAATTTGCGCTTCTACCAATCCGTCGGGACAATATTTTTTACGAAGCGCGGGTTTTTCAATTTTACCCGTAGGATTACGGGGAACTTTATCAAATATAACTTTTCGGGGTCTGGTGTAGCGAGGCAACTCTTTGCAAAATTCATTAATTTCTTCCTCGGTACAATCCATTCCCTCTTTAACCTCAACAATAGCGGTGGCAATTTCACCTAAACGTGAATCGGGAAGGCCGATTACCGCAACGTCTTTAACCTTTTGGAATTTGCGCAGCAAATTCTCAATCTGAACGGGATAAATATTCTCTCCGCCCGAAATCACAACATCTTTTTTACGGTCTACAAGATAGATAAAACCGTCAGGGTCTTTTTTAGCCATATCGCCCGTGTAAAGCCAACCATCTTTTAAAATTTCATTGGTAGCTTCGGGGTTTTTGTAGTAACAATCCATAACACCGGGCCCGTATACTGCCAACTCACCGATATCTCCGTCTGCTACTTCGTTACCCTTTTCATCAACAATTTTTACTTCCCACAAGTAACCTGCTTTACCGATAGCGCCAACTTTTTCTACATTTTCAACCCCCAAATGTACGCAGCCGGGTCCTATTGATTCACTAAGACCGTAGTTTGTATCATACTGGTGATTTGGGAAATATTTAAGCCAACGCTTTACAAGACTTGGCGGTACAGGTTGTGCACCAATATGCATTAGTCGCCATTGTGACAAAAGATAATCTTCCATTTTAACTTTACCCGATTCAATAGCGTCTAAAATATCCTGAGCCCACGGTACCAAAAGCCAAACTATCGTACACTTTTCTTCGGTAACGGTACGCAAAATCCACTCAGGCTTAACGCCGCGAAGTAAAACCGCTTTACTACCTGCCAAAAGTGAACCAAACCAATGCATTTTGGCGCCTGTATGATAAAGAGGCGGTATGCAAAGAAACACGTCGTCACGACTTTGTGAATGGTGATTTTGCTCAGTTCTACAAGACGCAATAAGCGCTCTGTGACGATGCAAAATGGCCTTTGGAAAGCCTGTTGTACCCGAAGAAAAATAAATGGCCGCATAATCCTCTTCCTCCAAAGCCACGGGCGGTGCAGAAGTAGAACAGTAATTCATAAGCTCTTCGCAATTTTCAGCATAAGATGGCTTGTTTTCACCCACAAAAAGCATTGTTTTAACCTGTTCTAAACTGTCTACAACAGTATCAACACGCTCCACAAACTCAGGGCCAAAAACCAAGACTTCACAATCTGCAAGTTCAAGGCAATACTTAATTTCATCACCTGAATAACGGAAATTAAGCGGTACTGCAAGACAACCTGCCTTTAAAATACCAAAGTATATAGGTAACCATTCAAGTGAATTCATCAAAAGAATTGCAACCTTTGTACCCTTCTTTATGCCACGGCTTAAAAGTAAATTAGCAAATCGATTAGCCTTGCGGTCAAAATCGCACCAAGTCATTTCACGGCGATAGGGTGCGCCGTTTGCACTTTCTATAAGACTCGCTTCTCTCCAAGTAACCGCGCTATCACGCTCTTCCGACGGGTTAACCTCCACAAGTGCTATTTCAGAACCGTAAAGACGGGCGTTTCTTTCTAATAAATCTGTAATAACCATTTCTTCACCTTAAAATATAATTTTTCACTTTAAACATTTTAACACTTTAAAGCGTAAATGTCAAGCATTATTTTCAATACTTTAAAGCGTTAAAATGTATACCGACTGTTTTTGTCAGAGAATATAAAAAAACGGAACCCGAAGGTTCCGTTTCTAAGTAAACTGACTTTAAAATTAAGCGAGTTCAACAGTTGCGCCAACTTCTGCAAGTTTAGCTTTGATTTCTTCAGCTTCTTCCTTAGCTGCTGCTTCTTTAAGGGTCTTGGGAGCGCCGTCAACGATAGCCTTAGCTTCTGCGAGGCCGAGACCGGTAACTTCACGAACAACCTTAATAACCTTAATCTTTTCAGCGCCAACTTCTTTGAGTACTACGTCAAATTCAGTCTTTTCTTCAGCTGCTGCTGCACCGCCTGCTGCAGGAGCTGCTACTGCTACAGCAGCTGCTGCAGATACGCCAAATTCTTCTTCTACTGCTTTTACGAGTTCAGAAAGTTCCAAAACTGTAAGAGTTTTTAATTCTTCAATCATTGCTGTAATCTTTTCAGATGCCATTTTAATTTCCTCCAATTAAATAAATGTTTTTTTAAATTTTAATTATTCTGCTGACTCACCTTTGTCAACAATAGCTTGTACAGCACGTGCAAATGCTGCGATGGGTGCCTGGAATGCGTTGCATACAGTTGCCAAGAGAACTTCCTTGCTGGGAAGGTTACCGAGAGCCTTAATAGTATCAACGTCAACTACCTTGCCGTCTAAGAAACCCGTCTTAATCTTGAAGTTGTCGTGTGCTTCTGCAAATTTGCAAAGAATTCTTGCGGCTGCTGTGTAATCTTCCTCTGAAAGAGCGATAGCAG
This sequence comes from Acutalibacteraceae bacterium, assembly GCA_045536525.1. Classification (GTDB taxonomy): domain Bacteria; phylum Bacillota; class Clostridia; order Oscillospirales; family Acutalibacteraceae; genus UBA737. The sequence continues at coordinate 9,462 of JAZSNT010000013.1, forward strand.
TAGTACCTTCAAGCGCGAAAGCCATATCTGCCAAATCTGTACCGTCGATAGCGCGGCCTAAGATCGAGTTCTTTACTACGAAATAATCTACACCGTTTTCACGAAGTTCCTTACGTAAAGCTGTATCATCTGCAACTGTTGTACCCTTATAGTCAACAACTACACCTGTAACTGCTTTAGAAAGTTTTTCCGAGAGTTCTGCAACCTGCTTCTGTTTTTGTTCTAAAACCGCTGCGTTGGGCATGCGTTTCACCTCCGGGGTAAAATAATAAATGCTTGCCCAAAGACTACGGACAAGCATAAAAATATAAAGTAAAACTTAAATTTTTAATCGCTTAACCTCGGTAGGCAATAAAACTTACGGCAAATGCCACCTACTGTCTTTGGATTTGCAACAGTAGTATTATATACACTTTCCAACAATTTGTCAAGCATTTTTTGCAAAAAGTTTTTTAGTTTATTTATATTAATGTTTTCGATATTGACTTTTTATCATTTTTAATGTACTATTGTAAAGCATAAATACTCGCCCGTATAGTTCAACGGATAGAATAAGGTCCTCCTAAGAGTTTGTTATAACAATCAACTTTGTAGCAAAAGCGATTGATAACGAGTTATTATATAATTGAATATTGTTATATATTTTTTAGAAGCCCCCTTAGTTAAATGGATATAATAAACCCCTCCTAAGGGTTAGTTGTGAGTTCGATTCTCGCAGGGGGTGCCACAAACAATGCCTGAAAGCCTTGATTTTACAAGGTTTTCAGGCTTTCTTTTTTTCTAAGCTTTTAAAATTAAATGCAGAAAATTCTTAGCAAGAGTCTGTCTGCTAATGAACTGTGAACTATGGAACAATCACCTACTTAGGCGAACGCTTTGCTAATAAAAATTAGCAAGAAAAATGTTATTATGCAAAGAATTTCACCCGCTCTGCTAAGAAAAGGGATTTCTCAGCTAAAAATCTTGCTAATTTTAAAGGCGATTGTTATTCGGTTTTTTCTTTTATTTAATGAACAATTTGTTCTCTACATTCATCTACATTTATATATACAATTTTATATTTCACTAACTGAGCGAAAATTCAGAGCCGTCTATTCCCTTATCGGAGTAGGCGGCTTTTTTTGTTGCAAAAAAATTTTTTAACTTTTTTCAAAAAATAGGGGTGCATTTCGGGGGTGTAATTCCAAATAAGTGAAAGGGTTCGTTTCTAACTCCGATTAGGAGCAACTTTTTCAATGATCCTTGAAAATTGAATATCAGGTACGTAGGACTTTATTTCTGATGATTAGCCACTTTAACGAGTACGCCACCGTGAAGCCATTTTGAGAAACTACCTGAATGAAGTAAAGCACAATTACGATTATATCATAATAGACTGCTCACCTTCGCTCGGTATGATGACTCTCAATGCTTTATCGGCGGCAGATAGCGTAATCATTCCCGTTCAGGCTCATTACCTTCCGGCGAAGTGTATGACACAGTTGATGAGAACTATCACAAAGGTTAATACGTTCAAGATCAAGGCTCAAGAACTTATTCGCAAATACAGAAAGAAACTCCAAACCTTTGAGCTTGTAGATGTTATAGAGCCGGTAATAAGAGAATTAGCGACATTCTATGGTGTTTCAAACTGTGCTGCCAAAATCCGTATGATAGACGCAGGATATGATGAAGCCATCGGTGTAATGACCTATATTGACGGTAGATATGTAAAGCCACATACTTTTAAAAAGAATTCTATCAGTAAGAAACAGACATTTTCTATCAGTCGTGAGGATGCATTAATTCAAAGTGTTTTCTCCCCTAAGCTTAGAGAAGATTTAAAAGACGACAAATACAAATATATAGATGCTCACTTTGTGTTTAACAGTCCGAAATACATAACAACTCAAAATGGCGAACCGTGTCTTACTGAATATGCACGACTCCACATTGACGAGTGCTGTTTGATTTTCGATCTCAAGGTCAAGTCTGTAAACAAGTACGGAGAAACCTACTATACAGAGTGTGTGTTATTCCGTGACTCTGAGTCAAATATCGTATTTGAAGCTAAGTATTCAGACGACAATAAGGAACACAAATCACAAGCTGAAATTTTCAAAAAATACAGCGATGATGTTCTCTCTGTAATAAAGTCATTGCCCAACAGCTTTCCTGATGCTTTAGATAAGGTTATTGATTGGTCTGATATGACCGAAGAAGAAATTTCGGAAGCGGCAGACATCAGCACTCGACATATTCAGCGCCTTAGAAATGATGCGGAGCAAAATGTTACAATGGAAACCGTTATGCAGCTCTGTATTGGTATGAAGTTACCCACAACATTATCGTATGCCTTGATTGATAAGTCCGGCAACTCATTCAGAGCAAATGACAACCGTAACAACGATCGTCAGTTGATGACCGAATATTTTAACGAAAAGGTTCAGGGCAGAGAGATTAAGGACATCGAATGGGAAACTTATTCAGTAGCTGAGATACAGACTATACTATCTCTTTCCGAAGATGAAGCTCGGAAACTCCTGAAATCAGGATTGTTCAAAGTTCATCGTGTCGGCAACGAGTACCGTGCTTCTAAAAAGAGCGTGGAAGAAAACAAGAATATCGTAATCGCTATGACGACCTATCAGGACAAAAAGACGATGACCGTCAGAGATATGAGTCGTATTCTCGGACTTGGCAAGACTGCTTCGTATAGGCTCATCGGTCAAAACTTGTTCAAGAAGTTCTTGGTTTTCGGCAAGATACGAATTGATGTTGAAAGCTTTGAGGAATGGTACGCAAGCCAATTTCACTATAAAAAGGTCAATGGCGAAAGACCCGGCAAAAATCACGGTAAAACAGTTACACCTCTTACCGTTGCAAAAGTCTTAGGTATTCCGAGAAGCACAGCAAACGACCTGATGAACAATGGCATTGTCGATTTTATATGGGTTGACGGTCACAGACACATCAGCAGAGAAAGTTTTGAAAAGTGGTACGCTTCTCAAGACAAATTCAAAAAAGTAATGGAAATTGAGGAGGTTGAAGATTATGTCGATTGAAACAAGGGTTAAAGAACTCAACGGGACTTCTCAGAAGAAAAGCTACTCCGTTGAGGAAGTAATGCAGATACTTGGTGTAGTCCGTCAGACGGTCTACAAACTCATTGAACGAGGTTGCTTTAAGGCTGTTAAAGTCGATAAAGGCTACCGAATAGTAAAAAAGAGCTTTGACAAATGGCTCGATAACGAATAAGGAGGATTGTTATGGCTTCGATTATAAAGAGAAAGAATAAATACGCTGTGGTCTATAACTATAAAGACACTATGGGCAACACCCGTCAGAAGTGGGAAACTTTTGATAGTAATGCAGCAGCAAAGAAAAGAAAAGCTCAAATTGAATTTGAACAACAGAATGGTACATTTATCGTTCCTACTGCTACAACGGTTGCAGACCTACTTGAAGAATACTGCTCCGTATATGGAGTCAGTAATTGGGCGATGTCAACCTATAACTCTAAGAAAGGTTTGATGTATAATTACATTATTCCTCTGATTGGCGATGTAAAGCTTGACGATATTTCTCCGAGATTGATGGATAAGTTCTATCAAAGTCTACTTTCAGTTAAGGCTAAGATCGTAAACAATAAAAAACCTAAAAGCGAATTTTTGACGGCTCATACCGTTAGAGAAATACACAAATTTTTGAGAAGTGCTTTCAATCAGGCTGTTAAGTGGGAGCTTATGAGTAGAAATCCTGTGCTTAATGCTAATCTCCCAAAAGAAGAACACGAAAAAAGAGAAATATGGACAGCAGAAACGCTCCTGCACGCCCTTGAAGTATGCGATGACGATATTCTATCTCTTGCAATTAACCTTGCGTTTTCCTGCTCCTTGCGTATGGGAGAATTGCTCGGACTTACTTGGGATTGTATCGACATTACAGAAAAGAGCATTGAAGAAAACAATGCTTCTATCTTCGTTAATAAGGAATTGCAGAGAGTAAACAAAGATGCATTAGAAGCCTTAGACAATAAAGATATTATCAAAATCTTTCCTCGCACCTTATCCAACACTCACACAAACCTTGTTCTCAAATCTCCTAAAACTAAGACGAGTGTACGAAAGATTTTTTTACCAAATACTGTTGCAAGAATGTTGGTTGAGCGAAAGAAACAGATTGATGAAATGATTGAGCTTTTTGGAGACGAATACACCAACAATAATCTTGTATTCTGCCACTCCTCAGGTAGACCTATGGAGGGGCAGGTGATCAACAGAGGATTAAAAAAACTCATTAAAGATCATAACTTGCCCGATGTTGTATTCCACAGTTTCAGACACGCAAGCATCACCTACAAGTTGAAGTGGAACGGCGGCGATATGAAGTCGGTTCAGGGCGACTCAGGACACGCTCGTATGGATATGGTTGCCGATGTATATAGCCATATAATCGACGAGGACAGACGATTTAACGCTCAGAAGTTCGAGGAACAATTTTACAACGCTAAAGGGTTACGTGGAGTTGAGGAAGGCAAAACAGCTCCTATGCCTAAATTTGATAGTGCAATCGAAATGCTCGATCCTATGGCTGTCTCTGAAGAAGCCAAAGAAAATGTTGTAGAAAAAGACGAAGATGATAATGCGGCTCTGCTTGCAAAACTTTTATCCAATCCGGAAACAGCAGCATTAATTAAAGCATTAGCCAAGGCTATGTAATAAGCAGAAAGACAATCCATTCATAACGAGTGGGTTGTCTTTTTTTGCAAGTTCTTGATTTATTCATATTTGGGTATTATAATATACTACATTAAGATGTCCCGTGAGGAGATGTCCCGTGAGGAACGGACTGCAACACACTAACAGATGAGCGTAACCCCTTTGTATGGGTATCTGCTAATCGTCTGCTAATTGGGGTAGATTTTATCAGTTGATATTAGCTGATAAAGGGTGATTTCAGGATAACACAAAAACGCCGTGAAAGCCTTGATTTTACTGTGTTTTTTGCTCTTTGTTTATGAGCGAAAAATCAGCACAGGTTCTACTCCTAAGACTTAGATGCAGGTTCGATTCCTACTACGGGTGCCAAAAGAGCAAGTCATATGAGTTATACCTTAAAGGACAAAAAAAGGAAGCACGAAAATTTCGTGCTTCCTTTTTTGTCTGTAAAATAATTTATCTTGCGACATAAGCATAATTTGTGATGTTTCAGAAATTCTATATAATAAAATCTACTAACTAAATATTTCTTTAAAATCAAACAGAGACAAAAATATTTTTGGAATATATAATTTTAATCAAAAAAATTTTCTAATTTAATTGTAGCCATTTACATTTTTGGTACAATTTGTATAATATTTACGAGGTGAAGAAATTGGATAATATCGATTATAGAATTCTTGAATGCTTAAAGGAAAATTCAAGAGAAAATGCTACAAATATTGGCGCAAAAATTAATCTTTCTACATCTGCGGTTATCGAGCGAATTAAAAAAATGGAGAATATTGGTTTAATAGAAAAGTACACTGCAATTATTAATCAAAGTGTACTTGGACGTGAAACAACGGCTTTCATTAGTGTCAGCCTTGAACATCCAAGATTTAACGAGGAATTTATTCGCTTAGTAAATGAGAATAAATCAATTTCTGAGTGCCATTATATAGCAGGTGATTTTGATTTTATTCTTAAGGTTATTACAAAAAACGGTAAAACACTTGAATCTATTTTGAATTACATTAAATCTATAGATGGTATATCCCTGACACGTACTTCGGTTGTCCTTTCAACAAATAAGTGCGAAGTTAGTCTTTTGCCTGACAAGGAAATTTAAAACCGCGGAGCTGAATGTATATGGATTTTATTACTAAAATTAATGGTTTTATCAACGATATCGTATGGGGTCCCTTTATGTTAGCCTTATTGATATTTGTTGGCTTGTTTATTTCTGTAAAAACCGGCTTTTTGCAATTCAAGAAGTTTGGTTATATGATGAAAAAAACAATTTTTGGATTAGGTTCCAAAGAACAGCTTAAAAAAGATAATTCTGGTGTAAGCCCATTTCAAGCGGTAGCAACAGCTATGGCAGGTACTATTGGTACAGGAAGCATTGCAGGATTGGCAACCGCTATTGTTTCGGGCGGACCGGGAGCGGTTTTTTGGATGTGGATAAGTGCCTTGCTTGGAATGGTAACAAAATATTCAGAAATAGTTTTGTCGCTGAATTTTAGAGAAAAGAATAAAAAAGGCGAATGGGTTGGCGGACCGATGTATTACATAAAAAACGGTCTTAATCTAAAATGGCTTGCAGGAATTTTCGCTGTTTTTGCAACAATAGCGTGCCTTGGTACAGGAAATGCAACTCAGTCAAATTCCATTGCGGTTGCTCTTAAAAGCACAGTAGGTATAAACCCTTGGATTACAGGTCTTGTTTTAACAATAATTGCCGTTGCAGTTATTTTGGGAGGAATGCGCAGAATAGCCTCGGTAAATGAAAAATTAGTACCTATTATGGCGATTTTTTATGTTGTATCGTCTTTAATTGCGCTAATAATTAATGCCGATAAAATTCCGGCAGCCTTTGAATTGATTTTCACAGAGGCATTTAATTTTAAAGCAGCAGCAGGCGGCACTGCAGGATATGGAATTATGCTTGCGATGCATTACGGTTTTTCACGTGGTGTTTTTTCTAATGAAGCCGGGGAAAATGTCAAGAGAACACCATAAAATTCCTCAAAAAATTTTTTCAGACCTTCAAATTTAGAAAATTATGGGTGCTTCTATGGGGAGGATGTTGTTTTACAATATAAATATGCGTGTGGCAGTAAACTGTCACACGCTTTATCATTACGCCGATTTTTTCTTTTTTGTTGGTTTTTCGGTTTCGATAAGTTGCTTATTGAGTTCGATATATTCAACGACTTCAGCATAGGCATCCTGGAACTTGAACACAACCTCGATATCTCCGCCCTCGTGTACGAAAATTTCTTGCACAAGTTCGGTAAGCAACGGTCTTGTAAGACTTTCGATATTACCGTACTTTTTGAAACGTGCCACAAACTCGTTCTCTTCGGTAATACCGTCTTGGAACTGCTCTGCAGATTTGTTAAGTGAGGCGATTTTTTCGTCAGCAATCCTCAGTCTTTCATTAAGCCGTTCCTTTAACATCTGATACTCATCCACTGTGATAACACCGCTTTTCCAGTCGGGATAAAGGTCGGTAATCATGGACACAAGTTTTTCTCGTTCAGAAACCTGAGATTTCAATGCCTTCTCAATATGACTTGATTCCTTTTTTCGTGTGGAATTATTATTGATTTGCGTGAGCAGTTCGCTCATTGTAGTTGCTGTATTAATCATATTTTGAATGGTTAAAAGTACAGCCTGCTCCAACTTATCAATACGGATGGTGTGATTTGTACACGCTGATTTTTTAAGTTTCCTTGCTGTTACACAGCGATAGTAATGATACGTACCGTATGTGTGTTGATTGGTCTTTTTATTCATAACACGCTTGCAGTCGGCACAACGCACAAGTCCCGAAAACAAGTCAACATTATTCTTCTTTGGACTTTTACGGATGTGCTTATTAAACAAAGCCTGTGCATTGTCAAAGGTTTCGTGGCTGATAATCGGATCGTGTGTTCCCTCAACAATAATCCACTCATCCTTAGGAATTGCGCGGCATTGTTTAATCTTATAACTATAGGTAGTATTTCTACCTTGCACCATATCGCCAACATACATACGGTTTTGCAAAATTCGGCGCACCGAACTATCAGGCCATAAACCGTCATT
>JAZSNT010000029.1:0-17247 GCA_045536525.1 Acutalibacteraceae bacterium
TTTAAAAGATTCCGAAACCGTATTTTACATATATTTTCTTCTCATCATCAATTCAACAAAGAACAAGCAGCCGCTTAATTGCGACTGCTTGTGTAAAACATTTTCATTTTAACTCTTTACCCCAACTATTCACAAAGAGCCTATTTATTATTGCTTCTTTTTATTGGCTTTTTCGGTATTTTGTAGGTGTGGTGCCGATGGTTTTTTTAAAGTGTTTGAAAAAGTTAGGATAATATTGAAAGCCTACCAGTGATGCTATTGTATTTGCGGTGAAATTTGTGGTTTTAAGTAAGTGACAGGCTTGATTTATGCGTGTTATAGTGAGATATTCCTCAATATTCATATCGGTATTTTGCTTAAAAATGCGGAAAAGATGTGAGCGATTGAAATTTAATTGTTTTGCTATATCGGATATTTTAATTGGTTTTGAATAGTTTGTTTTGATATAGTTTTTAACAGAGTTCACAATATCTTCAACAGAGGTTTTTAAAATATCATCTTTTTGTTTTTTGGGTTCGTATGAAGATTCAAAAAATGATAATAAACTAAAAAGACAATTAAAATTTGTTAAAGTTTTAGAATTATCTTTTAAAATTTCATTTATCATTTTGGTGAAGGTTTCGCTGAATGTATTATCATTAAATGAATGTGAATTTTTATATTTGAATATTGTATGGTTTACCAAATAGTCCGCCATAGGGCCGCTAAAGGCGAAGTATAACAGTTCCCAAGGATTTTTGCTGTCTGCGGTTTGATACAACAATTTATTAGGTTTGACAATAAAAGCATCGTTGGTTTTCAATTTAGTTACTTCACCGTTAATTTTTATACTTCCAAAACCTTTATTTATGTAATGGATTATATAAATATCGCCATAGTGCGAAAATGTGGCAAGTGGGGAGTGTTTGTCATAACCTAATTGTGTAAAGTTTAAAAAATTATTATTCATATGTGGAAAAGTTTCAATATGAAATTTTGGTGCATCAGGAAGTAGCATTTAATAATCCTCCAAAATTTATTATTTATTATTATAGCATAAATTTAGTTTCAAGTCAATTTTCATAAAAAACAAACCCCCGTGGGAACGGGGGTTTGTTTTTTATGAATTAGCAACAGGTGTTGCAACCGTTGTCACAGCCGCAGCCGCAACCATTATTGTTGCCGCCCCAACCGCCGCAGCAGAAGAGGATGAGGATTAAGATGATAATCCAAGTACAACCGTTATTATTACACATTAGAAAGACCTCCTTTTTTGTCTTCATCACATACTATGCTGAAAAAATTTCGGTGTTACAAAAAATAGGTATTGACTTTTCCTGACTTTTGAGTATAATAAAAGTCAGAGAAAGTCAAAAAAGGAGAAAACTGATGCGACTTAGCGATTTGATAACAAAGGAAATTATACGTATGCTTAATGAGTCGGAGGTTCACACAGCCGAAATACAACGTAACGAGTTTGCAAGTCTTATGGGATGTGCGCCGAGTCAGATAAATTATGTTTTATCTTCACGTTTCACCCCCGAACACGGTTATATTATCGAAAGCCGTCGTGGTGGTGGGGGATATATAAGAATAAAGCGTGTTATGATGCAAAATACATCGGCTATTATGCATATAATAAATTCTATCGGGGAACGTACCGACGCTTTGACCACCAGAATTGTAATTGAAAACTGTTTACAGGCAGATATTATTGATAAAAAGCAAGCCGACCTTATGTATGCGGCGGTATCCAATACGGTTATGCAGTCGGCACCTCCTGTGATTCGTGACAGTTTACGTGCGGCATTATTAAAACAATTGCTTTTGAGTTTAATTTAGGAGGTTTTATTATGTTTTGTGAAAAATGCGGAAAAAACCACGCTACCACACACATCAAGACTGTGGTGAACGGAATTGCACGAGAATATAATTTGTGTGCTGAATGTGCGGCGCATTACGGCTATGCAACCAACACTCTCGCGGGGATGTTGGCTTCTATGTTCGGAGATATAACCCAAAAAGACGATTTCAAAAACACCAAAAAATGTCCCGTTTGCGATAGTACTTTTTCGGATATTGCAAAATGTGGCAGAGTAGGTTGTAGCGAGTGTTATAATACATTTTATGACCAACTGGTACCTTATCTTAAAAGGGTGCACGGCAGTACCAAGCATATCGGTAAAATCCCTAACAATGCGCCGTTGGTTGTAAAACCTAAAGAACAAACGGTGGAAGATTTGAGAAATGAACTTAGCCGTCTTGTAGCACAGGAAGAATATGAACTAGCGGCAGTTATTAGGGATAAAATCAAGGAAATGGAGGTGCAGACTAATGAGTAATTGGTATAAAAACATCAGTGAAAATGAAGATATTGCGGTAAGTAGCCGTATTCGTCTAGCTCGTAATCTTAATGGTTTGCCGTTTCCGTGCAGAATGACAACCGAGCAACGTAAGGAACTTAACAAACGGGTAAGAGATGCTATACTCGAAAGCAATACACCGTTTGCTAAAAGTCTTAAATATATTGATATGCGTGACGTTCCCGAAACCCAAAAATATGCAATGGTTGAGCGTCATATTATAAGTCCTGAATTTGCCAATATAACCGAGCCGAGCGCTATCATACTGTCGGCTGACGAAAGCATAAGTATTATGATAGGAGAAGAAGATCATATTAGAATTCAGGTTATACTTTCCGGTCATAATCTAAACCAAGCGTATGATATAGCCGAACGGATTGATTCTTTGCTTTGCGGCAGTTTGCAGTTTGCTTTTGATAGCCGTTTAGGCTTTTTGACCGAGTGTCCTACCAATTTAGGTACGGGTCTTCGTGCTTCGGTAATGTTGCATTTACCTGCGCTCGAATGGGGCGGTCAGATAGAAGAATTAAGTAATTCTATTGGTAAAATCGGTTTTACCGTGCGCGGTCTTTACGGTGAAGGCTCTAAATCTGCGTCGGCGCTTTATCAGGTTTCCAATCAGATAACTTTGGGACTGAGCGAAAATAACGCACTTGATAACTTGAAAATTATAACAACACAACTTATAGAAAAAGAACTTGAAGCACGCAAAAATCTAAAAAAAACAGAACTTGAAGACGTTTGTTTCAGGGCTTTTGGTACGCTTCAAAATGCTCGCATACTTACAAGCGGTGAAATGATGAATTTGGTTTCACGTGTTAAACTTGGTAAAAGTATGGGCATACTTAATATTGAAGCATCGCCTATTGAGGTGCTTATAGAAGCACAACCATATATGCTTATGCAAAAATACGGTATTATGGAACCACAGGACCGTGATATTTACAGGGCTAATATGGTGCGTGACGCATTTAACGGAATGAAGGAGAGTATATGAAATATAATTTTAACGGTTTTACCGATAAAGCCAACCAAGCGCTTAACAACGCTATAAGTTTGGCAGGTGAGTTCGGTCATACTTACGTTGGCAGTGAACACTTGCTTTTGGGACTTTTGAAAATAGATGGCGGTGTGGCTTCGGCGGTTATGGAGAAAAACGGTGTTACAGCCGAAAAAATAGAGCAACTTATCCGTACTCAGATAGGTTGCGGTACGCCCAGTAAACTTTCTCCCGATTATTTTACACCCCGTGCTAAGCGAGTTATAGAATCTGCAATGAACGGCGCTAATAATTTGGGTAAAAAGTTTGTGGGAACTGAACATTTACTTATAGGTATTTTATCCGATGGTGATAATTTTGCCATACGCTTTTTAAATGATTTGGGAGTAGACGTTGCGTTACTTACAAGTTCCGTTTTAAAGGCTTCGGGTATAGAAAACGGCGGAAATATTAACAAAGAAACCGAAAAACCGAAAGACAGCAAAACACCAACGTTATCGAAATACGGTGTAGATTTAACCGAAAACGCTAAAAGCGGTAAAATTGACCCTGTAATAGGCCGTGAGAACGAGGTAGAAAGAATTATACAAATTCTTTGCCGTCGCACCAAGAATAACCCCTGTCTTATAGGTGAGCCGGGTGTGGGTAAAACTGCCATTATAGAGGGTTTAGCTCAAAGAATAGTGGATAAAAACGTACCTGAAATTTTACAAAACAAGCGCCTTTTCATGCTCGATTTAACAGGTATGGTTGCAGGTACAAAATACCGTGGAGACTTTGAAGAACGTATAAAAGCGGTGATGGAAGAAGTTGTAAAGGCAAAAGATGTTATCCTTTTTATTGACGAAGTTCACACTATAATAGGCGCAGGTTCTGCCGAAGGCTCTACCGATGCGGCAAATATTTTAAAACCGTCGTTAGCACGTGGCGAGTTTCAACTGATAGGCGCTACTACTATTGCGGAGTATAGAAAAAATATTGAAAAAGATTCTGCTTTGGAACGTCGTTTTCAACCCGTTACGGTTGCCGAGCCTTCAAAAGAAGACGCTTATCTTATTTTGAAAGGAATAAAAGGTAAATACGAAGCACATCACAAGGTGGAAATTACCGATGAAGCACTAAAAAGTGCGGTTGAACTGTCTTCTCGTTATATAACCGACAGATTTTTGCCCGATAAGGCTATTGACCTTATAGACGAAGCAGGTTCACGTGTGCGACTTGCAGGATGCGAAATGCCCCAAATTTTAAAAGAACTTGAAGGTAAGATTGAAAACGCACAAAGCGAAAAAGAGGAAGCCATTGAGGCACAGGAGTTCGAAAAAGCGGCGGCGCTTCGGGATAAAGAAAATAATTTAAAACAAAAATATGAAGCTGAAAAGGAAAAATGGCAGAATGAGAACAATCATTCGAACGGTTTCGTTACAGTTCAGGATATAGCGCAAATTGTGTCAGGTTGGACGGGTGTACCTGTTGTAGAACTTACAAAAGAAGAAAGCCAAAGGCTTTTGAATCTTGAAGAAGAATTACACAACCGTCTTGTAGGTCAAAATGAAGCGGTTACGGCTGTCGCAAAGGCAATACGCCGAGGCAGAGTAGGTCTTAAAGACCCCAAAAGACCGATTGGCTCGTTTATTTTCTTAGGTCCTACGGGTGTAGGTAAAACCGAACTTTGCAAAGCGCTTGCCGAGTGTATGTTTGGCGATGAAAATATGATGATAAGGCTTGATATGTCGGAATATATGGAAAAGCATACGGTGTCACGTCTTGTTGGTTCACCGCCAGGATACGTAGGATTTGAAGAGGGTGGTCAACTTACCGAAAAGGTGCGCCGAAATCCTTATTCCGTGGTGCTTTTTGATGAAATTGAAAAGGCTCATCCTGATGTATTTAATATGCTGTTGCAAATTTTGGAAGATGGAATTTTGACCGACAGTCAGGGCAGAAAGGTTGACTTTAAAAATACTGTAATTATAATGACCTCAAACGTTGGTGCTAGGCTTATAACCGATAAAAAGATTAGTTTTGGTTTTGCGGGTAGCGAAGACGACAACACCGACGTTAAGGAAAAGGTTTTGGATGAACTTAAAACCACTTTCCGTCCTGAGTTTTTAAACCGTGTGGACGACGTTATAGTGTTCTCTAAACTTACAAAACCGGAAATTGAAAATATTGCCGAAAAGATGCTTGTAAACCTTGCAAAACGAGTTGAAAATATCGGTATAAAACTTGAATTCGCCGATGCGGTCAAGTCGGCTCTCGCCGAAAAAGGTTTCGATGCGGTTTACGGAGCAAGACCGTTACGCCGTGAAATTCAAAATAAAATTGAAGATGCTTTCAGCGAGAAAATTTTGGCAGGTGAGTTTGTGGAAAACGATACGGTTTTGTGTGATTTTTGCGACGGAAAATTTATATTCCAAAAAACTTGACAGTAAAATTTTAGTGTGCTATACTTTGTTTGAAGTATGGCACACTTTTCTTTTTAGGGGGAATATAAATGGCACGGTATTTTAAATGTGTTCTCAATAAACCTGCGCTTTCTTACAAATGCGGTGAAAATATCCGTTTTGAAATTTTTGCCCGTGACAAATGCCGTAACGTAGAGTGTGACAGTATCAGTTGGGAACTTAAAACCGATGACGGTAAAACAAAGAGCGGCACAGACTTTTGTACTGTGAGTAAGCCGTTGGTTGTGGAAACTACTCTTAGCAGAGCAGGATTTGTACATCTTATTTGCAAGGCATTAAGGTCTGACGGTGAAATTGATACAGGCTACGACCAGTTGGATGCAGGTGCAGGAGCAGAAGTTGAAAATATTGAATATCACGATACTTTACCTGATGATTATACAGAGTATTGGAACGGTATTGAAAAACTTATTGATGAAACAGAACCGCAAGTTCTTATGATGGAAGAAATCCCTGATGCAAAGGTTGGTTTTAAGGCGTATGATATGCGTATTAAAACTCCCGAGGTAAGACCTGCGTCTTTTGTTTTGACTGTACCGCAAGGGGATGGCAAATATCCCGTGAGAGCGGTTTATATGGGATATGGTGTAAACCCTGCATTTCCAATTTATAATGATGGTATGATAACCGCATATTTTAATGCACACGGTATTGAAAATTGTGTGGATGCACAGGTTGTTAAGGAAAAATATAAAGACGAACTTTTTGAGGATTACGGTTTTGACGATAAGGAAAACGAATCCAATATGACTACCTATTGGCGCGGTGTTATGATACGTGACCTTATGGGGCTTAAATATCTTAAAACTTTGAGAGAGTGGGATAAACAAAACCTTGTGATTGCAGGTGGAAGTCAGGGTGCGTATCAGGCTACAACCGTTGCGGCGCACAGCGAGGGTGCTACTTATTTGGAAATCGGTATACCGTGGTTTTGCGATTTGCGTGGTGTAAAAGAAGGCTTTATGCGTGGTTGGCGCCCTGATTTTGCAGAAGCACTCCGTTATTTTGATACCGTATCCCACGCACAGTTTGTAAAATGTCCTGTAAAAATTGACGCAGGATTAGGGGATTACGTATGTCCGCCGTCGGGAGTAATGGCGCTTTATAATAGTTTTAAAACCCTTAAATCTATCACCTTTACTCAGGCGGCAACTCATGGTTACGCTCCGTGTGAAAAGGAAAGTTATACCCTGAATTTTGACCCCGAAAATCCAAAGGGTGAATTTAAAACAGGCAAATACCGACATTTCAAAGGAAACGAGTATGAGGTTTTAGAGGTGGCACTTAACTGCGAAACGTTGGAAGAAACGGTGGTTTACCGTACGCTTTATGGGGAAAGTAAGGTGTGGGTAAGACCTAAGAGTGATTTTTGCGGTTTTATTTATCGTGATAATAAAGTTATAAAAAAATTTGAGTTTATAGGATAATTAAACCGTGTGCAAAGCACCCTTTACAGATTGTAGGCAAAGTCCCAAAAAGGACTTTGCTTTTTGTATACCGAAAACCATGCGATAGTCACATGGTTCAAAAGAGGTTAACCGATGAATAACAAAAATATTAGTGTTGTGTCTTTCCTCCCACAGACGAGGGAAGTGGTTTTTGCGAAGCAAAAGACGGAGTGAGAAAATAAGTAAAGAATATGTTACCACTTCTTTTTCTCTCCCTCAGTTTCGCTAACGTTCAACAGCTCCCTCGTCAGAGGGAGCCAAGGATGACTCAATAGACCGGTTTACTGGTTGCTAATAAAGTATGCATGGCTATATGTCCAATAAAAATCGTACTTGTGCACTGTCAGTATCGGTTAGGGCTAAGCCCAAAAATGAAAATAAAAAATTTAGCGCTTTAAAGTAAAAAACACTTGACAAATGAAAAAAATTGCAGTAAAATACATAATATATTGAAATTTTGTGAGGTGAAAAGGTATGTTCTTTAACAATTATTTTTATTTTTATTTCTTTAACGAGGGCTGCCCGTTCACCGCAAAGAGCCGATAATTTTTTCGGCATTGGTTTAACGGACAGTCCGCAACTGCTTGTGCCAAAAGGCATAGTAGGGTGCGGCTTTTTTATTTTTAAGATTTGGAGAGTGTATTATGACCGAACTTGATAAAGCGAGAGAAATAATCAATCAAACCGATAAGGTAATGGCGCGGCTTTTCGAACAGCGTATGGATGCTGCGCGAATTGTTGCCGAGTATAAAAAGCAAAACGGATTACGTATAGACGATTTTGCCCGTGAAGCTGAGATAATTGCCCGTAATACCGAATATATAGAGAACGAAGATTACCGTTCATATTACGTGAATTTTTTACAGGGTAATATTGACCTTTCAAAAAAATTACAACATAAATTGCTCGACGGTATGCGTGTTGCATATAGCGGTGTCGAGGGCGCATTTGCTAATATTGCAGCTGAAAAAATATTCCCTGATGCCAAAACGGTGGGCTATAAAGATTTTAAAGCGGCTTATAAAGCGGTGGAAAACGGCGAGTGTGACTGTGCGGTTTTACCTATTGAAAACAGTCACAACGGTGACGTTGGCCAAGTGCTTGATTTAGCCTTTTTCGGCAGTCTTTATATAAGCGGTGTTTATGAATTTGAGATTATCCAAAACCTTTTGGGTAATAGCGGTGCTACACTTTCTACCGTTAAAGAGATAATAAGTCATCCGCAAGCGCTCGGTCAATGCGCCGAATTTATACGTGAAAAGGGATATAAAACAATCGATGCCGTTAATACGGCGGTTGCGGCAAAAATGGTGGCGGAAAGTAAAAGAACCGATATTGCGGCAATAGGAAGTTTAGAAGCGGCAAAGAAGTTCGGGCTTTTGAAAATTGAGGGACATATAAACGAAAGCGGTACAAATACCACACGCTTTGCGGTGTTTACACGTTCGCAAAAAAATCCAACCAAAACCGACAAGCATTTTGTTATGATGTTTACTGTTAAAAACTCGGCAGGTTCTTTGGGTGAAGCCATAACCGTAATAGGTAAGCGTGGTTTTAACCTTAAAGCGCTTAAAAGCCGACCGACAAAAGAACTTATCTGGGATTACTATTTCTATGCCGAAGGTGAAGGTGATATCACAAACATCGACGGTGAGAAAATGCTTAAAGATTTGAAAAAATGCTGTAATAACTTAAAGATTTTAGGACATTTCGAAAAAGAAATTCTTATAAAATAGGAGAATTGTTTTGAATATCAATGTAAAAACCTCAAACGGCAGTTATGATATAACGTTAGAATGTGGCGCACTTTTAAAGGTGGGAGAACTTCTAAAACTTGACAGACAGGTGCTTGTAGTGACAGACGACGGTGTGCCGAAAGAGTACGCAAATGCGGTTGCAAAAGAGTGTAAATCTCCCGTTATAGTTACTTTACCGCAAGGTGAAGCCACTAAGAATATTGATAGTTGGCAAGTTTTACTTAAAACTATGGTGGAACATAATTTTACCCGCAGTGATTGCGTTGTAGCGGTAGGCGGCGGTGTTGTGGGCGATCTTTCGGGGTTTGCGGCGGCATCTTATATGCGTGGTATCGATTTTTACAACATTCCAACAACCGTGCTTTCGCAGGTTGACTCTTCGATTGGCGGTAAAACTGCGGTTGATTTTATGGGTTATAAAAACCTTGTAGGTGCGTTTTATCCGCCGAAAGCGGTGATTATAGACCCTTATGTTATAAGAACTTTGCCTCAACGTCAGGTTGTAAACGGACTTTGTGAATCGCTTAAAATGGCGGCAACAAATGATAAGGAATTATTTGGTATATTTAAAAATACAACTGAATTTGACCTTGACGTTATGGAAGAAATAATTTATCGTTCGTTACTAATTAAAAAATCGGTAGTAGAAGCGGATGAACGTGAGGGCGGTCTGCGCAAGGTACTTAATTTCGGTCATACTCTGGCACACGCTATTGAAAGTGTAAACCAAATGGATAAGTATTATCACGGTGAATGTGTGGCAATAGGTATGCTTCCTATGTGTTCGGAAAAAGTCAGGGCAGAATTGGAAAAGGTCCTTTTAAAGTTAGGACTTAACGTATCGTTACAGGAAGATGCCGAAAAATTAATTGAAGCTTGTCGTCACGATAAAAAAATGTCAGGCGATAAAATAACAGTAGTTACTGTAAATGAAATAGGTAAATTCCAAATGAAAGATATAACGTTCAGTGAATTTTCAGATATGATAAGGAGTGTGGTGTCATAATGAAAAATACTTTTGGTAACAATTTAAGTATTACGTTTTTTGGTGAAAGCCATGGTGAAGCTATCGGTGCGGTGCTTGACGGTGTAGCGTCCGGTATCACGGTAGATATAGAGTTTATAAATAAAATGCTCACACTTCGCAAGGGGCTAGATGCAGTTTCTACTCCTCGCCGCGAACAAGACAAAGTAGAAATTTTAAGCGGTGTTTTCGAAGGCAAAACCACAGGTACTCCTATTTGTATTGTTATAAGGAATAATGATACACGCTCGAAAGATTATTCCGCTACAAAAGACTTAGCCCGTCCGTCACATGCGGATTTTACGGCGGAATGTAAATATTCAGGTTTTGAAGATTACCGTGGCGGCGGTCATTTTAGCGGAAGAATTACGGCGGCGCTTTGTGCGGCGGCAGGAATTATAATTCCTGCATTAAAAAACAAGGGCATTACAATCGGCAGTCATATATTTGAATGTGCAGGTATTAAAGACTGCAATTTTGAGGATATAAATGCGGATATCAAGGTGCTTTGCGGTAAGGAATTTGCTGTTTTGGACGACCAAAAAGGCAGTGAAATGATAGATGCTATAAAACATGCAAAAGCCGACGGCGACAGTGTTGGCGGTATTGTAGAAACTGCGGTTACAGGATTGCCCACAGGTGTAGGGGAGCCGTGGTTTGACAGTGTGGAGAGTGTTTTATCTCACGCAGTTTTTTCGGTACCCGGTGTAAAGGGTGTTGAGTTTGGCAAGGGTTTCGATATTGCCCGTATGACAGGCTCAGCGGCTAATGATTGTTTTGAGAATAAAAGCGGTGTTATAGTTACCAAAACCAATAATTCGGGTGGTATAAACGGCGGTATTACAAACGGTATGCCGATTGTTTTTCGTACTGCTTTCCGTCCAACTCCCACAATAGCAAAGGCACAAAACACCGTTAATATTAAAACAGGCGAAAATGCGGTGCTTGAAGCCAAGGGCAGACACGACCCTTGTATTGTACACCGCGCAAAAGTAGTTGTGGACAGTGTTACCGCACTTGCTTTGGCAGATTTACTTATAACCCGTTACGGAACAGATTGGTTGAGTGAATAATGGAATATGCGATTATAGGCGAAAAGTTAGGTCATAGCTTTTCAAAGGAAATTTATGAAACGTATTTTGGTATGGATTACAGCGTAAAAGAGTTGGCGTCGGAAGAAATTGACGGTTTTATGAAAGCCAAAGATTTTAAGGGAATTAACGTCACCATACCTTATAAGCAAACCGTAATTCCTTATCTTGATGAGATAAGCGACGTTGCTAAAAAAATCGGAGTTGTAAACGTTATTGTAAACGATAACGGAAAACTAAAAGGTTATAATACCGACTTTTTAGGTCTTAAATCCAATATTGAACATGCAGGTATAGATTTAAACGGTAAAAACGTGTTAATTTTAGGGGACGGCGGTACTTCTAAAACGGCTTATGCAGTTGCCGAAACTATGGGTGCAAAAACAATAAATAAGGTTTCGCGTGATAAAAAAAGCAATACCATAACATACGAAGAAGCCAAAAAAATGCCGCAAACACAGGTGATTATCAACACTACACCTGTTGGTATGTATCCGAAAATTGATGCAACTCTTATCGATTTGGATGATTTTCCTGCTTTGGAAGGCATTTTTGATGCGGTTTACAATCCGTTGTGCACAAAACTTGTAATTGAAGCGAAAAAGCGTGGAATTAAGGCGCGCGGTGGGCTTTATATGCTTGTAAGCCAAGCGATTTTTGCTGTTGAAAAGTTTAGCGGTAAGGAATGTTCGCAGTCACTTACCGAAGGTATTTTTAAAAATATTTACAAATCAAAAGAAAACATAGTTTTAATCGGTATGCCGGGTAGCGGTAAGACTACCGTTGGCAAAATTTTGGCAGAGAAACTCGGCAGAGAGTTGATAGATACCGACGATATTATAAAGAAAGAAAACGGTGATATTTCCGCCATATTTGAAAAGTTGGGCGAGAGCGGTTTTCGTGATATTGAAACCGACGTTATAAAGCGAGTGTCAGCTTTGCAGGGCAAGGTAATTGCTACGGGCGGCGGCGCAGTTTTGAGAGCGGAAAACGTAGATTTTCTGAAACTCAACGGTAACCTTTATTTTATAGACCGTCCGCTTGAAGATATTGCGGCAACTCCCGACCGTCCGCTTTCAAGTGACAGGGAATCACTCGAAAAACGGTATAATGAACGGTATGAAATTTATTGTAATTCCTGTGATAAAAAGATAAATTCGGTTGATACCGCACTCGGTACGGCGACCATTATTTTGGAGGATTTTAAAAGTTGAAAGTTTTAGTTTTAAACGGTCCCAATCTTAATATGTTAGGTATTCGCGAACCGGAAATTTACGGCAGTAATACTTATGAGGATTTGTGTGACCTTATAAATGCTTACGCTAAGGAAAAACGAATAGCGGTTGAGATTTTTCAGTCCAATCACGAGGGTGAACTGGTAGATGAAATACAGGATGCATACTGCGAATTTGACGCTATTGTAATAAATCCTGCCGCATATACACATACGAGTATTGCACTTTTGGATGCCTTGAAATCGGTAGGTATTCCTGCGGTGGAAGTACATATTTCGGATGTTTCAAAGCGTGAGGATTACAGGCAGATAAGTTACGTGCGCGAGTATTGTTTCGCAACTGTTACGGGTCTTGGTTTTGACGGATACTTGAAGGCTATTGATATTATTTTGGAGAGAGAAAATGACGGTTAAAATAAACCCATCAAAAGCGGTTGGTAAAATTTTCGCACCGCCATCCAAAAGTATGGCGCACAGAGCTCTTATTTGCGGTGCTTTGAGTGAGCAAAGCATAATAAAAAACGTGAGTTTTTCACAAGATATAAAAGCAACTCTTTCTTGCCTTGAAAATTTGGGTGCTGACGTTAAAGTGAGAGATAATACAGTTTCTATCGGCGGTCTGAAAGCAGAAAACGTACCCGATAATGCCGGGGTTTACTGCAACGAAAGCGGAAGTACGTTAAGGTTTTTGTTACCGCTTTGTATGACTTTTGGCAAAACAGTTACTTTGACGGGTGAGAGACGACTTTTTGAGCGTCCGCTCGGTATTTACGAAGATATTGCAAAAGAGCAAAACATAGTGTTCGAAAAAAGTGAAAACAGCGTTACGGTTTGCGGTAAATTAAAGGCAGGAAATTATCGTATTAAAGGCGACGTTTCGAGCCAGTTTATAAGCGGTATGTTGTTTGCTTTGTCTACACTTGACGAAAAAAGCACGATTGAAATTACGGGCAAATTTGAAAGCGCTTCTTACGTTGATTTAACTACCGGTTGTCTTTTGGATTTCGGTGTGGCAACAATGCGTTTTGGCAATACCTTTGAAACCAAAGCAAATGCGAAATTTTCAGACAGAGAATATACGGTAGAAGCGGACTGTTCAAATGCTGCTTTTTCAGATGCTTTTAATTATTTGGGCGGTGACGTTTTGGTTGACGGACTCAAACCCGAAACTTTGCAGGGCGACCGTGTTTATAAGGATATATTTGAGGGACTGAAAAATGGCAAAAAGCAGTTTGATTTGTCCGACTGTCCTGATTTAGCGCCTGTGTGTTTTGCATTATCGTCAGTATATGGCGGTGCAGTATTCACGGGTACAAAGCGCCTTGAATTAAAGGAAAGCGACCGAGCCGATACTATGAAACAAGAACTTGAAAAGTTCGGTATTGACGTAGAAATTTTGGAAAACTCGGTTGAAATTAAAAAAGGTGAATTAAAGCAACCGAATGTGCCCTTATATTCGCATAATGACCACCGAATTGCGATGGCTCTGTCCTTGCTTTTGACTATTACGGGCGGCAGTATCGAGGGCGCCGAAGCGGTGGCTAAAAGTTACCCCGATTTTTATAAACAGATTAGCAACTTAGGAATTGATTTATATGAAACTGATTAAAAAATTAAATATTTTAATTGTGGGTTTAGGTCTTCTTGGCGGCAGTTATGCCAAAGGACTTAAAAAGTTGGGATTTCCCGTTAGTGCCATTACCAAAGAACAGTCTTCAATTGATTATGCGCTGTCGCACGGTATTATAGATAACGGCACAACCGAAATTGACCCTGTTATGATAGGTGAGGCTGATATTGTGGTTTTCGCACTTTATCCGCACATTTTCAAAAAGTGGGTTAAGGAAAATCAACAGTATTTTAAAAGAGGTGCAGTAATTACCGACGTTACAGGTGTAAAGGGTTGTGTAGTTGACGAAATTCAGAGTATTTTACGCAGCGACGTGGAATATATAGCAGCACACCCTATGGCAGGTAAAGAAGTTTCGGGCGTAGAAAACAGTGATGAAGCTATTTTTAAAGGTGCTAACTATATCGTAGTACCTACCGAAAAAAATACTACCGAAGCCATTGAACTATGTAGTAATTTGGGTGAACTTTTGGGTTTTGCTAAGGTAGCGGTTTTGTCTGTTGAAAAACACGACAGGATGATAGCGTTTCTATCCCAGCTTACACACTGTATCGCAGTTTCGCTTATGTGTTCGAGCGACGACCCCGATTTAGTGCAGTACACGGGTGACTCTTTCAGAGATTTAACCCGAATAGCCAACATAAATGATGAAATGTGGAGTGAACTGTTTTTGTCCAATAAGGATGCGTTGTTGGAGCAAATGGACATTTACCGCGAAACTTTTGATAAACTATATAATTTTATAAATAATGACGACCGTGACGGAATGCGTGAAATGATGAGGCTTTCCACAATGCGCCGCCGAGAATTTAATAAGAAAGTGTGATTAAAATGAGTATGAATTTCCACAAAAAATTACCAATTCCGCAGGAGATAAAAAAGCAATATTCTCTTGATGCTCAAATGGAAAAGGTACGTGACCAAAGAGCCGAAGAAATCAAGGCGGTATTTACAGGTGAGTCCGATAAGTTCATTTTGGTAATAGGCCCTTGTTCTGCTGACCACAAAGACCCTGTTTTTGAATATATTTCACGTCTTCGCCTTGTGGAAGATAAGGTTAAGGATAAAATAATAATTATTCCTCGCATTTATACCAATAAGCCGCGTACAACGGGTGAGGGATATAAAGGTATGTTACATCAACCCGACCCCGAAACCGCACCCGATATGCTCAAAGGTATTATTTCTATCCGTGATTTGCATTTGTCGGCGCTTCGTGATTACGGTTTTACTTGTGCGGACGAAATGTTATACCCTGAAAATCACCGTTATTTGTCTGATTTATTGGCTTACGTTGCGGTTGGCGCACGTTCTACCGAAAATCAACAACACCGCCTTGTAGCAAGTGGTATTGACGAGCCTGTGGGTATGAAAAATCCAACAAGCGGCGACCTTACTGTTATGATGAACTCTATAAAAGCCGGTCAGTCGAGTCATACTTATCTGTATCGCGGTTGGGAAGTGGAAAGCAGCGGTAATCCGCTTACTCACGCTATTTTGCGTGGTTATGTGGATTTTGCGGGTAAAAACGTTTCCAATTACCATTATGAAGATTTGGTAAACCTTAATGCGCTTTATGAAAAATCGGGTCTTGTTAATCAGTCGGTTATTGTAGACACTAACCATGCAAATTCGGGCAAGAAGTATTTAGAACAAATACGTATTGCAAAAGAAGTTGTACATTCACGAAATCATAACGACGATATCAAGCACCTTGTAAAAGGTCTTATGATAGAAAGTTATCTGGAAGACGGCGCTTGTAAAGCGGAAGAACATATCTTCGGTAAATCAATCACAGACCCCTGTCTTGGTTGGGAAAAAACCGAAAAACTTATTTTGGAAATTGCTGATAAATTATAAAATGAAATCAAAAAGAACGGTTCATCCGTTCTTTTTTGTATTTAAAAAGATTCGTAAGTTCAGGTTAAGAAAGGGATATATTTTATTTGCAACAAAACGCTATATCTTTTGCAACAATTCACAATTGAAATTTTCGAGCGAAAATTTATAATGGTTATAGAGGCATATTGTATTTCGTCATTCATTATGATATGCCGTAACTAAAATACAGTTGAATTTCTTTTTCCGCTGTATGTACCTCGCGTTGTGGGGGTTATATAACCGACCGCGCAAAGTAAAAACTAAATTATTAGAGGTTTGTTTGGCAATTATTTTTCAATTTTGTTATGGGAGTGGTAAATTTATGAAAATGTTCAGCAAGGCAATTATTTCAATGGCGATTGTGACTGTTTTTTGTGCGCTCACTGTTTTTGGGGTATCGGCAGAACAGTACAAAAAATATGTTATCACGGATGATTTCACAGGTGATACCGGCTTTTTGGCGCCCGGCGATTATGACGGTAATGGCGCTATTGAGCAAGAGGATGAGTCGGCACTTAAGGGTTTGATACTGACGGTTGACGATACTGCAAATACATATACAACCGTATTTCAAAACAATGCCGCTGCTATTTACTCGGATGTAAATGGTGATGGTTATGTGGATGTGCGTGACCTTGTAATGCTTGACCAAAACAGCAAAGGTGAATTTATTGCTGACGGCGTAATGAACCTTAACGGCAACAGTGCTTTTGGCGGAAAATTGTTTGACGTTTTGGGTACAGGCGCCGAATACGAGATTGAATATTCTTACAGTGAAAATACTTCGGTTGACGTTAAATTCAACGGTCTTGACGGTTTGCTTAAAGATAGCACGACGCAAAATGCCGAAAACGGTGTGGTAACCGTAACACGCAATATTAAAACTCCGATTACTGATTTAAATAATAGCGGAATAGAACTTCAATTGATAGGCGAGGGAGAAATACAAAGTTTCTCGGTTACTCGTGTGAATATGGATAATGAAATTGCCGATAAGGCAACTTGGTAATAGAAAAGGAGGAAATGTTGTGAAAAATAAGTTATTAAGAATACTCAGTGTAATCCTTACAATCACTATGTTATTTACACTTTGTAACGTTTTGGTTTATGCTGAGCGTCAGCCAATCACACTCAATTATTACATAGATTCTACTAACGGCTCGGTAGAGAATGATGGTCTCAGTACTGCTACCGCAGTTCCGACTGTTGCCGATGCAGTAGCAAAGGCTACCGGCCTTGGTGAAGGTGATTATATAATTGCTAATATTATCAGCGAAAGTGCGGATATGGGTACTTTTGACTCTCCATATACTGCTACATTAGTAGTACAGTCATTTTCGGAAACACAGGCAACTGTTAATGGATCAGAAAGTGG
>JAZSNT010000035.1:0-18139 GCA_045536525.1 Acutalibacteraceae bacterium
ACCATTACTATTATACAAGAGGTTCTTCTTTTATCTATAGTCTTTTTGGGCTTAGCTACGCCTCGCCCTTTTTATTGTAGCTTCGCTCTTTCTTCTTCCCCCGGTAGAACCGGGGGTTTTTTCCACACCTAAAGGCACCAAAAATAAAAA
This sequence comes from Acutalibacteraceae bacterium, assembly GCA_045536525.1. Lineage (GTDB taxonomy): Bacteria > Bacillota > Clostridia > Oscillospirales > Acutalibacteraceae > UBA737. Next base: position 151 of record JAZSNT010000035.1, read on the forward strand.
TGCGGTAGAAGCAGAAACTTCTACTGCATTTTTCTCATTATTATTTTTCTTCTATAATAGATATTGCAAGGTCAGAGAGTTGAGCGCTGTCAACGGTAGATGGTGCGTTTGACATAAGTTCGCTTGAGTTTGAAACCTTGGGGAATGCGATGACATCACGCAAACTGTCGCAACCTGCCATTATCATACAAAGGCGGTCAAGACCAATGCCCATACCGCCGTGGGGCGGTGCGCCGTAGCGGAAAGCGTCGGTTAGGAAACCAAATTTTTCTTTGGCTTCGGTATCTGAAAGACCCAAAGCAGAGAACATTTTTGCTTGAAGTTCGGGGTCGGTTATACGGATAGAGCCACTTGATAATTCAACGCCGTTGAGAACTAGGTCATATGCTTTGGCAAAAACCTTTTCGGGGGCAGTATCAAGATACTGGATACATTCATCCAAAGGCGAAGTGAATGGGTGGTGCATAGCATCCCAGTTGCCGGTTTCTTCGTTATATTCGAAGAATGGGAATGGGGTGACCCAGAGGAAATTGAATGTATCGGGGATAATTTGGAGACGCTTTGCAATGGTAAGACGGAGTGAGCCGAGTACAGACAAAGCGGTATTTTTGCGGTCAGCAACTATAAGCACAACGTCGCCCTTTTCGGCACCTACGCGTGTTAGAATAGTATTCATTTCGTCTTCGGTCATAAATTTCGAGAAAGAGCAAGTGGGCGCATCTTCAACCCAACGGATAAAGGCAAGGCCCTTAGCGCCAATGCCCTTTGCTTCTTCGGTGAGTTTATCAATTTCCTTACGGGTGTAAACACCTGCCGCATTTTTAGCATTGATAGCCCTTACAGTACCACCGTTTTTAACGGTGTCAGAGAACACACCGAAACCGCAGTTCTCTACAATATCCGATAAATCTTTAATTTTCATATCGAAGCGTATATCGGGTTTATCCGAGCCGTAAGAATTCATAGCCTCGGTATAGGTAAGACGGGGGAGAGGTGTGTTGATATCAACATCCAAAACTTCTTTGAAAAGGCGCTTTATATAACCTTCAATAAGACTTAAGACATCTTCCATCTCTACAAATGACATTTCAAGGTCGATTTGTGTAAATTCGGGCTGACGGTCAGCGCGTAAGTCTTCGTCGCGGTAGCAACGAGCAATTTGCATATAGCGGTCAAATCCCGAAAGCATTAAAAGTTGTTTATAAAGTTGGGGGGACTGGGGAAGAGCAAAGAAACTGCCCTTGTGTATACGGGAAGGAACAAGATAGTCGCGCGCACCTTCGGGTGTAGACTTAATAAGGGTTGGGGTTTCAATTTCTACAAAACCGTTTTCGTCAAAATAGTCGCGGGTAACCTTTGTTACCTTGTGGCGCATCATAATATTATTTTGGAGCGTCGGACGGCGTAAATCAAGATAACGGTATTTAAGGCGTAATTCTTCATTTGATTTGGTATCGTTAAGAATTTCGAAAGGTGGAGTTTCACTCTTGCCTAAAATTTTAAGAGCGGTAACTTCAATTTCAATATCGCCTGTAGGTATTTCTTTATTTACGGAAGAACGCATACGAACAGAGCCTTCCGCCATTACCACAAACTCACTGCGAAGCGAAAATGCTTTATCGAAAATACTTTTTTCGGTATTATCGTCAAAAGCCAACTGTACAATACCTGTTCTGTCGCGAAGGTCAACAAATATAAGACCACCAAGGTCACGTTGGCGCTGTACCCAACCGCAAACAGTTACATTTTCGCCTATATTTTCTTGTCTTAGCGTACCGCAGTAATGGGTGCGCTTTAATCCGTTCATTTTGTCGAGTTTCAAGATAATTACTCCTTAATTAAAAATGGAATCTGTAAGATTTTCGAGTGCCGATTTATTTAAAGCCGAAAGCAGTTCTTCAGAAAGTTCCGAAAGGGCTGTTTCGGTTTCTTCACCCGATTGCATATTTTTAAGTTTTGCTGTGTTATTATTAAGTTCATCGTCACCTAAAACCAGTGTGAATTTAGCACCGATTTTGTTAGCGAATTTCATTTGCGCTTTAAGTCCTTTTGCACATATATCTGTTTGAACCGAGAAACCATCTTCGCGCAAAGAATTACAAAGCGCAGTGGCTTTAAGTGAAGCATTATCACCCATAGAAGCGATATAAAGGTCGCAAGTGGGGGCTTCTGGCAAGGGTGCTTTTTGGGCTTCAAGTACCATCATAAGTCTTTCAATACCCATAGCAAAACCTAAAGAAGGGGTAGGTTGACCACCCATTTGAGCGATAAGACCGTCATATCTGCCACCACCGCAAACTGTACTTTGTGCGCCGATATCACCCGAAACAAATTCAAACACAGTGCGGGTATAGTAGTCAAGACCGCGTACAATGTGTGGGTTTACGGTGTAGGTAATACCTGCCCAGTCCAAATGTTTTTTGACTTCATTAAAGTGTTCTTCACATTCGTCACACAAATAGTCTATTACCACAGGCGCGTTTTCGCAAAGTTCCTTGCAAACGGGTGATTTACAGTCGAGTATACGCATTGGGTTGCGTTCAAGACGGTCGCGACAGGTAGCACAAAGGGTATCTATATTCTTGCGGAAATAGTCCTTCAATGCTTCTTGATATTTTTTGCGGCATTCAGGACAGCCGATAGAGTTAATTTCCAAAGAAATTTTTTGAATGCCAATGTTATCGAGAACTTGCTTTGCAAGGGCGATAACCTCGGCATCGGCATTGGGGGCTGCAGCTCCAACACACTCTACACCAAACTGGTGAAATTCGCGAAGTCGCCCTGCTTGCGGTTTTTCATAACGGTAGCAACCGCCGACGTAACAAACCTTTAAAGGAAGCGGACCGTTTGTAAGACCGTTTTCTAAAACGGAACGGATAACACCTGCCGTGAGTTCGGGGCGCAAAGTTATGGAACGTCCGCCCTTGTCGTCAAAGGTGTACATTTCTTTCTGGACAACGTCGGTAGTGTCGCCAACGCTTCTTTTGAAAACTTCGGTGTGTTCAAAAACGGGGACACGGATTTCGGAAAACCCGAAAAGACGTGCGGTATCAAGCATTTTGTTTTCCACAAACTGCCATTTGTGAACAAAGGAAGGTAAAATATCATTAGTGCCTTTTACGGCACGGTTAATTTCTGCCATAGTGTGTCTCCAATATTTAATAACTAATTATTGTTAGATTTAACAATTTCGCGCCAGTCAAGGTCGCCGCGTTCAAGACCGTGAATAAGAATTTCGGCAGTGGCGATATTGGTAGCTACGGGAACATTATGAACGTCGCAAAGACGCAAGAGTGCCTGTTCATCAGGTTCGTGCGGCTTTGGATTTAGCGGATTGCGGAACATTAAAAGCATATCGATTTCATCGCAACCGATGCGGGAAGCGATTTGCTGAGAACCACCTTGCGAACCGCTTAAAAAACTGGTTATGTTAAGACCGGTGGCTTCTGCGACAGTTTTGCCGGTTGTGCCGGTTGCTACAAGGTCATATTTGCTTAAAATACCGCAATAAGCAATACAAAATTGGGTCATAAGTTCTTTCTTTGCGTCGTGTGCGATTAGTGCGATTGTCATTTTAATATTCCTTTCAAATTTTTTTAAGTTTTGGCAACTGAACGTTTTCACCGTTAAGTCGTTTTGCAATTCTTTTAAATGCTAATATTGCGTTGCCTTTGGGTTTTAGTTTATGTTTTATTGATAAAAGGTTCAGTTCGTTGCTTCTTGGAATAATACCCAAAAGGCGCAAACCCGATTTATCAATAATATCATCAACGGTGTTATAAATTTTTTGCTTTGTAAGTTTATAGTCAAAGCAGTTTAAAATAAGACGTGAATTAACGCCGATTTCTTCCAGTTTATTTGCAACAACCGATGCGTCACGTAACGTGACGGGGTCGGGAAAAGCAACTGTCAGAAAGAGCGCATTTTTCGGAAGGCATGTATAAAGAGAAAAATCAATACCTGCCGGAAAATCGAAAATTATAATATCATAATATCCTGTGATTTTTCCGATAAAGTCAGTAAAAGATTCGGGATTTATGAGTCCTGACTTTGTGGGTGCAGGGATAAGGTGAAGAAAAGGATTGTCGTCAAGAGAGTATATAGAGTTTGCTATATCGTTTGTTATGAGTATATCTGAAAGGTCGAAGACTACCTTCTCGTCAATACCTAACATAACGTCAAGGCAACGAAGACCTTCATCCATATCGACAAGCAGAACTTTTTGTTGAGCCAATGAAAAAGCAGTAGCAAGGCCTACCGAAACGGTAGATTTGCCAACACCACCCTTACCCGACGTGACAGCCAAGATTTTGCTCATAAAGCACCTCACTTTTAAAGGATATTTTACCATAATGGTTAAAATTTGTCAAATTTAATCTAAAACGATAAATGGTTTATCTTCGGTAGTTGAAGCGTGTTCTGCAAAGAAATAAGCATCCAACATATCGCGCACAACCGAACCTGCTGAGAAGCCTGAGTCACCGTTTTCCAGTACAACCGCAATAGCTATTTCGGGGTTGTCAAATGGAGCAAAGGCAATGAATATACTGTGGTCGGCGGCACCGTTGATTTGTGACGTACCTGTTTTACCGCCGACTTTTATGGGATAGTCACCCAAAGCGGCACGGCCTGTACCATCTTCTGTAACCGAAAGCATACCTTCTTTGACGGCATCAAGTGTGCTGTCTTTTATTTTTACGGTGTTCATTACTTCGGGTTCTATTACTTCATAAACTTCGCCGATATCGTAGGAAACAATCTGATTTATAAGACTTGCACGGTAATGTGTGCCGCCGTTTGCCAAAGTAGCGGCATAGTTAGCGGCTTGAAGCGGTGTAAAAGCGTTCATCTGACCGATGGCTATCTGTAACGTAGTACCGCCGACGTTATCGTTTTCGGGGACTACAAGTATACCTTTGCTATCGTCTACTTCAACGCCTGTTTTAAGTCCCAGACCAAATTGTTTATAGTAACTTGTAAGGGTGGTGGCGCCAATTCTGCGGCCCATTTCAAAGAAGAAATAGTTGCAACTCTTAGCCAAAGCACCTTTAAGAGATATTGGTCCATGGTAATGCAAACATTTAGGTGAATAGCCTTCAAACAGTTTATAAGTTCTTACACAATTGATTTGTTCACCTTTTTGAAGATGATTATTCTCAATAGCGGCTATTGCAACCGCAGGTTTTATGGTAGAACCTATTGGGTATACACCCTGAAAAGCGCGGTTGGTGAGCGGTTTTGCAGGGTCGGCTTGTAGTTTTTCGTATTCTTTATTCATAGTGGCAGAGTCATACGTAGGATAATTGGCTGCCGCTAAAACTTTGCCTGTGTGAATATCAATAGCAACCGCGCAACCTGCTTTACAAGTACCGCCTTCGGATTGCAGTTTTCTTACTTTTTGGGAAAGAGAATCTTGCGCTTTGCGTTGCAAGTTTTTATCCAAAGACATCATAACGGTTTTACCCGCTACGGGTTCTTTGGTGACTTTACTTGAAATTATATTTCCTTTTGAGTCTAAATAATATGTGATTTCACCGTCTATACCACGCAGATAATCTTCCGCCCATTTTTCTATACCGCTTTTACCAACTTTATCATCATAGGAGTACCCTTTTTCTTTATAGGTTTCCCAGTCTTCTTCAAAAATAGGACCGACGGTACCGATAAGGTTTACGGCGAGGGTGGTATCGGCATATTCTCTGAAAGGAACGACTTCGATTGAAACGCCTTTGAGCGCATAGGAACATTCTGAAATTTTACGCATAAGTTCGGTAGAAACGTCCTCGGCAAAGGTAAAGGGGTAAGAAATAGAAAAGTCGGCGATTTGCATACTGTATCTTACGCCCATGATTTTGCGTTGCTCTTCGGCGGTGTACTTTTCGAGTTCATATTCTTTGACCATAGCATCCAGACAGTTTTGCTCGGTAGCGTAGTGGGCAAGTTTTAAGGTGGAGAGCATCTTATCGGTAGACTCATCTTCTTTAAACTTATATGGTGCGGTTTGTGTGATGGGGAGTTTATCTACCCACTCTATTTTATATTCTTCGCACAATTTGATAACCGACAGTATGATATCGTTTATATTATCGCCAATATACGCTTTATTAAAAACAATGTTATAACCGTCACGGTTAATGGCAATTTTTCTGCCGTAGCAGTCAAGTATTTCACCGCGTGGCGCTTTTAAAACGGCAGTGCGTGACGAAGCAGCCCCTTGGGAATCCACTCCCGTATACTCGGCGGAATTTGCCACCTGAATATAATAAGAACGTGATGCAAAAAGGACTATGGCTAAAATACACAATATTGAAAGAAAAATATTTGTAAACTGTTTCTTTTTCTTAAAAGGCAATTTTAAATTCCTTTCTATTCAGACTTGATTTTATGGAAACGTTTGAAAATATAATAAAAAACAACAATAAACATAGCGCTGTAAATAGCCGACGGAAAGGCGTATTTGAGAAGATAGATAAGGTTATCTTTAAGGCTTACGTTTGCTGTGTGGAAGAAAACCCAATGCATTATAAAATAGAAAAGTGAAACTATAAGAGATAACACAAGGGAAGCCCATATATTTTTATTGAAAAGGTTATTTGAAGTAAGGGATACGAATACGCCTATAAGCATAAGCAGAACTGCATTAAACCCGTAAGCGCCTAACATACAAGCATCCATAAAAATACCACAGGCAAGACCCGTGAAACAACAGGTCATAGGTGAATGGAACATAGAAAAAGCGGTAATTATCGGAAGCACCAGCAAAGCCGAAGCACCGCCGATTTTAAAGTTGAGTGCATCGGTAAAATAAAACAATATGGATAAAAAGAAAATTAAAACAGTAAGTAATAAAATTATAGGATGACGTTTCTTGTGCATAGTTATTCTTCCTCGCTGTCAAGGATGCTGCCCTGACCCTCAAACTCGGTGATAACCATAACGTCACGCAAAGCGTCCAAATCAACAAAGGGTTTTACACTTGCATAAAGCGAGGTGTTGTATTGGTCGTTGGAAATGGTTTCAATAGTACCTACTAAAATTCCCTTAGGGAAGATACCTTCGCCCGACGTTATTACGTAGTCGCCAACAGCCACACTGCAAGAACGTGAAAGATTTTGAAATTTGGTATATCCTTTTTCACAAAGTTCGAGTGAGCCCTTTATAATACCCGAGTCGCTTGTACGGTTATCGAGTGCGCCTAAGGTTAAATCGGGGCTTAAAATAGTGGTTACTTTTGAGGTTGTAAGACCAACTTCGCTAATATAACCCACAAGACCTGCATCGGTTATAACGGGGTCGTGCACGGCAGCACCGTCTGACGAGCCTTTGTTTATTACAAAACCTTTATATGGGTCTGAGGCATCGTGTGATATAAGCGTTGCAGGTGCAAACTTAAAGTCGGGATTTTGGTCTTTTATTTCAAGATAGTTTTTATAAAATTCGTTTTCTTTTGATTTCTCTTCATAATCGGCAAGTTGATTTCTAAGTTCGTTTATTTCGGCTTCAAGTTCAGCGTTTTCAAGCATTACTTCGTTACCGCCTGAAAGGGCATCGAAAAAGTCGGACACGCCGTTTGAAATGCTTGTAAATGCAGAACGGAAAGGTGCGGTAATTGTACCTGCAATATCAGATTGGGGCGCAATAACCTTACCGATTATAGAAAATACAATCGAAAGCGCTAAAATAACTATAAATACTGTTAAAATTACTTTGAACTGTTTGCTTCGAAAGAAAAAACGCATTTAACTTTCTCCTATTTTATCTGAATCTTTTTCCTCTGCGGAAGGTGTAATTATCGAAAGCGCTATCTGCTTCAAGGTGTTTTGTGGTTCCCAGCACTACACAGTCAAGCGGATTGGCGGCAACGGTAACGGGCATACCTGTTTCTTCGGCGATAAGTTCGGCAAAGCCGCGAAGCAAAGCACCGCCACCCGTCATAGTAATACCACGGTCGATTATATCAGCCGCAAGTTCGGGAGGAGTTTTTTCGAGTGTCTGACGTACGGTGTCAATTATTTGTGAAATAGTATCTGCCATAGCAATACGTACTTCTTCGGAAGAAATTATCACGTTTTTGGGCAAACCGTCAACCTGATTTCTACCCTTGATTTCGATACTGGTTTCACCTTCATAAGGTTTGGCTGAGCCGATTTCGATTTTAATTTGTTCTGCGGTACGTTCACCGATAAGGAGATTATGCTTACGGCGGATATAGTTGATGATTGCTTCATCAAGGTCGTCACCTGCAACACGTATAGATTGAGCGGTAACAATATCGCCCAAGGAGATAACGGCGACTTCACTTGTACCGCCGCCGATGTCTACTATCATATTACCTGTGGCATCGTGTACGGGAAGACCTGCACCAACAGCGGCTGCCATAGGTTCTTCTACCAACACAACGTCGGTAGCGCCTGCCTGACGGGCGGCATCGTGTACGGCACGGCTTTCAACTTCGGTAACGCCTGCCGGAATACAAACTACCATACGAACACGTGAAAAGAAAGAACCTTTAAGGGCTTGTTTTACAAATCTTTTAAGCATTGCCGCGGTAACGTCGAAGTCGGCAATAACGCCGTCTTTCAAAGGGCGTACCGCCACGATAGAACCGGGGGTGCGGCCTATCATTTCTTTTGCTTCTTTACCTACCGCTCTTACGGCATCGTTTCTAATATCGTAAGCCACAACCGATGGCTCTCTCATAATAATTCCTTTACCTTTAAGGCAAACAAGTGTATTGGCGGTGCCAAGGTCAACACCGATATCTCTTGTAAACATAAGTTATCTCCATTCTTTTTATTTGTATATTTGAAACTATTTTTTATTGTTTGGCGGTATTATAAAAGTAATTGCATCGTGAATGTTTTCGATCTTCAATTTGCCGTTGGTTTGTGCAAATTCACCGTCGAGTGTCCACGGGATATTTTCGTCACTTTCAATTACAACTTTTGAGGTTTTGAAAAACTCCATACCTTCACGGTCAAAGCGTTGTGTTAAAATGCCGTCTATAAGCGGTTGCAGTTTCAAAACGTTTGAAGGTTTTCTTATAAGCAGACCTTCAAATAAACCGTCATTAAGTTCTACTGCAATTTTATTATATTTTACAACACCACCGACAGAAAGTGAGTTGGAAATAGCGCCAAAAAGGAAATCACCTTCAATAGTGCCGTTATCGTGCGTGAGTTTCAGGTGCGTGGCATTTATATTGGCAAGGCTTTTTAAACCTTCAAAAAAGTAAGCCGCCTGACCTAATACGTTTTTTACTTTTTGCGGTGCAGAATAAGAAGCAGACGTAAAAGCACCGAAAGAAGCGGTATATGAGAAAAAATTATCACCAAATTTACCTATATCAAGCGGGATTTTATTACCGAACGTAATATCCTTTGCCGCTTTTCCTATATTGCGGGATATTTTAAGACCGCTTGACCATTCGTTAAGTGTGCCCGACGGTATATACCCCAAAGGTGTTTTGATATTCTTTTTCATAACACCGGTTATTACTTCGTTAAGGGTACCGTCGCCACCGCATACAACAATTAAATCGTAATTACTGTCGACGTAATTTATTATATAGTCCGTAGCGTCACCCTTGGATTTAGTAGGGTATACGGTTATTGTATAGTCTGCCGACGAAAAAATCTCTACAACCTTTAACAGTTCGCTATGCATTTTAGCACGGCCGGAACAAGGGTTGACTATAAGTAAAAGTTTTTTTTGTGACATAGTTTCATTCCTTATGTTAATTATCTGTAATTGATTGGCAACGTGGCAGTTGCATTTAAGGAACTGTCACTTATGTTTCCGCTCTCAAATTCGAAAATCGCTTGTGCGCCAACCATAGCGGCGTTGTCACCGCAGTATTTAAGCGGCGGATAGTAAAGAGTCAGACCACGTTTTTTACATTCGGCGGTAAAGCGCTCACGTAGTTCGCTGTTTGCAGAAACACCGCCTGCTAAAACTATTTTATTGAAGCCGAATTCTTGTGCCGCACCAAGAGTTTTGTCAAGTAACATATCGCAAACACGTTGTCTGACGGTAGCGCAAACCACGGGTACGTCAACTACTTCGCCTTTTTGATTTGCGTTGTGCACCAAATTGAGCACTGCGGTTTTAAGTCCCGAAAAACTGAAATCGTATTTACTGCTGCTAAGTTTCGGATAGGGGAGCGGATATTTTTTAGTATCTGCCACAGTTGCTATTTTATCAAGATTTACACCGCCCGGATAAGCAAGACCCATACAACGTGCGGCTTTATCAAAACATTCACCTGCCGCATCGTCCTGCGTGCCGCCTATAATGTTGAATTTCGTATAGTCGGTAACTTCGGCTATAACCGTGTTACCTCCCGAAACCAAAAGGCATAAGAAAGGCGGTTTTAAATCGGGGTGGGCAATGTAATTTGCGGCAATATGCGAACGCAAATGATGAACAGGGATAAGCGGAACGCCGAGGCTTAAAGCCAAGCCTTTTGCAAAGTTCACACCTACAAGCAAAGCGCCTATAAGACCCGGAGCAAAGGTTACTGCCACGGCATCAATATCCGAATAGGTGAGTTTCGCATCTGAAAGCGCTTGTTCACATACTTGTGAAATGGCTTCGGCGTGTCGGCGTGAAGCAATTTCGGGTACTACACCGCCGTATATTTTATGTTCTTCAATTTGTGTTGAAATAACATTGGAAAGTACTGTGCGGTCTTCTACAATAGCAACCGACGTTTCATCACACGAACTTTCAATGGCTAAAATTTTCATTTAATCAAACCTTTTTGTCATAATGAGTGCGTCTTCTGAAGGCTCGGTATAAAAGTTTTTACGTTTGCCTTCTGTTTTGAAGCCGAATTTTTCATAGAGCGAAATTGCGGTGCGGTTACTTTCTCTTACTTCAAGTGAAATAAACGAAAGCGCTTTTTCTTCTGCAAAGGAAAACAAGTGGTTTAAAAGAGCCGAGCCCACACCTTGGTTTCGGTAGTCGGGGAAGACGGCGATATTGGTAATATACCCTTCGTCAATTATTGCTGAAATACTAGCATAGCCCAAAACTTTGTTATCCTTTACCGCTACAAAAAATTTGGTGCCGTTTTGGTAGGCTTCTTTTATTGCGTTTTCACTCCACGGAGTAGAAAAACAAATTTTTTCAAGTTTTGCAATTTCTTTTATATGCTTATATTCTATCGGTACAACTTTAATTTCATTTAAAAGTTTATTTATCTCTTCTATAATCCGGTCACGGCAGGTAATATAGGTGTCTAAATCTCTTCCGTATGGGTCGCAAATACCGTCGCCTAAAACCTGCGCTTTTATGCCTATACTATTTAAGGCGCTTTGGTGGGATGGTGACATACAAATTATATCGTTCGCCCATAAAAGCAGTTCTCTTGTTAAGGGGGCAGAAATATGGGAAGAAATATCTATACCGATTTGTTCCATTGCAAGTTTAGAGTTTTCCGATACGGGTGAGCCGTCTGTATATAAACCGCAACTTTTAGCGGTAATATTTTTAAAGCGTGCATTTACGTAACCCTCTGCCATAGGGCTGCGGCAGGTGTTACCTGTACAAACAAATAAAATATTCATTAGCCTTTACTTTCTAACCAGTTTTTGCCGAAATTCGCATCAGCAGTAAGCGTTACGCTCAAATCTGCGGCGTTTTGCATTTCGGTTGTGAGGATTTCCTGTACTGTGTTTGCATCTTTTTCTTTACATTCCACAATAAGTTCATCGTGTACCTGTAAAATTAGACGTGCAGTCGGAAGTTCGTTTTTGAGTCGCTCGAAAACACGTATCATAGCAAGTTTTATAATATCGGCAGCAGTCCCCTGAATAGGTGCGTTTCGTGCTACACGTTCACCGAAGGCACGAAGCATACCGTTGGAACTTGAAAGTTCGGGCAAATAGCGACGTCTGCCGAAAAGAGTGGTAACGTAACCGTTTTGCTTAGCGGTGTTTATGGTGTCGTCCATATATTTTGCAACCGCAGAGTAAACCGATAAATATGATTTGATATAACTGTCGGCTTCTTTACGTGTTACGCCGATATCTTTCGCAAGCGAAAACGCACCGATGCCGTAAACAATACCGAAGTTTACCGCTTTTGCACGGCTACGCATAACGGGGGTAACCATATCGATTGGCATAGAAAAAACCTGTGCGGCGGTTGCGGTGTGAATATCTGTACCGTCCTTAAATGCCGAAATCATATTCTGGTCATTTGCCATACTGGCAAGTACACGTAGTTCAATTTGCGAATAGTCGGCATCTACCAAAACCTTGCCGTCTTCGGCCACAAAAAACTCACGCAGCCGTTTGCCTTCTTCGGTTCTTACAGGAATGTTTTGAAGATTGGGTTCTAACGAACTTATACGGCCTGTACGTGCTTCGGTCTGGTTGAAGGTGGTGTGTATTCTGCCGTCGTCGGCAATACATTCCTGCAAACCGTCAGTATAGGTAGATTTAAGTTTGCTAAGTTGTCTGTATTCGAGCAGTAATGAAACAGCAGGGTGTAAATTTTTAAGTTCTTCCAAAACCTCGGCATTGGTACTGTAACCGCTTTTGGTTTTTTTCTTTGCGGGAAGCCCTAAATTTTCAAAAAAAGCAACGCCCAACTGTTTGGGGGAGTTAAGGTTGAATTCATAACCTACAAGCGAATAAATTTCACTTTGAATTTTGGTTATGCGTTCTTCCAGTTCCAAACTCATATTTTTAAGACCCAAAGCATCAACCTTGAAGCCTATGGTTTCCATATCGCCCAAAACTTTTGCCAAAGGCAGTTCTATATTCATAAAAAGGTTATACTGACCGCTGTTTTTAAGTTCGGTCTCTAATTTTTGGCACACGTCCCAAAACAGACAGGCATTTTCTATAAGTGTGTCGGTTTCACCTTCAATTTTGGGCAATACGGCGCCGTATTCTGCAATCAGTCGGTCGGGAGCATAACTAGATGCGGACGGGTTGCAGATATACCCTGCAAGCATAGCGTCAAAAACAACGTTTTGGGTATCAGGGTTTTGTTTATAAATATTTTTATAATCGTAAACGGTTTTTGCAATATCGGGGTTATTTAAAATATCACTAACCGTTTCATAATCACAAGCAAATACATAACCGCCGCTTACCACCGCATATTCGCCGTTTTCTTCATAAATAGTGGCACTTTCTTCTAAAAGGGGGAGAGCGGTAACGGTGATTTTAGCCGCAGGGACAGCGGCTTCTATCGGTTTTGTATTGTCGGGTTTCAGTCCCATCTTTTCGAGAAGTTTAAAAAACTCTAACCTTGTCATAAGACGGGCAAGTTCCTGCTCGTTTACGGGCTTGTTTTTATAGTCTTCTATATTTTCGTTTATGGGAGCGGTTTTGCAAATAGTGCCGAGCTGACGGCTTAAAAATGCCGACTCTTTATCTGCGCTTAATTTATTGCGCACACCGTCTTTTATTTCTAACATGTCAATATTTTCATAAATGTAATCAATGTTACCGAAACGGCTTATAAGGTCGGTAGCGGTTTTTTCGCCAACCCCCGCAACACCCGGAATATTATCAGACGAGTCACCCATAAGCGCTTTGAGTTCTATCATCTGTTCGGGGGATAGACCGTATTTTTCAAAAAGCGCCGCTTTGTCGTAGTTTATAATTTCGGGTTTGCCCATTTTGGTGGCGGCAAGTAAAACACGTGTTTTGTCGGAAATCAGTTGTAAAGAGTCACGGTCACCCGTGGAAATAACACATTCATTACCGCTTTGTTCGCAAAGGTGGGCTAACGTACCCAAAATATCATCCGCTTCGTACCCTTCACACTCAATACAAGTGTAACCTGCCAAACTGAGCCATTCTTTTAAAATGGGCATCTGACTGCGCAGTTCGTCGGGCATACCTTTTCTTCCTGCTTTATATTCGGCATACATCTTATGGCGGAAGGTAGGGGCTTTAAGGTCAAACGCAACGGCTACACCGTCGGGATTTTCAAGTTCTTCAAGTCTGTGTAAAATGTTGATAAAGCCATATACACCGTTAGTGTACTGACCGTCTTTTGTGGTTAAAAGTTTTATGCCGTAAAAGGCACGGTTTATAAGACTATTACCGTCTATTGCAAGAAGTTTCAAACCCTTGTCCCCCATTATATAATATATAGATAATTATACATAACAAATTATACCACTAAATATTCAATATGTCATCATATTTTTTACATTTTTTAAATATTTTTTTGAATTGATTTATATTAGTATTTGTTGTATAATTGTTGCAAATGCAACTGTTGTGTATGCAACGATTTAAAAAAGGAGATTTTTTATGCCACGTTTTATGAAAACGCTTAACAACATAAGTCGTAGTCAAGCGATATATCGCAGTGCTTTTGTGAATGAAGAATGGTTGTGTTCTTCGCATCACGCTTTTATTTTGGCGGTAAGCCGACATCCCAAATCTACGCAGGAATGTATTGCGAATGAACTTTGTCTTAATAAAAGTACGGTTGCACGTGCGCTTAACACTTTGGAAGAACGGGGTTATATAAAAAGAGAGATAAACCCTGATAATAAAAGGGAAATGTTGGTGTCAATCACTGAAAAAGCAGAGTCTGTTTTGCCCAAAGTCCGTACTGCTTCAAAAGAGTGGAGCGAACGGCTTTCGGAAGGTATACCAACTGATGAAATGAATATGTTTTTTTCGGTAATTTCGCGCTTGGAACAAAGGGCGAAAGAGATTGTGAAAGGAATGGCGGAGTAGTAAAATGCGACATATACTTACATATTTAAAGCCTTTTAAAAACCGTATTATATTAGGTTTTTCAATTAAAACATTCGGTACTTTGGCAGAACTTTTGTTGCCTTATATTTTAACGCATATACTCGATAAAGTTATAAGAACGGCTGAGGTTTCAAGCATTGTTTTCTACGGTGTCATTATGGTGATTTGTGCTTTTATTGCGTGTATCAGCAACATTATTGCTAACCGTATTGCAGCAGGGGTTACCACCAAATTTTCACTTAAAATGCGTGAAGATTTATTTAAAAAGACTCTTTATCTTTCGTCACGTGATACTGACGAATTTACTATTCCATCGTTGGAATCGAGAATTACTACCGATACGTACAACGTACACAATTTTATCGGTATGATGCAGAGAATGGGCGTCAGAGCACCGATTTTACTTATAGGCGGTATTTCCATTACACTTTTAATGGATAAAATGTTGGCATTGGTAATGATAGCAACCTTACCATTTATTTTTGTGGTGGTTTACGGAATTTCTAAAAAAGGCGTTCCGCTTTACGTTGGAGTGCAAAAATCTATTGATGAGATGGTAAGGGTAGTGCGTGAGGACGCACAGGGTATCCGTGTTATCAAGGCGCTTTCTAAAAATGATTATGAAAATCGTCGTTATGACATGGTAAATTCGACGCTTTCCAAAAAAGAACGCAAGGCAGGTATAGTTACAAGTGCGGCTCACCCGTTTATGACCTTTATTATGAATTCAGGTATTGCCGGTGTGGTTAATGTTGCGGCAATCTGCGTATCAAAGGGTCAATCTTCTACTGCGACAGTTATTGCTTTTATGCAGTATTTCACTTTGATTTCTATGGCTATGATGTGTATTTCCCGTATATTTGTAATGTATACGAAATGCGCCGCTTCTGCCAAGCGAATTACCGAGGTTTTAATGACACCTGACCGTTATTTTGTGGATGAAGATAAAACTTTAAAGAATGATGGTTACATAAATTTCAAAAATGTCAGTTTTTCTTATCTTGGTAAAAAACCAAATCTTAAAAATATCAGTTTTTCTCTTAAAAAGGGTCAGAGTCTTGGTATAATCGGTGCTACGGGAAGCGGAAAATCCACCCTTATAAAACTGCTTTTAAGGTTTTATGAAACCGATTCGGGCGAAATAACCTTGCTGGGCAGAAAAATTACTTCCTATACCAGAGAAGAACTCACTTCGCTTTTTGGCGCTTCTTTGCATAACGGTTTTGTCTATGCCGATACGATAAGGGAAAATATATGTTTTGGCAGGGAACTATCACAACAGCAAATAGACCGTGCGGTGCGGATTGCACAAGCAGAAGAATTTATAACTGCTCTGCCCGAAGGTTATGATAAAATGCTTTCTTCTTTCGGTACAAACGTGTCGGGCGGACAAAGACAAAGGCTTTTGATAGCACGTGCCGTAGCGGCAAATCCGCCAATACTTATTTTAGACGATTCCTCTTCGGCGCTCGACTATAAAACTGCCGCGAATCTGCGCAAGGCAATAAAAACGGAAATGGCAGGCACAACGGTTATAAACGTGGCTCAAAGAATAAGTACGGTAAAGGATTGCGACTTGATTTTAGTGCTTGAAGACGGTGAAATTATAGGTAAAGGAAAGCACGAACAGTTGCTTGAAGAATGTAAAGAATACCGTGAAATCAGTGAATCGCAAATGGGAGGTGCTTTTGTTGAATAAGAAAAAAGGTATTTTCCTAAGACTCGGTATGTACGTAATTGAACAATGGCATTTGTTTATCCCTGCGATTATTTTTATTTTGCTTTCAAATCAGTTGGCACTCTTGGGTCCTCGCTATTCGGGTATGGCTATTGATGCTATTGAAAGCAAGGACGGAGTGGATTTTCCGCTTGTGTGGGAAAACGTTATAAAAATGATAGTATGTTATGCGCTTTCGGCTATTCTTTCGTATGTGATTGCGGTGATAATGATAAATTTAAGCCAAAAAATCATTTATAAAATGCGTAAACAAGTTTTTGAAAAGTTAAACACGTTGCCTGTCGGTTATTTCGATACCCATGCAACAGGTGATATAATCAGTCATATTTCTTATGACGTTGATACTATAAACAGTACGCTTTCTCACGATTTGGTGCAGGTTATGACAAGTGTTTATACTGTTATCGGCTCACTTGTATTTATGTGGCAAATTTCAAAACCAATGCTTATTATTTTCGTGGTAACCGTACCTGCGGCAATATTTTTTACCCGTTACCGTTCTAAAAAAGTGCGTCCGCTTTTCAGATTGCGTTCTAAAAAATACGGCGAACTGAACGGTTATGCCGAAGAAATGTTGTCGGGTGCCAGAAGTATAGAGGCATACGGAAGACAAGACGTTATATCCGACCGATTTAATGCATACAATAAAGATGCCATGGATGCGTATTATAATGCAGAATATAGTGCCACCTTGCTTTTTCCGTCTATAAATCTTATCAATAATATTTCAATCGCTCTGGTTGCGATTTTGGGCGGTATACTTTATATGTACTCAAAAGACGGTACTTTCCTTTCGGGCTCGGCATTTTTTATTACGCTTGGCGGTGTGGCACAGTTTGTACAGTATTCTCGCAAATTTGCAGGACCTATAAATGAATTTTCCAATATTTTGCACGAATTTCAATCGGCTTTTTCTGCGGCAGAACGAGTTTTCCGTATTTTAGATGAAGAACCTGAACCGCAAGACGTAAAAGATACTGTTCCGCTTTCAAACGTTCGAGGGGAGGTAGAACTTTGCGATATTTCGTTTGGCTATACCCCTGAAAAGATAATACTTAAAGATGTGAATATGACGGCACAATCGGGACAAACGGTTGCCATTGTCGGTCCTACGGGAGCAGGTAAAACCACGGTTATAAATCTTTTGATGCGTTTTTACGACCCGGATCAAGGTCGTATCTACATCGACGGTGTCGATACCCAAGAAATGTCCCGGCAGGATCTGCGAAGCTGTGTGGGGATGGTTCTGCAGGACACTTGGCTGAAAAATGCCACCATCCGGGAGAATATTGCAATGGGTCGCCCGGAGGCCTCCGAGGAAGAAATCGTAGAAGCGGCAAAAAAGGCGAAAATTCACAGTTTTGTTAAGCGCCTGCCCAAGGGCTACGATACTGTACTGGGTGAGTTGGGCGGCGACATTTCCCAGGGTCAAAAACAGCTTCTTTGTATTGCCCGGCTGATGCTCTGTTTGCCGCCAATGCTGATTTTGGACGAAGCCACTTCTTCCATTGAC
>JAZSNT010000024.1:0-8397 GCA_045536525.1 Acutalibacteraceae bacterium
ATTTCTATAATCATCAGCGCATCCAACTGAAAACAAAACTGACTCCACTTGAAAAGCGAAGTCAGTTCATTGCTTAAATTTTAATAAATTCTACCATTTAGGCTGTTTTTGTACTGTCTGCACAATTTGGTGCAGTCCAAACAGGACTGCTGTTTTGTGATATTTAATTATTTGATTATTTAATTAAAGATTCGCCATCCATTTCACTGGGTTTCGGAAGACCTAAAACTGTGAGCATAGAGGGGATTATATCGGCAAGTCTGCCGCCGTTTCTAAGTTCACAATCATAACCTACAACACAGAAAGGAACGGGGTTTGTAGTGTGGGGAGTAAAGGGGTTACCGTCTTCACCCACCATAGTGTCGGCATTGCCGTGGTCGGCAGTAATAAATACAACACCATCCATTTTACGTGTGGCTTCAACTACACGGCCTACACAGGTGTCAACTGCTTCAACTGCTTTTACTGCGGCATCGAAAATACCGGTGTGACCTACCATATCGCAGTTTGCGAAGTTCAAGATAACTGCATCATACTTACCCGAAAGAATTTGCTCACATACCGCATCGCAAACGGGGTATGCGCTCATTTCAGGCATAAGGTCGAAAGTGGGAACGTCGGGCGACTGAATAAGAATTCTGTCTTCGCCCTCAAAAGTCTTTTCTTCGCCGCCGTTAAAGAAAAATGTTACGTGAGCATACTTTTGGGTTTCTGCAATACGAAGTTGTGTCATATTCTTACTTGCAAGATATTCACCAAAAGTCATTTTAAGTTCTTCAGGTGGGAATGCAACGCTAACGTTTGGCATAGTTTCGTCGTATTGTGTCATACATACGTAGGTGAGAGGGAAGTAGCCGAGTTTTCTTTCAAAACCGTTGAAATCGGGGTCAACAAAAGCACGTGTGAACTGTCTTGCTCTGTCGGGGCGGAAGTTGAAAGAAATAACGCTGTCGTTAGCCTTAATCATACCGTCTTTGCAAACGACGGTGGGGATAATAAATTCATCAGTTACGCCGTTTTCGTAAGATTCTTCAACTGCTTTTGCGGCATCATTTGCTTGGATACCTTCGCCGTAAACCATAGCAGCATAACCTTTTTCTACACGGTCCCAAGCAAAGTCACGGTCCATAGCATAATATCTGCCCATAACAGATGCAACCTTACCTACGCCTAGTTCTGCCATTTTGGCTTCCAAATCTCTTATAAAACCTGCGCCTGAGGTAGTGGAAACGTCACGGCCGTCCATAAGGCAGTGTACGTAAACCTTTGTAAGACCGTATTTTTTAGCCATTTCCAAAATGCCGTAAAGGTGTTCGATATGGCTGTGAACACCGCCGTCCGACAATAGACCAATCATATGAAGTGCGTTATCGTTTTTAACGCAGTTTTCCATAGCGTTTTTCATAGCTTCTATTTCGAAGAATTTGCCGTCCTTTATGGACTTAGAAATCTTGACGAGCATCTGATAAACAACACGGCCTGCGCCGATATTGGTGTGACCTACTTCGCTATTGCCCATTTGACCGTCGGGAAGACCAACGTCAAGACCTGAAGCGCCAATAGTGGTGAACGGGTTTTCGGCAAAAAGTTTTGTAAGGTTAGGTGTAGCGGCGTTGAGTATCGCGTTACCGTCTTTGGTTTTACGAATACCAAAACCGTCCATTATACATAAAACAACGGGTTTTTTCATAAAATAAATCTCCTGTTAATTGACATAGTGTAGGGACCGACGTCCTCGAGGGAGGCCAGTCCCTACAATGTAAATTATTTGCTTGCAGCTTTTACGATTACAGAGAAATCTTCTGCTTTCAAAGAAGCGCCGCCGATAAGACCGCCGTCAACGTTGATTTTAGCAACCAATTCGTCAGCGTTTTTAGCGTTCATAGAACCGCCGTACTGAATTGTAACGGTATCTGCAACGTCTTTACCGTAAACTTCGGCGATTGCTTCACGTACGAAGCCGTTACCTTCGTCAGCTTGTTCGGCAGTAGCGGTAACACCTGTGCCGATAGCCCAAACGGGTTCGTAAGCGATAATAATTTTATTGAGGTCTTCTGCTTTTACGTTTGTAAGAGCCATCTTGGTCTGGAATTTAAGGAGAGTTTCGGTGTAGCCGAGTTCTCTTTGTTCCAAAGTTTCGCCAACGCAAACAATAGCGGTAAGACCCGCTTCAATAGCCGCGAGTGTGCGAAGATTTACAGTCTGGTCGGTTTCACCGAAGTATTGTCTTCTTTCACTATGACCGATAACAACGTATTTAACGCCTGATTCTACGAGCATT
Source organism: Acutalibacteraceae bacterium (assembly GCA_045536525.1). Classification (GTDB taxonomy): domain Bacteria; phylum Bacillota; class Clostridia; order Oscillospirales; family Acutalibacteraceae; genus UBA737. Next base: position 2,282 of record JAZSNT010000024.1, read on the forward strand.
TGAGCAGAAATTTCACCTGTGTAAGCACCTGATGCTTTAAAGTGAACGTTTTCAGCACCGATTTCAATATTAGAACCCTTTGCAGCTTCAACAGCGGCAGGGATGTCGATGAAAGGTACGCAAAGTACAACTTTGCAATCAGCATCTGCAACCAAAGGTTTCATTTCGTTGATGAGTGCGGTAGTTTCAGCGGGGGTTTTGTTCATTTTCCAGTTACCAGCGATAACTGCATTTCTCTTTGTCTTATCCATTTTTATTCTCCTTTAAAATACAATGGCAGGGGAGGCAGTGAAGCCTCCCCCATTAAATTCAATATTATTTATCGTTGAGTGCTGCGATACCGGGAAGTTCTTTACCTTCGAGGAATTCAAGAGAAGCACCGCCACCTGTTGAGATGTGGGTCATCTTGTCGCCGAAGCCTAAGGTATTTACAGCGGCAGCAGAGTCGCCACCACCGATTACTGTAACAGCATCGGTTTCTGCAAGGCTCTTAGCAACTGCGATTGTACCTTTTGCTAAAATCGGGTTTTCGAAAACGCCCATAGGTCCGTTCCAAACAACAGTCTTAGCGTTTTTAACTTCGGTAGCATAAAGTTCGGCAGTCTTTTCGCCGATGTCAAGGCTCATCATATCAGCAGGGATTTTGTCTGCATCAACGTTAGTGATTTCGATAGGCGCATCAATCGGGTCGGGGAATTCTTTGGTGATAGTGCAGTCGATGGGGAGAAGAATCTTAACGCCCTTTTCTTCTGCTTTCTTCATCATATCACGGCAGTAGTCAATCTTGGTTTCGTCGATAAGTGAAGTACCAACGCCGTAGCCCTTAGCTGCCAAGAAAGTATAAGCCATACCGCCACCAATGATAAGAGTATCAGCCTTGGTTAAAAGATTTTCAATAACGGGGAGTTTGCTGTCAACCTTAGCACCGCCCAAAATGCAAACGAAAGGACGTACAGGAGTTTCAACAGCGTTGCCGAGGTATTTAAGTTCTTTACCGATGAGGTAACCTGCGGCAGCTTCTTTAACGTGAGATACTACACCTACGGTAGAGCAGTGTGCTCTGTGAGCAGTACCGAAAGCATCGTTTACAAAAACATCTGCCAAAGAACCGAGTTCAGCCGAGAAAGCTTCGCCGTTCTTGGTTTCTTCTGCACGGTAACGGGTGTTTTGGAGCAATACAACGTCGCCGTCTTTCATTTCAGCAACAGCAGCCTTAGCATTTTCGCCTACTACGTTGTCGTCAGCTGCGAAAACAACTTCTTTGCCGAGTTTTTCGGAAAGAGCCTTTGCAACGGGAGCCAAAGAAAGTTCAGGCTTGGGTTCGCCCTTCGGTTTGCCGAGGTGAGAACAAAGGATAACTTTACCGCCGTCTTCAATCAATTTCTTAATTGTGGGGAGAGCAGCATTGATACGGTTTTCGTCGGTGATAACGCCGTTTTTGAGCGGAACGTTAAAGTCGCAACGAACGAGTACCTTTTTTCCTTTTACGTTGATATCGTCAACGGTTTTTTTGTTAAGTGCGTTCATAAGTAACATCCTTTCAAAGTTTGTTAAATTTTTTACAATTACTATTGTACCACATTTTTATATTTTTTCAATTATTTTTTTAAAAATAATTGTAGAAATATCAAAGCTCTTCCCACCTATAATTATGCAATTGACCCAAATTTTCAAGTTCAGGGTAATCCCATTGGCGCAAAGCCTCGTAAACGGCTATGGCAATAGAGTTTGAAAGGTTTAAACTGCGGATTTCTCCCTGCATAGGAATACGTACGCAACGGTCGGGATTTTTGATAAGCAATTCTTCGGGGAGGCCTTTTGTTTCCTTGCCGAAAAGCAGGTAACAGTTGTCAGGATATTCTACGTCGCTGTGGGTGTGTCTGCCCTTGGTTGTAAAGTAGAAAAACTCGCCCTTGTTTTTTTCAAAAAATTCGTTAATATTGTTGTAGTAAGTAATGTCAAGATAATGCCAATAATCAAGTCCGGCACGTTTTAATTTTTTATCGTCAATCTTAAAACCCATAGGACCTACAAGGTGAAGACGCGCACCCGTTGCGGCGCAGGTACGTGCTACGTTACCCGTGTTTTGCGGTATTTCGGGTTCTACCATAACTATGTTTAATTTTGCCATAAATTTTGCCCCTTAGAAATTGCAATTATTTGCTCGAAATTTACTATCATTTTAACATTTTATATTATATAATTCAAGATATATTTATTATAAGTCTTGATAAAGCCTTGAAAAAGTGTTATAATGCTAAAAAATGCGTCGGAGAAATTGTTATGAAAATGTATGAAAATGTACTCGAAAAAGTACATGCTTATGAAAGTAAAAAGAATATAGTATATGCAACGGTTGACAGTCCGTCTTACCGCAGGATTAAGGCTTTATACTTTTTAGCGCTTATTTTCACTTTGGGTGTTAATTTGATTTTGATTTACGGGCATTTTGCTTTTGAGACACTTTCTATTGATAATAACGTAATATATACCGTTATCACTTTAAGTGTTTTACTTATTGTCGCCACGGTTGTTTTGCATTTTAAAAAGCATTTGTGGACTCATTTTACAGCGCTTTTATTAAATGCCGCATCGGCTACAGGTATATTGCTGTCGCTATCTAATATTTTGGTAGATGAGGTAGGGGATTTGGTTGGTAAATTTTACTATGCTCATCTAGCACCGCTTTGCTTGGTGTTTATCTGTACTTTGGTACTTACCGTTATTGCAGTCAGAGCACACCTGAAAATACGTAAAACATACAATAAAATACTTGAAAATCTCTATTCTGCTTACGGTAAAGTGGAGGATGACCGCAATATTACCGAAGAAGAATGGGATGAAATTATTAAAGATTTATAATGGATAAATTAAAGGTTATAGCACGTATAAAAACCGACTTTTCTAATAAGTTCGGCATACCGCGTCAAAGCGGACTTATAAACACAAAAGGGAAAATTGTTTTCGAGCCTGAATACCGTGACGAAAGTGCGCTAAGGGGGCTTGAAGAATTTTCTCATTTGTGGCTTATATGGGGTTTTTCGGCTAATAAGAGCGTAGAGTTTTCTCCAACAGTAAGACCCCCACGACTTGGTGGGAATAAACGTGTGGGCGTGTTTGCTACACGTTCCCCTAACAGACCAAACCCGATTGGTCTTTCAAGTGTAAAAATTGATGAGATTTGCCGTGACGGTATGTGCGGTACGGTTATTATCGTTTCGGGTGCAGATTTACTTGATAATACCCCGATTTATGATATAAAGCCCTATCTTGCATTTACCGACAGCCACCCCGATGCAGTCGGCGGTTTTGCAGATGAAGTTTTGGAAGACAGGCTGACGGTCGAATTTTTGGATGGTATTAAAGAAAAAATAAATACAGAAGATTTAGAAAATATTATCGCTATTTTACAAAGCGACCCCAGACCTCATTATCACGATGATGAACGGTTATATGCTTTCGAATATGCACAATATCATATTGAATTTAAAGTAAACGGTAATTTGCTTACCGTTTGCTCTGTTAATTTAGCAAAGGAGACTTAAATGTATAAAATTTTAGCAAAAAAGGTTTTAAATCCAACTGTTACCCAGATGGATATAGAAGCACCGCTTGTAGCTAAAAAAGCACAGGCGGGGCAGTTTATCATTTTGCGTGTTGATGATGACGGTGAGCGTATACCGCTTACCGTTGCAGGTTTTGACCGTCAAAAAGGCAGTGTGCGTATTATTTTTCAGGTTGTTGGCGCTACAACTTATAAATTAAATCAAAAGGATGAGGGCGATTATATCGCCGATTTTGTAGGTCCGTTAGGTAAAGCTACCGAAACCGAAGGCAGAAAAAAGGTTTGCGTTGTAGGTGGCGGTGTAGGTTGCGCTATCGCGCTTCCGGTGGCACAAAAACTTTATGAACAAGGTTGTGAAGTGCACTCTATAATCGGTTTTCGAAATAAGGATTTGGTTATTTTGGAAGACGAGTTCCGTGCCGCTTCAAAAAGCCTTGAAATAATGACTGATGATGGTTCTTACGGTACGCAGGGTGTTGTTACCGCACCGCTTAAAACTGCGCTTGAAAACGGCGAAGTTTATGATGAAGTAATTGCCATTGGTCCGCTTATTATGATGAAATTTGTGGTTGCTACTACAAAGCCTTTCGGTGTTAAGACTACTGTTTCCATGAACCCCGTTATGATTGACGGCACGGGTATGTGCGGCGGTTGCAGACTTACAGTTGGCGGCAAAACCAAGTTTGCTTGTGTTGATGGTCCTGATTTTGACGGTTTTTTGGTGGATTTTGATGAAGCAATGAGCCGTAGTTCTGCGTATAAAGATTTCGAACGTCACGCTTATGAAGATACTTGCAATTTGTTTAAGAAAGGTGTGGAATAATGGCTCATAATATGTCACTTAAAAGAAACGAAATGCCGACACAGGACGCTGTTATCCGTGCCACTAATTTTAACGAAGTAGCACTTGGTTACAGCGAAGAAACCGCTATTAACGAGGCGCTTCGTTGCCTTGAATGTAAAAATATGCCTTGCGTTTCGGGTTGCCCTGTGAATATCTACATACCTGAGTTTATTGCTAAAATTAAAGAGGGCGACTTTGAGGGCGCATATCAGGTGATTTCTAAATCTTCAAGTCTTCCTGCGGTTTGCGGTCGTGTTTGTCCGCAGGAAACCCAATGCGAAGCCAAGTGTGTTCGCGGCATAAAGGGGGATAGCGTCGGTATCGGTCGACTTGAACGTTTTGTTGCTGATTGGCACAATGCTCATAATACCGAAAACGTGGATAAACCACAAAGCAACGGTCATAAGGTGGCTGTTGTAGGTTCAGGTCCCTCGGGTCTTACATGTGCGGGTGATTTGGCAAAACTCGGTTACAGCGTGACCGTTTTTGAAGCGCTACACCTTGCAGGCGGTGTTTTGGTTTACGGTATACCCGAATTTCGTTTGCCAAAGGCGGTTGTACAAAAGGAAGTTGACACCTTAAAGGCATTTGGTGTAGAAATAAAGACCAACGTTGTAATTGGTAAAACAATTACGATTGATGAGTTGTTTGAAGACGGTTTTGAGGCGGTGTTTATCGGCTCGGGCGCAGGTCTTCCACGCTTTATGGGAATTAAGGGCGAAGCGCTTTGCGGTGTTTATTCAGCGAATGAGTTTTTAACCCGTAATAATCTTATGAAAGCATATAAAAACGATAGCGCTACACCCGTTATGCAAACAAAAAAGACGGTTGTTGTGGGTGGTGGTAACGTTGCTATGGATGCCGCCCGTACCGCAAAAAGACTTGGTGCAGACGTTGCAGTGGTTTACCGCCGTACCGAAAAAGAACTTCCTGCCCGTCGGGAAGAAGTGGAACATGCAATGGAAGAGGGAATAGAGTTTAAATTCCTTACCAATCCGCTTGAAATAAAGGCAAAAGACGGTTGGGTAGACGGTATTATATGCGAACGTATGGAATTGAGCGAACCCGACGAATCGGGCAGAGCAAGACCCGTAAGCGTACCCAATAGCGATTTTGTGGTAGATGCCGATTGTGTTATTATGTCTATCGGTACGTCGCCTAATCCTCTTATTAAAGATACCACCGACGGACTTGAAGTAAACCGTTGGGGTGGAATTGTGGTAAATGAAGACGGTTTGACATCACGTAATGCCGTTTATGCAGGCGGTGATGCCGTGACAGGCGCCGCAACAGTAATTCTTGCTATGGGTGCAGGAAAAACCGCCGCAAAGGCGATTGATGAATATATAAAGAGTAAATAAATATGAAAACGGTTCTCTTTGTATAAGGGAAATTTTAATGGATTAACAAAATTTTATAGTCGGAAAAGCACTCACGTTACCGAAATGCAAGATTTGACCTATGCCGGACCGCACGATTTTTTATCTTCCTTGTTTTAATGACCGGTATAAAAAACAGCCCACTTGTTAGTGGGCTGTTAATCTTCGGCATATAAACTGCCTAATTGCCATTTTTGCCATAATTCCTTATCCAACGACAAATCATGTTTTTGTCCGCATCGTATTCTTTGCTAAGTGTTCCTGCCGAAATATGTTCGTTTAAATATTTGCCTATAATTTCTAATTTTTGTTCCTTTGTCCATACTCG
>JAZSNT010000069.1:0-41529 GCA_045536525.1 Acutalibacteraceae bacterium
CATGGCCGGGCAGCTATGTGCGGATTGGATAAACGCTGAAAGCATCTAAGCGTGAAGCCAACCTCAAGATAAGATATCCCATAACACAAAGTTAGTAAGGTCCCCGGAAGACTACCGGGTTGATAGGCTGCAAGTGTAAGCATGGCGACATGTGTGCTAGGCAGTACTAATAGACCGAGGGCTTGACCTATTTTTCATCCTCACGCGTTACTTGTTCAGTTTTCAGGGTGTGAGCCCAATGTGTAATTTACAGAGATAGTTCTTGCTATCTCTGTTTTTTTGTGTTATAATGGTCTTATAGTATAAAAAATGGGTGAAAAGTGATGTTATTAACCAAGTTTTTACCTCAAAGTAAAACTATTTTTGATTTTTCAATTATATTATTGGCTGTTATGATGGTTGTTTTGGTAATATTTACTTATTTTTTGCTTAAACGTCTTAAAAAACTACGCCAATATGTTAAAAGTGAAAAGGTTGATTTGGCCGCGACAATCATATCTATAATACTGCTTTCTATGTGTGTGGGCGGTATAATAGTTTACATATTTTGTATGAATGCTATGGTATTGTAAAAAATCAAGGTTAAAGACGGGTTTTCCCGTCTTTTTTCATGTTAAAAGGGTTTACAAATATATAGAATTGTGTTATAGTAGTTTGGCAAAAACGGATTATGAATTTTTATTATTTTTTCAAGAATTTATTCTATCTTGAAGTTAGATATATAGGAGAGTAAAATGCAAATTTCTAAATTAAAAAACAAACTTATCGGAACACGTGGTTTTTATAATCGTGTTATTGCTATAATGTTACCAATGCTTATTCAAAACTTAGTTACAAATATAGTGACGCTTTTGGATAATGTTATGGTTGGACGCGTAGGAACTTTGCAAATGTCGGCAGTTGCAATTGTAAACCAGTTGATTTTTGTGTTCAGTCTTTGTATATTTGGCGGACTTGCGGGTGCCGGTATTTTTTCGGCACAATATGCGGGAGCAAAAGATAATGTCGGTGTGCGTTACTGTTTTCGTATCAAAATGGTCATAGCGGTACTTATGTTTTTACTTGCATTTTGTGTGTTCATACCGTTTTCAGATTCTCTTATTTCAATGTATTTGGCAGAAGGAACAACCAAGGCAGAGGCATTAGCAACTATGGGATATGCTACAAAATATTTAAAAGTGATGCTTATAGGTCTTTTGCCTTTTGCCGTATCACAGGTATATTCCAGCACACTTCGTGAAATAGGTGAAACCAAATTACCTATGATTGCGAGTGTTACTGCAATTTTGGTAAATCTAGTATTTAATTATTTCCTTATTTTCGGCAAGTTAGGTTTCCCAAAATTAGGTGTTACGGGAGCTGCAATCGCCACGGTTTTATCACGTTTTGTTGAAACAGGAATTATTATGATTGCAACCTTTATAAAGCGCAACAAGTACGAATTTATAAAGGGTGCATATAGAAATATTTATGTACCTAAAGCGCTTTGCGAGGATATACTTAGAAAAGGTACTCCGTTACTTATTAACGAATTTTTATGGTCTGCCGGTATGGCAGTGATGCTTCAATGCTATTCGGTGCGTGGACTTAATGTTGTGGCAGCACTTAATATTTCAAATACGGTAAATAATTTGTTTAACGTTGTTTTTCTTACAATGGGTAATGCGGTTGCTATAATTGTTGGTCAGCATTTGGGTGCTAATGAAATAAAAGATGCTAAAGATTCTGCATGGAAACTTATTGCCTTGGCGGTAGCAACCTGTGCCGTGATGGGCGGTGCAATGGCAGTTTCTGCTCCGTTTATCCCTGAAATTTATAACACTGAATTTACCGTTAAGTTTATGGCTACCGAATTTTTGTTTGTTGTAGCGGCTTTAATGCCAATATATGCTTTTGCTCATAACTGCTATTTTACTATCCGTTCAGGTGGCAGAACAGGGGTTACATTTCTCTTCGATAGCGCTTTTACTTGGGTAGTAGCAGTACCTTTTGCGTACATCCTTGCAAACTTTACCGATTTACCGATTTTACCGCTATATATACTTGTTCAGTCTTTAGAATTTGTTAAATGTGTTGTAGGCTTTGTACTTATTAAAAAGGGTATATGGGTACGAAATTTAATAAAAGGGTGATTTTGTACAGATTGAAATCATAGATAATATATCGTCTCATTTGTGACGTAATAGAAAAGGAAGACTGCTAATTAAATTTAATCTTTTCAAAAAATATATTTACAATCGAAAATTTGTCGAAAATATATTCCCATTCGCTTTCGCTATATATGGGCGGTTTATTGGTTTTGGGTGCAGAGAGTACAAAAAGAGAACGGTTATGCTTGAGGTCAAAGAAACCGTATCCATTCAAAGCCGAAAGTAAAGGGGAAAGCGGTTTTAACGGAGTGTTAGATTCTATAATAATATAGTCATTTTCTGCTTTTATTTCACAGTTATCAGAATACTTTGCCATGACAATTAAAACAATTGAAAAAAGCATTTTGTTTATTCGGTGGGTTTTAGAAGCGGAAATATGAAAACTAAATGTAGGCTTTACAGATTTTACGGCGCTTAAAAGATTTTTGCAAAGTTTATAAATATCCACATTTTGTGTGTTGTTTTTATTATAAAAAGCCTCGGCTATCGTGATTTTTTTTAGCATTTTCAGGTGTTTTGGATTTAAACCGTGCTTTAAAACCGAAAGCGAAACAAAAATACGAAGCGAAGCGAGATAACGCTCAAATGAATTTGGCAAAACTATCACATATTTGACCCCCTAAATACTATATTATTATGCCATTTTATATAAAAATTAAAAAAATTGATAAAAAATTAACAAAGCACTTGAAATACGCATCAAAATAGAGTAAAATAGTAAGGTAAAAATTTTTTGGAGGTATATTCCCATGGTTAAAGTTGCAATTAACGGATTCGGCCGTATCGGTCGTCTCGCATTTCGTCAGATGTTCGGCGCTGAAGGTTACGATGTAGTAGCTATCAACGACCTTACAAAACCCTCTATGCTTGCTAACCTTTTAAAGTATGACACAGCACAGGGCGGCTACTGCGGTTACATTGGTGAAAATCTTCACACTGTTGCTGCTGATGACGAAGCTGGTACCATCACTGTAGATGGCAAAACTCTCAAAATCTATGCTGAAAAAGACGCTAAGGACCTTCCTTGGGGCGAACTCGGTGTTGACGTAGTTCTCGAATGCACCGGTTTCTACTGCTCTAAAGAAAAGAGCCAGGCTCATATTGATGCAGGTGCTAAGAAAGTTGTTATTTCTGCTCCCGCAGGTAACGACCTTCCCACCATCGTATACAGCGTAAACGAAAATACTCTTACTAAAGAAGACAACATTATTTCTGCTGCTTCTTGCACCACTAACTGCTTAGCTCCTATGGCTAAGGCTCTTAACGATTATGCTGCTATTCAGAGCGGTATCATGAGCACTATCCACGCTTACACCGGTGACCAGATGATTCTTGACGGTCCTCACAGAAAGGGTGACCTTCGCCGTGCACGCGCTGGCGCTGCTAACATCGTTCCTAACAGCACAGGTGCTGCTAAGGCTATCGGTCTTGTAATTCCTGAACTCAACGGCAAACTTATCGGTTCTGCTCAACGTGTTCCCGTTCCGACCGGTTCTACCACCATCCTTACCGCTGTTGTTAAGGGTACAGATGTTACTAAAGAAGGCATCAACGCTGCTATGAAGGCTGCTGCTTGTGAATCTTTCGGTTATAACGAGGACCAAATCGTTTCTTCTGACGTTATTGGTATGCGTTACGGTTCTTTGTTTGATGCTACTCAGACAATGGTATCTAAGGTTGCTGATGACCTTTATGAAGTACAGGTTGTTTCTTGGTATGACAATGAAAACAGCTACACAAGCCAAATGGTTCGCACCATTAAGTACTTCGCTGAAATCTAATAATAGATTTAATTTTAAAAACCTCTGCTTACGAGCAGAGGTTTTTTTAATCAAAAGGCTATTTGTCAATGGTTTAGGAAAGAACCGATAAATAAAAAGCCGTGAAATCACGGCTTTTGTTATTTTTATTCACCTGTGAAATCGTTATCAAAAGTGATTACGCAACGGTAGGTGGGGTTACACTCTTTTGCTTTTTGTGTAATTTGACGGTTGAGTTCGTTATGTTCAATTTTACAACTTGACGGAACCACAACGTCAAAAATCAGATTTGTGAGTGTGTCGCACTCGGGAGTCATACGAAAATCGTGCAAAGAAAGTTTTGGGTCGATATCATTTAAAATATTGCACAAATCAGTTTTAGCGGCGGCAATACTTTGATTATCTACATCAATCGGGTCCATGTGAATTACCAGTTGGATATTAAGTCTTTCGTTCACCAATTTTTCACAAATGTCTATTTGTTCGTGGCATTTTACAATATCAATATCCTGCGGTACTTCTACGTGAACCGAAGCGAACTGTCTGCCAGGGCCGTAGTTGTGCACGATAAGGTCGTGAATACCGACAAACTCGTCAAAGGATAAAATGGTATTTTTAATATCCTCGATAAGTTGTTTTTCGGGCGGTTTGCCTAAAATATTATCAAGTGTTGATTTGGCAACACCAATACCCGAAATGAGTATGAAAATTGCCACGGCGATACCTAAAATAGCATCGAGATTAAAGGGGAGAGTTACAAAATAAGAAATAACTGCCGCTATAAGAATTACAACGGTAGCAACCATATCGTTAAGTGAATCTTGCGCGGTAGCAATAAGTGAGTCGGAATCAATCTTCTTGCCGATTTTACGGTTGAAAAGGAATAACCAGAATTTGATTATAACCGATACTGCCAATATAACGATAGAAACAATAGAATATGTCGGCGAGGGGGAATTGTTCCAAAGAGCACTTGCTGATGATTTCATAAGTTCGAAACCGACAAGCAGTATCAGCACCGAAACGATAAAGGCAGACATATATTCCATTCTGCCGTGACCGAATGGGTGGTCGCTATCGGCAGGTTTATTGGAAAGTTTAAAACCTATCATTGTAACGACCGAAGAACCCATATCCGAAAGGTTGTTAAGACCGTCCGCAGTAATTGAAATACTGCCGGTAATATAGCCTATACTGATTTTAAGCGCACACAAAAGCAGATTACAAAAGATTCCCACAAAACTGCCTAAGTTACCGTAAGAAGCACGGACCGCGTTATCTTTTACGTCATCACGGTTTTTAACAAATAGGCGTACTAAAAGCGAAGTCATTACATCTTAGCCCCTTTTGAACCTTTTGAGCTGAAAGAAACACCTGAAAGGATATTGGTCTTGATTGTGTAGGTTATATTTTCACGTACACGCGCTCTTTTAAATGCAAGGTCGATAAGTTTATCGATAAGTGCGGTATATTTAACGCCCGTAGCCTCCCACAAATAGAAAGCCAGCGAACCGGGGATAGTATTGATTTCATTAGCGTATACGGTATCGGTTGATTCATCAATCATAAAGTCGATACGTACAACACCGTTAGCGCCGATTGCTTTAAATATCTTACAGGCGAGTTCTCTGATTTCTTTTTCCTTATCTTTTGTCAGGTCGGCAGGGATTTTTCTGCCAAGGGAAGCCATACCCTTGTTTCCGCCTGAATTTTTACTGTTACCCATATATTTATCTTCGTAGGATAAAATTTCGTCGTTGGCGATAGGCTCTTCACAAACACTTGCTTCCTGATTGTCATAGTCGCCCACAACAGAGCAGTTGATTTCACGAAGTTTTGTAATAGCGTGTTCTACTAAAATGCGGTCGGCAAATGAAAATGCAAGGCTTATAGCGCTATCAAGTTCTTTTTCGGAATTAACTTTGGTAATACCTACGCTCGACCCTAAGTTTACTGGTTTTACAATAAGCGGAAAACCAATTTTTTCGCTTATTTGTTTTGCATAATCCTGTTTGTTTGCCATATATTCCTTAGCGCCAAGGCAGATACAGTCAAGCACGGGAAGACCTGCGTTTTTAAGTACGTCTTTGAAAACGGCTTTATCCATACCAACGGCGGAAGACACAATATCGCAACCAACGTAAGGAAGATTTAAAAATTCGAAAAGGCCTTGAATAGTGCCATCTTCGCAGTTTGTGCCGTGTACCACGGGAAAAGCCACGTCAACCGATACGTCCTTTTGTTTGCCGAAAAGCTTTTGTTCTGCCGATTTCATCAAAACCTTGTCACCCTGACGTGCAAAATACACCTTACGGCAGGTTTTAATAAGTTCGGGCAGATTTTGGTAGTTTTCTATATCAAAAAGTTTTTCGCCTGTAAACATTTCGCCGTTCTTATCAACGTAAACGGGAGTAACGTCATACTTTTGGCGGTTGATGGAACGCATTGCCTGAACTGCCGAGATTATAGAAACTTCGTGTTCTACCGAACGGCAACCGTAAAAAACTGCAACATTTATTTTCATAATAATTCTCCTTAATATAAGTAGTTATCGGGCAGGTCGTTTTCAAAAAGAACAGCGGTGTCGCTATCGGCAAAGCGTGAATAAATATCCATCGCTTCTTTGAAACTTGCTGCGATATAAAGGTTATCTTGATTGAAATCACTGTCACGTACAGCGTCTGCCATCGGTTTGGAACGGTTTGTGCCGACAAGGATAATTACGTCACAATTCTTTGCGGCTTCTTGGCCCAAAGCGTAGTTGCACTCGTATTCTTTTTCACCCAGTTCTACAAGGCCGGGGGTTACAATAACCTTTTTCATACCGTCAAACGAGCCGAGCACTCTTACTGCTTCAAGGCAACCCTCAGGGTTGGAGTTGTAAGCGTCGTCAATAAGCAACGAGCCGTTTGTAAAAGGCTTCATTTCGAGACGGTGTTCAGCGGGTTTAAGTGTTGATACTGCATACTGCAAATCGGGGATAGAAACGCCCAATGTATGTGCCAATGCTACTGCACCGATTATATCAATAATACTGTGCAAACCTAAAAGACGTGTGGAGAAATCAACTTTTTGTCCGTCCAACGTAACTGTAAACTGTGAGCCGTTTCTGCCGTAGGAAAGGTTTTCACCGTAAAAATCAAAGTTTTTATCTGTACCGTAAATTTTATATTCACCGTTTATGCGGTTTATAATCTCTTTACTGTCACCGTTTACAAAGGTGATACCGTTGTTTTCTTTGACGGCATCTGCTAATTCAAACTTTGTGGAGAATACGTTCTCAATAGACTTAAATGTTTCAAGGTGCTGAGGACCGACTGACGTTATAATGCCATATTTAGGACTTGCAATATCGCAGTCTTCTTTAATATTGCCAACTTCCTTGGCACCCATTTCGCAAACAAATATTTCGGTTTGGGGTTTTAACATTGTGCGAATAGTTTTAACAATACCCATGGGTGTGTTATAGCTGTGGGGTGTGCAAACCACATTAAACTTTTCACTTAAAATACGGGTTAAAATAAACTTTGTAGTGGTTTTACCGTAACTGCCCGTAACACCAATAACCGTAAGGTCGGGGCGGGAAGCCAAGATTTTTTTGGCATCGTCGATATAATATTTGTTAATGCGCTGCTCAATCGGTAAAGTGATACCCCACAAAGCAAAGGTAGTGATCGGTGTGATATAGCATAGCAAAATGAGTATTGCAGTCGAAATGCGACCTGCAAGACTTTTTGCAAAGAAAACATATACCAAAATAAGTATTAAGTAAAGCAAAGCGGCGGCGAGATACAATCTCTTAACCCTGTCGGTAAATACAAGACCTTTGACCGAGCGCTTTTGAAGAGTTATTGCAGTTTTTATGTTGTAGCACAAAATGAAAAAGGTTACTATACATAAAACAAGGTTTAGTTTGAAAAAGTAAAAAACTGATACAAGTAAGTAGACAAGGGCGCACCCTAAAAAGCCGTCATTAAAACTGGTTTTAAGCCATCCGAAATAACGGGACGGGTAGTAAGAATTTTGTTGAAACATCTGGAATTGACGGGTAAGGGCAAAAAGTGCGCCAATACTTGAAAAAACTAAAGATAGCATTAAGTAAATGTTCATCAAATAACCTCTTTTATTTTATAAAACTGTTTATAATAGCGTGTGCTTCAAACGGGCGCTCACAAAATGAGAAGTGACCTGTACCTTTTATAACACAAAGACCGCAGTCGGGGATAAGGTTTTCTATAATTTTAGCATCTGCAAGTGGTGTTGCAGTATCATTTTCACCCCAGATAAGTAAAGTCGGGCAAGAGATTTTATGGATAATATCCCTTAGGTCTGTGTTTACAAGTGAAACCATAGTTTGTCTTAATACCAAGGGAGCGGCATTATAATCTGTCGAGCCGTAGTGCCGTCTTGCCTTTTCTAAAAGACCGCCCGAAAAACTTTTAATAATAGGTAGGGTAAGAATGCGTTTTATGATTTTAAAACTTTTAGCACGCCATTTTTGGCGGAAAGTCTTTTTGGGTATAAGCCCTGCCGAGTCAAGTAATACGATTTTAGGGGGAGAAACCATACCGTCTGCTACCATTTTCATAGTAACCCTGCCACCGTGGGAATGGCCGAACATAATTGGGTTTTCTATATCTAAAGTTTTCATAAACTTTAAAACCAAATCGCAGTAATCGTCGAGCGTCCATGGGTTTTCCATAGTGTCCGAATTTCCGCAACCGGGAAAGTTGAGCGCAATCACCCTGTGTCGGTCTTTAAGTGTATTTATTACACCGCGGTAGGTATCATACGAAGCACCCCAACCGTGCAGTAAAAGTACGGGATAACCCTCACCCTCGTCAAGGTATTCTATATTAAGATTGTCTACTTTTAAAAACATCAAAATACCCCTTATAATATAATTATAATTATTATAGCAAATTATAAAGAAAAATAGAAGAGTTTTTTCAAATATTTTACAAATATTTTTTTAGAAAGTAGGGGTTTATTCACTTACAAAACAAAATTGTGCTGTATAACGATTTCTTTCACACTATAAAGGAAAAGAAATATTTTATTCGAAAAGTAAATTTAATATTGATATATGTGAAATTTTAACAAAATTGTAACCAATTGTAACCGATTTTTTGGTTGAAAAGCGCATAAAATTATGATAATATATTATTGTAAATAAATGGAAATAACAAATCGCAATAAAATATATTATATTATCTTTAATATAATAGCAAATACAAAAAGGTGGTGATTGCGATGGTTTAGAATACTATATTAAAGAAACAGGTACAAATTGGAGTAATTTACAACAAACTACAAAAGACCTTGTGTTAAAGTACTCTACATCAAGTTTAATATAATGTTTTTTAGCAAGGTGATATTATGAACAAATTTAAAATTTGTATTTCGATATTATTAATAATGATTTTAGCCACTACGGCTTTAAATGTTTCGGCAGGTCAAATTATTGACGGTGTAGAAATGACTGTTGGTGTGAAAAATGAAGGCACATGGTTTTACACATTAGATAAAAGGAATAATACAGCAACGATTTGTGCTTACAAAGGGGATGAAGTTAATTTAGTAATCCCTGAAACGGTTGAAGGAACTTATACGGTAACGGAACTTGATTTACAGTCTACTAATATGGGTGAAGGAATGAATGGTTTCCCTGTATTTAATATGTACGATAATAAAATCGAGAGTTTGACGATACCGAAAACATTAGAAAAAATAACTGCTTCCGGTCATCTTGGTGATTTTGAAACAGGAGGGACAGTTCTTGCAGGGGATAAAGTGATTGTTGAACGTAGTAATTTTTCTATGCTGGGAAAGTTGCTAAACATAATAGTTGACCCCAAAAATAAATATTTTTCTTCTGTTGATGGAGTACTCTTTAACAAGAATAAAACGGTGTTAATCCGTTATCCCGATGGTAAAAAGGATAAATCATATACTATGCCGAATAGTGTTACCCAAATTGTTCGTGATGCTTTTTATAAAGCGCAATTAAAAGAACTTATAATAACTGAAAATGTAACTGAAATTGAACGTATATTTGATACACTTGGTAATTACAAATACAGTATTTTAAATAATCATCTTGGTGAAAAGGAATTAAAAAAAGCTGAATTACTTAGTGGTAAAGTTACAGTTTATAGGGATTCGCCAGCACATAAGTATTATCAGACGGTTATCAAAAAAATGGCAAATGCGCCTACACTTACAGTAGTTGATAACCCATATATAAAAAAAGAAGATACCGAAAGTAAACCTTCCTCAACGCCAAAAGAACAAGATAAAGAAAATGCTTCTATATCTTCAAGTGTTGTAACGGATGAATCAAATATTACTATCGGTGCAGTAGATGAAACCAAAAAAGATTTGAAATCTGATGAAGATTATACAACAGAAATTTTAATTGCAAGTATAGTTGCAATACTTCTTGCAGGTGGATATGTTGGGTATTTCTTTATTAAAAAGAAAAAAGGCAAACGTTAGAATATACAAACAAAAAATGCTACGCAAACGCGTAGCATTTTCTTGTTGTATAACGAAAACCACGCGATAGTAGCGCGGTATAGGAGAGATTAAACGATGAACAACTTTGCATAATGATAATCTTGTGATTAAAAAAAATAAAATTTTAGATTTGTCGCTCGTGCCGCGACGGGCACGCCCTTTCTTGTGTGGCGAAAAGAAAGGGCGGAAAGATTCGCCAAAAGGGGGAATTTCGATTTCCCCCTTGGGTGACAAAATTCAAATTTTATTAAAACGCCGCCAAAGAGTGAAAACTGCGTTTTCAATTTGTCGGCAAGTTTCGTATGTTTTATAGTATTTACTCTGTCACCCTAACCCCCTTAAACGACAAAGGCTTCGCCCTTGACCCGTTTATGGGTAGCCAGTATTGGTTAGGGCGTAGACCTAAAATAAAAAAATGCTACGCCTAAAAGCATAGCATTTTTCTATTTTTATTCAGTTCTTAGTGCTATTACCGGGTCTTTTTTAGCGGCACTTCTTGAGGGAATCAGCCCCGAAAGCATAGTGAGAAGTACGCTTATTATAACCAAAGCCACAGCGATGGGTATCGGGAGAATGGCGCTGAGGTTATTTATACCTGTGAGATGGTGTAAAATAAGATTTATCGGTATGCATAGCAAATATGTTATAAGCACACCTAAAGCACCTGCGGTAAAGCCGATTATAATCGTTTCGGCATTGAACATTGTAGAGACATTTCGTTTTGAGGCGCCGAGCGCTCGTAAAATACCGATTTCTTTGGTACGTTCTTGTACTGATATAAGGGTTATTACACCAATCATTATTGAAGAAACTACCAAAGATACAGCCACAAAAGCAATAAGAACGTAGGTGATAGCGTTTATTATGGTGGTGATTGAAGACATCATAATACCTACGTAATCGGTATACGTGATTTTGGAAAGTTCTTCAACGTCCTTGTTATAGTCGTTTATTGTGGATTCTATAACGTCCTTGTCTTCAAAAGTAGTGGCGTAAATATTGATAGAAGCAGGGGAGTCAAGGTTAACGTAACCGAGTTCACGCATATTTTTGTCGTATGTCGAATCGGAAAATTCCAAAACTTCGTCATAATAAAGAGCACATTGTTCGGTGGTGAATTTTTTTTGTTCGGTTTCTAATGCCATAATCAGTTGTTCTTTAGGCATTATGCTCAACTGAGCGGCAACGTTTTTGGCGTATTCTGCCTTGTATTGTTCTTCAAGGACGGTGGAAAAGATTTCTTCAATATCTTCATCATTCATAGAAGTTAGGTATTCCTGCATTTCTTTTTCGGACATACCTGTTTGGGAAGCTAACGCAGGGGTTAGAGTTTTCTCTATATCTTCACGTTTCATATTTTTAAGGTTGGAAGATACAAATTTCTTTACCTCTTCTTTAGACGGTACGCATTTGATTTTTACGTAGGTTTCGGCTTTTTCCTTATCGGTAAGCGCTCCTAAATATTTTTTAAACTCGGTTTGTTTTTCTTTATCGGCAAGGTTGGTACTGTTTTCGCTGAAAGGTAAATTCGTGAAAATATCGATATCTTTATTTTCAAGTTGCGCTTTAATAGCACCCGAATTTTCAGCCTTTTTAACAACGTGTTCGGTCAGCATACTGGTATAACCGATAGAGCCTTTAAGCATTGTGGAAACGGCGTCTTCGTTGGGACGGATAATGCCCGTTACTTTAAGGGTGATGCCGTTGTCGTAAAGGTATTTGAGACCTGCATCGGTTTCACGAAGGTCGGTATAAGTGCCGCTGGATTTATCAAGTGTGTAACAGTCGGAGTTTAGAATAACCTTAAATTCACGGTCGCAAATTTCCTTGTAAGACCACTTTTTGTCTTCGTATACAATAGTATCCTGACTTATTGCAGCTTTGGTCATAGCATCTATTTCTTCCTTGGTTTTAAGACCTAAGGAATAAAGAGCCATATCGTCAAGTTCGTTGTTTTCGTCAAGGACCAAAACGATTTCGTCATAACTGTTGGGCCACGAACCGTAAATAACGTCATACTGTTTTTTGAGAAGCGGATTTATGGGGTCGCCGTTTTCACCCGCAAGCATTTGCTGCCAGAGTTTCATACCGCCCGACATATTCATCATACTGCCCATACCGGAACTTTGCGACATATCAACCATTGTGGACATATCCATACCGAAATGTTCAAGTAATATGTCTTGCATAAGTTTTTCGGAGTCGGAGTGAATTATTTGACCGTCTATATTTTCGGTGTAAACCAGTAAATCGAAATCATAAGTGTATGAAACACCGTTTATAACGTTTTTGAGTTCTTCATTATTACTGTTGTTGCCAATTTCGTTTTCAAGGAATGCTTTAAACGATTTAAGGTCATTTTTATTCGCTTTGGTAGAATTTAGCGCATTGACCATATCGTAAACCATAGATTTTTGGTATACGGCGTCTTTATCGTGCTCCTTAGAAGATTTCGCTGCGCCTATGAAGGTTTCAAGTAAGGACGAAATATCCATAGACTGATTTTCGAGAGTTATCGGATAAGAGGACAAAGTGTCTTCCTGTAAAATATCTATATAGGTTGTCATACCTTGTGAAACTGCAAAAATAAGCGCAATGCCAATAATACCTATACTACCTGCAAATGAGGTGAGTACCGTTCTGCCTTTTTTGGTGAAAAGATTTTTAAGTGACAGAGAAAAAGAGGTGCCAAGCGACATAGAAGGCATTTTTTGTTTTTTCGGTTTTTTCTTTTTGTCTTCTTCGGGTTGTGGCGCTGATTCCGCGAGTTTCTGTTCGCTTAATGGATTAGAGTCGTCAGTCACAAGACCATCTAACATTCTGATAATACGGGTCGAGTATTTTTCGGCAAGTTCAGGGTTGTGAGTAACCATTATTACAAGACGCTCTTTGGAAATTTCTTTTAAAATCTCCATAACCTGAACGCTGGTTTCGGTGTCAAGCGCACCCGTCGGTTCGTCGGCAAGAATGATATCGGGATTGTTTACAATGGCACGTGCAATAGCAACACGTTGCATCTGTCCGCCCGACATTTCGCTCGGTTTTTTCTTTAACTGGTCTGAAAGACCAACCATTTCGAGCGCTTCTTTTGCACGTTTTCGGCGCTCACGCTTAGAAACACCTGAAAGCGAAAGTGCAATTTCAACGTTCTGTAAAACGGTTTGGTGGGGGATAAGGTTATAACTTTGGAAAACAAAACCAACCGAGTGATTGCGGTAGTTATCCCAATGCCTGTCTTTGAAATTTTTGGTAGAAACGCCGTTTATAAACAAGTCGCCTTCGGTATATTTGTCAAGGCCGCCTATTATATTAAGTAGGGTGGTTTTACCGCAACCGGACTGACCCAAAACCGAAACAAACTCGCTTTTACGGAAACTAAGGTCTATGCCTTTGAGCGCATTTACGGTTTCGCCGCCGGTTATATAATCTTTTTTTATGCCTTTAAGTTGTAGCATTTTTCATTTCCTTTCATAGAGTTATCTTCATTTTTATTATAACAATAAATATGTGTTTTTCAAGTAATTGGTATATAATTTAAGAAAAAATTTACAATTATAATACTAAAAAGTATTTGCCTATTTTGAGTAGAGGTGTTATAATGATATGTACTATGGCGTATTAGTGTTATTTTTTATTATTTAAATTATGGAAAGGAAGGGATAAAATGAATTTTAAATCTATTGTTTCAAAAAAGGTAGAATACAGTAAAATTGCTTGGCAATATACTAAAATATATTTTTTTATTGTTGTCAATTGGTTTAGAAATTTGACCGTAAAAGATGCGAAAATATATGGTAAAAACATTTTATCTTTCCTTTTGATTGTAACTATATTTTATATAACTGCTTTTACGGGAGGATATACAAAAAGTGAAAAATTCGATTTGTTTTCTTCGCATAAAATTGCTGAAAATATACGCAATTTGGAACTTAATATGACCTCGGTTATTTATGTTAAAAACAGCCAAGGCAAATGGGAAGAATACAAGCGTGTACACGGCGATGAAAACCGTATATGGATATCCCTTAAAAAGATTCCCGAAAATTTGCAAAATGCTTTTATCGCTATTGAAGATCAAGATTTTAGAAATCATGGCGGTGTCGATTGGCAGAGAACCTTTATGGCACTTGCAAATCAAGTTTTTGAGTTTAGCGGTACCGAGTTTGGCGGTTCTACCATTACACAGCAGTTGATTAAGAATATCACGTCTGATAAAGCACGTGATTATAAACGAAAAGTGCGTGAAATTATACGTGCGCTTTCAATAGAAAACGAACTTTCAAAGGATCAGATTCTAGAAGCGTATCTTAATACAATTGCGCTTGGCAATGGTATAAACGGTGTTCAGGTAGCGGCTAATAACTATTTTAGTAAAGAGGTTGACGAACTTACCTTGGCAGAGTGTGCTGCAATTGCCGCTATTACTAAAAACCCGTCAAAATACAATCCCATAAGTGATATGGAGGAAAATACTGAGCGTAGACGTGTTGTACTTCGCAAAATGCACGAGTTAGGATATATCACGCAAGAAGAATTCTATGAAGCGTATTTTGAAGAAGTAGAACTCGACTTTTCTCAAAAAGAAGACCTTGACTCTGAAATAAACGATTATTTTGTAGATACGCTTATCGAGGACGTTATTGACGATTTGGCTGAAAAATACGACTGTGAAAAGGATATTGCTTCACAGATGTTTTACAATGGCGGTTTCAAAATTTATTCGACTATGAATCCTGAAATTCAGTTTATAATGGAAGAAACCTACCTTAAAGAAAGCCGTTATTTTTATGAGACAAGGCGTAACGATGATGGCGAACGGGAACGAGTGCAATCGGCGATGACTATAATGGATTACAGCGGTCATATTGTTGGTATAGTGGGCGGTACGGGTGAAAAAACGGTGAACCGCGGTCTGAACCGTGCGTATAACGTTCCGCGCCAACCCGGTTCTACTATGAAACCTCTGGGTGTATACGCTTTGGCAATTGAAAATGATATTGTTGATTATACTACAACGGTGCTTGACCAACCTGTTAAAAACTATTATTCTTACGGCAAGGCAGGTCCTAAGGAATGGTTCGGTGAATATATGGACAAAGTTCCTCTTAATTATGCTTTACGCCGTTCCATGAATGCGGTTCCCGTCAGATTGATTGAAAAGGTTGGTATAGAAGAATCTTACAGTTTCTTAACCGAGAAACTCAACTTTAAGTATCTTACAGAGACTGATAAAAGCGCCGCTTCTTTGGCGCTCGGCGGATGTACTTACGGTATAACTCCTACCGAATCGGCAGCGGCTTTCGCCATATTTGGTAACGGTGGCGTTTATTACGAGCCGACAACTTATTATAAAGTTGTTGATATAAACGGTGAAATTATACTTGAAGAGGGTGGCGGCGAAGCTGTAATAGGTGAAGATACTGCTACTATTATGAATCATTTGCTAAGGGAAGTTGTGTACAAAAAAGGCGGTACGGGTAATCTTATAAGCAGTTTCAGTTATAAGATGAAAGCTTATGCTAAAACCGGTACTTCGAGCGATACCAAAGACTCTTGGCTGGTGGGCGGTACGCCTTATTACGTAGGCTCTGTATGGTACGGTTTTGACCATAACCAACGTGTTTACAACACAAATGCCGCTAAGACAATCTGGCGTGATATAATGCGTAAAATTCACGAAGATTTAGAGAAACGTGAGTTTACCGACAGTGAAGATGTTTATAAAAAGGGCGAGGGTTATTATAAAAACGGTACTAAACCGGGCAAGATATTAAAGGAAGAAGAGTATTTGCCGGAAGATGAACTTTCGTCACAAACCAGTTCTACCGAAACTACGATATCTTCATTACCGTCAAATCCGTCTGATGCAACTTCAACCGAGTCTACAGAGTCTACGGTTTCGGGTGAGGTTAGTAACTCTTCGTCGAGTGATGGTTCGGGCGAAAGTTCGGGTGATTCGTCGCCTGAGACATCGTCGGGTGACAGTTCGGAAAATTCTTCTCAAAATTCGTCTGCCGAACCACCCACACCATGAATAAAAATAGTCAAAAACACCTGTATTTATTTAAAATACGGGTGTTTTTTGCACTTTTTATTTGACAATAAGGGGTTTATATAATATAATATATAAGTTAATTATATTATGGGGAAGTTTGTTTAAATGACAAGAATAGAAAATTTACGTAACGTAGCCATAATTGCGCACGTAGACCACGGTAAGACTACCCTTGTAGACCAACTTTTAAAGCAAAGCGGTACGTTCCGTGATAACGAATCTGTTGATGAGCGTGTTATGGACTCTAATGATTTGGAAAGAGAACGAGGCATAACCATTTTGTCAAAAAATACAAGTGTTATGTACGGTGACATAAAGATAAATATAGTTGATACTCCCGGTCACGCCGATTTCGGAGGTGAGGTTGAACGTATTCTTCAAATGGTTGACGGTGTACTTTTGTTGGTTGATGCGTTTGAAGGTTGTATGCCGCAAACCCGCTTTGTTTTAAAGAAAGCGTTGGCGCTTGGCAAAAAAGCGGTGGTGGTTGTTAATAAGATTGACAGACCAATGGCAAGACCTTATGAGGTTGTTGACGAAGTGCTTGATTTGTTTATAGAACTCGGTGCTGATGAAGAGCAAATAGAGTTTCCTGTTGTGTTTGCATCGGGACGCGACGGATATGCAAGTTTATCTCCCGATATCAAAGGCGAGGATATGAGACCGCTCTTTGATGCTATTGTTAAAGAAATCGAACCGCCTGTTGGCGACACCGAAGCACCGCTTCAAGTGTTGTTCACCAATATCGAATACGACGAGTATCTTGGCAGAATAGGCGTCGGCCGTGTTATTCGAGGTTCTTTAAAAGCAGGACAAACGGTAGCGCTTTGCCATAAAGACGGCAGTCACCATAATCTTAAAATTGCTAAGCTCTTTATGTATAAAGGACTTAAACGGGTTGAAGTGGAGAGTGCTTCTGTCGGTGATATTATTCAGGTGGCAGGCCTTGCCGATTTGGAAATAGGCGAAACTGCCTGTGATACCGAAAATATAGAAGCATTACCTTTTGTGAAGATAGACGAGCCTACTCTTTCTATGAACTTTATGGTTAATAATTCTCCCTTTGCGGGTCGTGACGGTAAGTTTGTAACATCACGTAATCTTCGCGACCGTCTTTTCAAAGAGGTTATGACCAATGTTAGTTTGCGTGTTGAAGAAACCGACTCGGCAGATACTTTCAAGGTTTCAGGTAGAGGTGAACTTCACCTTTCTATCTTAATTGAGACTATGCGACGTCAGGGTTATGAATTTCAGGTATCCCCGCCCGAAGTTATTTATAAAAAAGATGCTGACGGCAAACTTTTAGAGCCGATTGAACTTTTGATGATTGAAGTTCCCGAAGAATATGTGGGCGCAGTTATGGAAAGGCTTGGTACCCGCAAGGCAGAAATTAAGAATATGGGTACGCGTGACGGCGGCACATCGCATTTGGAATTTTTGATTCCTGCGCGCGGACTGCTCGGCTACCGTTCACAGTTTTTGACCGATACTAACGGTAACGGCATTATGAACCATGTGTTTAATAGTTATGAGGAGTACAAGGGCGACATTCAGCAACGCACCACAGGCTCTATTATTGCTCACGAAACAGGAGAATCTACAGGCTACGGTCTTTTTAATACCCAAAGCCGCGGTAGACTTTTTATAGGTCCTTCGACCGAGGTTTACGAAGGTATGATTGTAGGCGAAAACCCCAAGAATGAGGATATTGTTTGTAATGTGTGCAAGAAAAAGCAACTTACAAATACCCGTGCTTCGGGCTCAGACGATGCTTTGCGTCTTGTACCGCATAGCGTTTTAAGCCTTGAACAGTCACTTGAATTTATAAAGAATGATGAACTTGTTGAGATTACGCCCAACAATATAAGACTTCGCAAAAAAATTCTAGGAAAAGAAGAAAGAATGAAATACGAATCGAAGAGAAAATAATGAATTATGTTATTCTTGATTTAGAGTGGGACAGCACCTTTTTTGTAAAGCAAAAGCGGTTTATAAACCAAATTTTGCAGATAGGCGCTGTTAAACTCGACCAAAATTTTCAAACAATAGATACATTTGAAATAACCGTAAAATCGGCAATTTCCAAAAGGGTGACGGGCAGATTTGCCCGTCTTACGGGTATTACATCTAATGTTATGCGTACGGGTGTACCGTTTGCACAGGCGGTTGAAAAATACAACGCTTGGGTAGGGGATGACGCTGTTACTATGACTTGGAGTAATTCCGACCTTTATACCATCCTTGAAAACGAAGAAAATCTTTTAGACGGAGTTAAGTTTAAAATCGAAAAGTATATGGATTTGCAAAAGTTTATCCAAAATGAAATGAAACTTAAAGGCTATGAAGATAAAAATCAGGTGTCATTAGTACTTGCGGCAGAGTTTTTGGATGTTAAGACCGATGATATAGATTTTCATACCGCAAAGGATGATAGTCTTGTGGCGGCATATCTTTTAAAAAAGTGCTACAATGCAGAGCGCTTTGTACCGCTTATAAAAGATACTGCTAATCCTGAATTTTTTAAAAAACTTCGGTTTAAAAGTTATGCCATTTCAAATTTAAAGGACGAAAATGTGGATAAAAAATATCTGGAGTTTTCTTGTCCTAAATGTAAACAAAAAGCCAAAAAGGTTACTAAATGGAAATATTCCAACCGTTGGTTCTCGGCTAACTTTATATGTGACTGTGGTGAAAAGTTTAATGGCAGGGTTACATTTAAAAAGACTTATGATGATTTAATCGTGAGACAAAAAATATGTGAATTTAAAGAAAAGAAAAAAGAAAATGAAAGGGAAGTGACGGTGTAAATTATGTCAGAAACTAAACGTTCGACTTGGGGGTCTAATGCTACTTTTATTTTGGCGGCAATAGGCTCGGCTGTAGGTCTTGGTAATGCATGGCGTTTTCCAAATCTTGCGGCTAAACACGGCGGCGGTGCTTTTTTGCTTGTATATGTAATAGCAATGCTTGTAATCGGCATACCACTTTTGATGATGGAAATTTCTATCGGCAGAAAAATGCGTTCGGGTGCTCCCGGCGCGCTTCGTAAAATGAATAAGAAATTTGAGCCTATCGGTTGGGCGGCAACCTCTAATGCATTTGTAATTGTTACATATTATGCGGTGGTTTTCGCCTGGGTTATTATGATGGCTGTATTTTCATTCAAGTTCTTTGGTATGACAGGAAATAATGAAGCTGCAAGTGGCTTGTGGGCAACTCTTATTAAAACAACAGGAACATTAGACGGTTTCGATACAATTTCAATACCTGTAATAGTTTGCCTTTTGGTCGCGTGGGCTTCTGTTTATTATTGTATACGCAACGGTACAAAGAGTGTTGACAAGATAATAAAATATCTTATATTCTTACCGTTCTTATGTTTGGGTTTTATGGCTGTTAAAGGTATAACAATGCCCGGCGCTGTGCGAGGCGTTGCCACATTTTTTGTTCCTGATTTTTCGGCATTTTCAGACCCGCAACTTTGGATAGATGCAGTAGGTCAGGTGTTTTACTCAATGTCAGTTGTAATGGCTATTATGATTGCATATGGTTCATTTCTTAATGACGATAGTAATATCGCACGTGACGGTTTCATTATTGCATTCAGCGATTTGGCTGTAAGCCTTTTGTCCGGTATCGTTATGTTTACCACAATGTACGGCACAGGACTTGAAAAAGAGTTACAGGCAAGTTCGGGTCCCGGTCTTGCTTTCGGTGTATACCCGACCGCAATTGTCAATCTGTCGGATAGCGGAATATTTAATTCAATATTTGCTTTTGTGTTCTATTTCTGTTTATGCACTTTGGCTATTGATTCGGCGTTTTCTCTTGTCGAAGGTATATCAACCGCATTTTCTGATAAATTCGGTACCGACAGAAAGAAAACAACAATTGCTATTTGTGCAATAGCAGGTATTATTTCTGTAATATATGCAACGGGCGGCGGTTTGGCAATTCTTGATATTGTAGATAACTGGTGTAACAGTTTCACACTTATTCTTGTGGGTGTAATTGAAACGGTTGCTATCGGTTGGTTCTATAAGACGGGTATTGTCGTAAATGAAATCAACCGCAACTCAAAGCGTATAAAAATGCCTAAGATTTGGTTTGATATTGCGGTTAAAGTTGTAGCACCCGTATCACTGAGTATTTTGTTTGTTTGGAATATCATTAATTTATTTATAGAACAAGGCGGTATTTACGGTGCAAAGGACGGATACAATCTTGTTTCCAATATTCTTGCGGGTTGGGTAATATTCGGTTTTTGTATGATAAGCGGCTTTATAATTAACATTATACATAAAAAAATTAAGGCTAAAAATAGATAGAAATCGAAGAATAATTTTTCGGTTGTTTATTTTTCATAAAAATGCATAAACATTTCATAAATATATGTTAAAATGCGAGAAATGTCAAAAAAATACTTGCATAATTATTCAGAATATGATATAATTTATGCATAAATTTCAAAAATGATTGCATATTATGCGTGTGGAGGTTAAAAATTATGAATAAAAACGAAATTAAGAAGGTTGTACTTGCTTACTCAGGCGGTCTTGATACATCTATTATCATTCCCTGGCTTAAAGAAAACTACAATAATCCCGAAATCATTGCTGTATCAGGTAACGTAGGTCAGGCAGACGAACTTGAAGGTCTTGAAGAAAAAGCTCTTAAAACAGGCGCATCCAAACTTTACATAGAAGACCTTACAAAAGAATTTTTAGATGATTATGTGTTCCCGTGTCTTCAGGCAGGTGCACTTTATGAAGATTATCTTTTAGGTACCGCTTTTGCACGTCCTCCCATTGCTAAGAGAATTGCAGAAATTGCAATAGCCGAAGGCGCAGATGCAATCTGTCACGGTTGTACAGGTAAGGGTAATGACCAGGTTCGTTTTGAACTTGCTATCAAGGCTTTTGCTCCCGGTATGAAGATTATTGCTCCTTGGCGTGAATGGGATATTAAGTCCAGAGAAGAAGAAATCGATTATGCAGAAGCGCATAATATACCGCTTAAGATTAACCGTGAAACTAATTATTCAAAGGATAAAAACATTTGGCATTTATCTCACGAAGGTCTTGATTTGGAAGACCCGAAGAACGAACCGCAATATAACAAACCTGGTTTTCTTGAAATGGGTGTTTCTCCCGAAATGGCTCCCGATAAGCCAACCTATGTTACCATTCACTTTGAAAAGGGTATTCCCACCGCAGTTGACGGCAAGGAAATGGATTCTGTCGGCATCGTTTCTACACTTAATAAACTTGGTGGCGAAAACGGTATAGGTCTTCTTGATATTGTAGAAAACCGTCTTGTTGGTATGAAGTGCCGTGGCGTTTATGAAACTCCCGGCGGTGCTATTCTTTACAAGGCACACAATGTGCTTGAAACTATTACTCTAGATAAAGATACCGCTCATTATAAGGCTTTAGTAGCGCAGAAATTGGCTGAAAACGTTTACAATGCTCTTTGGTTTACTCCTTTGACCGAGGCGATTTTGGCTTTCGTTAAAGAGACCCAGAAGACTGTTACCGGTGACGTTACTTTGAAACTTTACAAAGGTAATATGATTAATGCAGGTGTTACATCACCCTATTCACTTTATGACCCTGAAATTGCAACATTTGATGAAGATGATGTATACGACCAAAGCGATGCTACAGGCTTTATCAATCTTTACGGTCTTGCTACCGAAGTTAATGCAAAAATGAAAGCTAAAAACGGCATAAAATAGTTTTAATTAAAAAATCGCTCACGGTATCTTTTGATACCGTGGACGATTTTGTCGCTAAATAACAGCACTCTTATTTTGCTGAAAGGATGTTTCTTTAATGGAAAAAATGTGGGCAGGAAGATTCCAAAAAGCCCTTGACAAACAAGCAGACGATTTCAACTCATCTATACATTTTGACCACAGAATGTACAAACAGGATATCGAAGGCTCTATGGTACACGCTTTGATGTTGTCTAATCAAGGTATTATAACAAAGGACGAATATGAAGATATTTTAAATGGCTTATCTTCTATACTTGAAGATATTGAAAACGGCAAACTTTCAATTGATATGGATGCCGAAGATATACATATGTTTGTTGAAAGCGAACTCACAAAACGTATAGGTGATAACGGTAAAAAGTTGCATACCGCACGTAGCCGTAATGACCAGGTGGCGCTTGACGTAAGGCTTTACCTTGGTGCTGAATGTGAAGAAATCGGCGCACAGGTGTTGTCGCTTATTCAAGTTATAAAGGATAAAGCAAGACAAAATACCGGTGCTATTTTACCTGGTTATACCCACCTTCAAAGAGCGCAACCTATTTCCTTTGCTCACCATCTTTTAGCGTATGCTTTTATGTTAAAGCGTGATTACGAGCGTATTTTGGATGCAATTGCTCGAATGAACGCACAATGCCCAATAGGGTCTTGTGCGCTTGCGGGTACTACCTATAATACCGACCGTGAGTTTGAAGCTTGGCGTTTAGGCTTTACAGGCGTTTCGTTTAACAGTATCGACGGTGTATCGGACAGAGATTTCTGTCTTGAACTTATGTCGGCTTTTTCCATTTTAATGATGCACTTATCCCGCTTTTCAGAAGAAATTATTCTTTGGTCAAGTTGGGAATTTAAATTTATCGAACTTGATGACAGTTATACAACAGGTTCGAGTATAATGCCTCAAAAGAAAAATCCCGATATGGCAGAACTTGTTCGCGGTAAGACGGGTAGGGTATACGGTGACCTTATGGCGCTTCTCACCACACTTAAAGGTTTGCCGTTGGCATACAATAAGGATATGCAGGAAGACAAGGAAGCAATTTTTGATGCGGTAGATACCGTTAAAATGTGCTTGGGCGTATTTACTCCTATGCTTGCTACTATGTCTACACTTAAAGATAATATGTACAAAGCCGCACAAAAAGGTTTTATAAATGCAACCGACATTGCTGATTATCTTGTTAAAAAAGGTATGCCTTTCAGAACGGCGTATAAACACGTGGGTGAGATAGTTGCTTATTGTATTAAGGAAAACTTGGTACTTGAAACTTTAACTATTGAAAAGTATAAAGAATTTGATTCTTCTTTCGAAGAAGATTTGTATAATGAAATCTCACTCGAAACCTGTGTTAATAAGCGTATTTCTTTAGGCGGTACAGGACCTGAATCGGTAAATAAACAAATAGAATTTTTGACGGAGTTTTTAAATGAAAAAGGTATTCATTGACGGTAGCGCAGGTACTACGGGCCTTCGCATTGTAGAGCGACTTGAAAACAGAAAAGATATTGAACTTATAATTTTATCAGATGAAAAACGCAAGGATATAGAAGCACGCCGTAAGGCGTTAAACGAAGCAGATATTGCTTTTTTGTGTTTGCCTGATGCGGCATCACGTGAGGCAGTTGCCTTGACCGAAAATACAAATACTGTTTTGCTTGATACTTCTACTGCTCATCGTACGTTAGATGATTGGGCTTACGGTTTTCCGGAATTATCACAAGAACAAAAGCAAAAAATTATAAATTCCAAGCGAATTGCAGTTCCCGGTTGTCACGCAAGTGGCTTTATCGCACTTGCGTATCCGCTGGTTGAAAGTGGTATTTTACCAAAAGATGCGCTTTTGTCCGTTTTCTCGCTTACAGGTTATAGCGGTGGCGGTAAGGGTATGATAGCTGATTATGAGTTGACTGAACGCGACGAGTTACTTGATGCTCCCCGTCAGTACGGTATTACTCAAAGCCATAAGCACTTGCCCGAAATGGTAAAACTTTGCGGTATAGATAATGCACCTGTTTTTATCCCTGTTGTAGGTGATTTTTATAGCGGTATGGAGGTAACAATTCCGCTTTTTAAAAATCAGATAAACGGCAGTATTGAAGATATTAAAAATGCTTATAAAGCAAAATATAACGGACCAATTGTAAAGTACGTAGAAGATTTTGCCGAAGGAGGTTTCGTATCAGCCAATAAACTTTCGTTTAATGACGGTATGGAAATTGGAGTTTCGGGTAATGACGAGCGAATTTTGCTTATTGCCCGTTACGATAATTTGGGTAAAGGTGCTTCGGGTGCGGCAATACAGTGTATGAACCTATGCTTAGGTGTAAATGAGATAGAAGGTTTGGATATTTAAGGAGTATTTATGGAAATTATAAATGGCGGCGTTTGCGCCGCAAAAGGATTTAAAGCAAACGGTATACATTGCGGTATCCGTAAAAATAAAACCAAAAGAGATTTGAGCCTTATTGTAAGTGAAAACGTGGCAAATGCTGCCGCGGTTTATACTACAAACCTTGTAAAAGGCGCACCGCTTTTGGTTACTAAGAACAATATTCAAAACGGTAAGGCAAAGGCAATTATCTGCAATAGCGGTAATGCCAACACCTGTAACGCAAATGGCATCGAAATTGCTGAGCAAACTTGTGAAATATTGGCAAATAAACTTGGCATAGACAAAACTGACGTTGTGGTAGCATCCACGGGTGTTATAGGTCTTCCGCTTGATATTACACCAATAGAAAACGGTATCCCTGCACTTATTGACGGTTTGAGTGATGACAACAGCGTTGCCGCCGCAGAGGGTATTATGACTACCGATACAAAACTTAAAGAGGTTGCGGTTAGTTTTGATATTGGTGGAAAAACCTGTAAAATCGGCGGTATTGCCAAAGGTTCGGGTATGATTCATCCCAATATGGCAACCATGCTTGTTTTTATTACTACCGATTGTGCAATAAATAACGAAATGCTTCAAAAAGCACTTTCGACCGATATTAAGACCACTTTCAATATGGTAAGTGTAGACGGCGATACCTCTACTAACGATATGGTAGTAGTACTTGCTAACGGACAAGCACAAAACAGCGAAATTACTTGTGACGGAAAAGAGTTTGAGACCTTTATGAAGGCGCTTAATACCGTATGTGTAAATCTTTGCCGTAAAATTGCTGCCGATGGCGAGGGCGCTACAAAATTACTCGAATGTAAACTTACGGGTGCTAAAACTTTAGAAATTGCGAAAATTGTTGCAAAAGCGGTTATTTGCTCATCTCTTACAAAAGCGGCTATGTTCGGCTCGGACGCTAACTGGGGCAGAGTACTTTGCGCAATCGGTTATTCGGGTGCTCAGGTTGATATTAAAAAAATTGACGTTTCTTTCCGTTCGGTAAAAGGCGAAATCCTTGTTTGTAAAGATGGTGCAGGTGTAGATTTCTCAGAAGAAAAGGCAAAGGAAATTTTACTTGAAAGCGAAATTGAAATTTTGGTAGACCTTAACGACGGTGAATTTTCTTCTACTGCTTGGGGTTGTGACCTTACATATGATTATGTAGAAATTAACGGAGATTACAGAACCTAGTTTGGATTAAATTGCCCACAGCACCGTTTAAATTCCTATATTTAATTTAGTTAAAGAAAGGCTTAATATTTATGTCACTTAATATTACCAATGCTCAAAGAGCAGAAGTGCTGACCCAAGCGCTTCCTTACATACAAAAATATTACGGCAAAACCGTTGTTATAAAATACGGCGGTAATGCTATGATTAATGAGGAATTAAAGCAACAGGTTATGCAGGATACCGTGCTTTTGCACCTAATTGGTGTAAAGGTTGTATTGGTACACGGCGGTGGTCCTGAAATTACCGATACTTTAAAGAAAATCGGTAAAGAATCGGCTTTTGTTGATGGTCTTCGTGTTACAGATAAGGAAACTGCCGAAGTGGTACAGATGGTTTTGGCCGGTAAAATAAATAAGACTCTTGTTAATATGCTCGAAATCCGTGGCGGTAAGGCTATGGGTATTTCGGGGTTAGACGGGCATCTTATCACTGCCGAAACAAAGGACGAGCGTTTGGGCTTTGTTGGTAGAATTACCGATGTAAACGTTGAACCTATTACCGACCTTTTACAGCATCATTATATCCCCGTTGTATCAACTGTCGGTTGTGACAATGCGGGCAACGTTTATAATATAAACGCTGATACGGCGGCGGCTTATATTGCGGGTGCTTTGGATGCCGAATGTCTTATTTCAATGACCGATATCGCAGGTCTTTTGGCGGATAAGGACGACCCCGATACATTGATTTCTAAAATCACCGTAAGCGAGGCTAAAAAACTTTTCGAAGACGGTACAATTTCGGGCGGTATGATTCCTAAAATTGAATGTTGCTTGGAAGCTATTGAAAAAGGTGTTAAAAAGGTATTTATAATGGACGGCCGTGTACCTCATTCACTTCTTATTGAAACCCTTACTGATGAGGGCGCAGGTACAATGGTTGTAGGTGACTAATATGAACATTTTTGAAAAGGATAATGAGTTTATAGCAAATACCTATGCACGTTTTCCACTTGCTTTGGTATCGGGTAAAGGCTCTCTTTTAAAAGATATAGACGGCAAAGAATATATAGATTTGTCAACAGGTATTGCGGTTAATACCTTCGGTATTGCGGATGACAGTTGGATTAAAGCTGTAACAAAACAATTGTGTAACATCCAACACGCATCAAACCTATATTATACAGAACCTTGTGCCGAGTTGGCAGAACTTTTGTGTGAGAAAACAGGTCTTAAAAAGGTTTTCTTTTCAAACTCGGGCGCAGAAGCAAATGAATGCACCATAAAAACCGCACGTAAATATGCTGCTGAAAAAAAGGGTAAGGATTATAATGTAATAATCACACTTAAAAACAGTTTTCACGGCAGAACAATTACTACCCTTGCGGCAACGGGACAGGATGTTTTTCATAACGATTTTTTGCCGCTTACAGAAGGCTTTGTTTACTGTGAAGCAGGTAACATAGAAGAACTTGAAAATTTGGTTGCAAATAATAAGGTTTGCGCTATTATGTTCGAGTGTGTGCAGGGCGAGGGCGGAGTTTTGCCGCTTAGTAAAGAATTTGTAAATGCAATTTTCAATATCGCAGAAAAAAAAGATATTTTAACTGTTTGTGATGAAGTTCAGACAGGTAACGGCAGAACGGGTGCGCTTTACGCTTTTATGAAATACGGTGTTTTGCCCGATATTGTTTCTACCGCAAAAGGTCTTGGCGGTGGTTTGCCGCTTGGCGCTACAATGCTCGGCGAAAAGGTTAAGGACGTTTTGACCCCGTCGTCACACGGTTCTACCTTTGGCGGAAACCCCGTGGCTTGTGCAGGTGCCGTGGATATAATTAAAAGAATAGACCAAGATTTGCTTAATAAAGTTAATAAACAATCACAGTTTATTTTTGATTCACTTAAAAATGCAAGTGGCGTTAAATCAATAAGCGGTATGGGATTTATGCTTGGCATTGAAACCGAAAAAGATGCAGGAGAAGTTATAAAATACTGTATGGATAACGGCGTTTTGGTTATAAAAGCCAAAAATAAAGTAAGACTTTTACCTGCCCTTAATATACCGCAAGAACTTTTGGAAAAAGCAGTAGAAGTTATTAAGAAAGGTTGCGCTTTATAATGGATTTTAAAGGAAAAAGTTTTTTGAAGCTCTTGGATTTTTCTAAGGCAGAAATCGAATGTCTTATAGATTTAGCAGCAGAACTTAAATACAAGAAAAAAGCAGGTATTCCGCACCGTTTATGCGAAGGTAAGAATATTGCGCTTATTTTTGAGAAGACAAGTACCCGTACACGTTGCAGTTTTGAAGTTGCGGCGCACGACCTTGGTATGGGCGTTACATATTTAGACCCCAAAGGTTCGCAAATCGGCAAAAAGGAAAGTATTGCCGATACTGCCAGAGTTTTGGGCAGAATGTTTGACGGTATAGAATATCGCGGTTACGGTCAGGAAATAGTGGAAGAATTAGCGCATTTCGCAGGAGTTCCTGTTTGGAACGGTCTTACCAATGAGTTCCACCCGACCCAAATGCTTGCCGATTTCTTAACCGTGAAAGAACATTTCGGTAAAATTGAAGGCATAAACTTTGTTTATATGGGTGATGCACGCTACAATATGGGCAATTCCTATATGGTGGCTTGTGCGAAATTAGGCGTAAACTTTACTGCTTGTGCGCCTGAAAAATATTTCCCCGACAAAGCGCTTATAGAAGAATGTGAGAAAGTTGCCAAAGAAAACGGTGCTACGCTCACATTTGAAACTGACCCTATGAAAGCTACAAAAAATGCGGACGTTATTGCTACTGACGTATGGGTTTCAATGGGAGAACCCGAAGCTGTGTGGGAAGAAAGAATTAAAGATTTGATGCCTTATCAGGTTAATAAAAAGATTATGGAAAACGCAGGGAACAATGCGGTATTTATGCATTGTTTACCTTCTTATCACGATTTAAAGACCGAAATCGGTAAAGAAATCGGTGAAAAGTTTGAAATTGGCGAAATGGAAGTTACCGACGAAGTTTTTGAAAGCGAACAGTCTATTGTATTCGACGAAGCCGAAAACCGTATGCATACAATAAAGGCGGTTATGGCGGCTACATTAGTATAAGGAAGTATTAAAATGCGTGTTGTAATTAAAATAGGAACATCCACTTTGGCGCATAAAACCGGTCTTTTGAATATTTTGCGCGTGGAAGAACTTTGCAAAATTATGAGCGACCTTAAAAATGCAGGTAATGAAGTGATATTGGTGTCTTCGGGCGCTATCGGTATGGGTGTGGG
The DNA here is from genome assembly GCA_045536525.1 of Acutalibacteraceae bacterium. Classification (GTDB taxonomy): domain Bacteria; phylum Bacillota; class Clostridia; order Oscillospirales; family Acutalibacteraceae; genus UBA737. The sequence goes on from JAZSNT010000069.1 coordinate 29,101, forward strand.
CAAATTAGGACTTGCTAAAAAACCTGGCGATATCCCTACAAAACAGGCGGCGGCATCTGTCGGACAGTGTGAACTTATGTACACTTACGACCGTTTGTTTTCTGAATATAATCACACCGTAGCACAAATTTTGCTTACGGGCGATGATATTGAGCACACCGACCGCAAACAAAATTTTGTAAATACAATGCGCCGTCTTTTAGAACTTTCGTCTATACCGATTATCAATGAAAATGACACTATCTCTACTAATGAAATTGAAATTGGTGATAACGATACATTAGGTGCTATTGTGGCAACTGCTGTGGATGCAGATTTACTCGTAATTTTGTCTGATATCGACGGTCTTTATACCGCCGACCCCAAAAAAGACAGCGGCGCTAAACTTTTACATACAGTAAAGGAAATAACACCTGAAATTGAGAATATGGTGGGAGGCGTCGGTAGCAGTTTTGGTACGGGCGGTATGTTAACCAAACTTAAAGCGGCAAAGATGGTAACGCAAAAAGGTATTGATATGGTTATTGCCAACGGCGAAAATCCGCATTTGCTTTATGATATTTTATCGGGCAAAGAGGTTGGCACACGCTTTTTAGGAAAGGGTAAATAATATGACTACCTTTGAAATTTTACAAAGAGCAAAGGCGCTATCAAAAAAGGGCGCACTTACAACTGAACAAAAAAATGAAGCACTTCGCAATATGGCGAAGGCTTTGTTATGTAATAGCGATAATATTTTAAAAGCAAATGAAATCGATATCCAAAACGCAAAGGATAAAATCAGCGACGTTATGATTGACCGCTTAACCATTAATGCTGATAGAATAGAGGGTATGGCAAAGGGTATTACAGACGTTGCAGATTTGCCAGACGGTGTCGGTAAGATTTTATCAACTAACACTTTGGAAAACGGACTTGTTGTCAATAAAGTTTCTGTGCCTTTCGGTGTGGTGGCTATTATTTACGAAAGCCGTCCAAACGTAACGTCAGATGCGGCAGCGCTCAGTTTTAAAAGCGGTAACGTTTGTGTGCTTCGCGGTGGTAAAGAAGCCTATAACTCTTCAAAAGCTATTGTAGATGCATTAAAGCAGGGGTTAATGGAGAGCGGTTTTAGTGCCGATTACGTTAATCTGGTGGAAGATACTACAAGGAAAAGCGCTAATGAACTTATGACTGCGGTGGGCTACGTAGATTTGCTTATTCCCCGTGGCGGCAAAGGTCTTATAAAGGCTTGTACCGAAAATGCAACAGTACCCTGTATTGAAACGGGTACGGGTATTTGCCATATTTTTGTGGAAAAAACTGCTGATATAGATATGGCTCTTGAAATTATAAACAACGCTAAAACAAGTAGACCGTCTGTATGTAATGCTATGGAGGTTTGTCTGGTTGACAAAGACATTGCAAACGAATTTTTACCCAAGCTTCATAAACAGTTTGAGGGTAGGGTAGAGCTTCGCGGCGATAGTGCGGTTTGTGAAATTATAGATGTCGTACCTGCAAGTGATACTGATTTTGATACCGAATTTTTAGATTATATTATGGCGATAAAGATTGTGGACGGTATAGATGGCGCAGTAGAACATATATCGGTACATTCTACACATCATAGTGAAAGTATCATAACCTATGACAGTGCGGTGGCTGATAAGTTTACTTCGCTTGTTGATTCGGCGGCGGTTTACGTTAATGCATCCACTCGTTTTACCGATGGCGGTGAGTTTGGTCTCGGTTGTGAAATGGGTATCAGTACCCAAAAACTTCATGCGCGTGGACCTATGGGACTTATGGAACTTAATACTTATAAATATATTATTAAAGGCGACGGACAGGTGAGATAATGGAAAAAATCAAGGTTGCATTTATTGGCTGCGGTAATATGGGCGGTGCATTGGCGAAAGCGGTTTCTAAATCGGGACTTTGCGAAATTTTGCTTACCGATACAGATAACGAAAAAGCAAATGCGTTGGCTTTAGCTACAAACGGTAAGGCGGTTTCTTTAAAGGAAATATCACTTACTGCAAAATACATCTTTTTGGGCGTGAAACCTCAGATAATGGTGGATTTGATAGATGATATCAAGGATTTGCTTAAAAGCCGTGAGGATAAATTTATACTTGTAACTATGGCGGCAGGTATTAAAATTGCTTCATTTAACGAAATGTTAGATGCAAAACTTCCGATGATACGCATTATGCCTAATACACCCGTAGCGGTGGGCGAGGGTATGATTTTGTATGCGCCTTGCAGAGCAATTACCGAAGAAGACGAAACCGAATTTGCAAATATTTTAAAGTTTGCAGGCAGGCTTGATAAGTTAGCAGAAGAACTTATAGACGCAGGTTGTTCTATTTCGGGCTGCGGTCCTGCATTTGTGTATATGTTTGCTGAGAGTATGGCAAAAGCAGGTGAAGAATTGGGCATTTCGGGCGAAAAGGCTATAGAATATGTCGCACAAACCTTGCTTGGTGCCGCCAGACTTATGTTAACAAGCGGCAAAACTCCCGAAACATTACGCATTGAAGTTTGCAGTCCCAAAGGTTCTACTATCGAAGGTATACAGTCGCTTCAAAAAAGTGATTTCGATAAAAACGTAAACGACGCTTTAAAGGCTTCATATAAGCGTACAAAGGAATTGGGCAAATAATATGGAATACTGGGTTAGTGTGAGTATTTCTGTTTTAATAATACCAATTATAATATGTGTTATAGGGTTTTGGTTTTCGAAAAAGCCACCTAAAAATATAAATTATCTTTTGGGTTACCGTACAAAACGCTCTATGAAGAATGAGCAAACGTGGGAATTTGCCCAAAAATATACGGGCAAAGTATTTAAGTATACGGGAATTATTATGTTGGTTTTGTCCTTTGTGCCTATGCTTTTTTTGATTGGCAAATCGGAGAATGTAATTTCCGGTTGCGGTATGGTTATAACTCTTTTGCAGGTGATTATGTTGTTCGTTTCTATAATTCCTGTGGAATGCGCTTTGAAGAAAAATTTTAATCAGGACGGAACAAAAAAGAAATAAAAAAGTTTAAAACTTATCGTATTTTTAGATTATAAAAATACGATAAGTTTTTTAATATTATATAAGTTTTTAAATAAAGTATTTTTCAGGCAGAAAAAATCATAAAATTACTAAATTTGATATTTACAATTGCAAAAGATGATGCTATAATCTACGCATAGGTACAAAATACACGAAAAATCAAATAAATGAGGTGTATATTATGACCGAAAAACAATTAAGAGATTTGTTGGCTGATTTGTCTTTCAAAGAAAAATTGGGCGAAATTCAGCAAGTCACAGGTGCTTATTTTGGTGATAGCGGTATTGTTACCGGTACAGATGACAGGCATATATTAACTGAAGAAGAGGTTAATATGGCAGGTTCTGTTATTAACGTGGCAGGTCCTAAAAAAATCAGAGAAGTACAGGAAAATCATATAAAAAATCATCCACACCATATACCGATGATATTTATGCTTGATATTATTCACGGTTTTGCTACAAGTTTCCCAATTCCGTTAGCACAGTCTTGCTCGTTTGAACCTGAACTTGTAGAGGCAATCGCTCACGAAATCGCAAGAGAAGCCAGTGTTTCGGGAATGCACGTCACCTTTTCACCTATGGTGGATATTTGCCGTGACGCCCGTTGGGGTCGCGTTATGGAAGGCTATGGAGAAGACCCGTATTTGACCTCAAAAATGGGTGTAGCCGCAGTTAAGGGTTATCAGGGCGACGACCTTTCCAAAGAAGGAACACTTGCTGCGTGTGTTAAGCATTTTGCCGCTTACGGTTTGGTAGAAGGCGGACGTGAGTACGGTGTTGTTAATACTTCGGAACGCTTTTTACGTCAATATTATTTACCTGCTTACAAAGCGGCTTGTGATGCGGATAGTGCACTTTTAATGTCTTCATTTACCGCTAACGGCGGTCTGCCTGCCGATGCAGACAAACATTTGATGGTTGATATTTTGCGCGATGAGTGGGGTTGGGACGGTACTCATATTACCGACTACGGCTCAACCCGTACTATGAAGAGCCACGGCGTACCGGAAACCGATGCCGATACTGCTAAACTCGCCCTTGAAACACAGGTAGATATTGAAATGTGTCTTTATTGTTACCATAACGGTTTGCCCGAACTTTTAGAAAAGGGCGAAATTACTATGGAGCAAATTGACCGCGCAGTTCTCCGTGTATTGCAACTTAAAAATAAACTTGGTCTTTTTGAAAATCCATACCGTTATACCGATGAAGAAAAAGCTTACGAATTGAAGAATAATCCCGAAGCATTGGCTTTGGCACGTGATTCTGTATGCCGTACCGCAGTTCTTCTTAAAAATGAAGATAAGATTCTTCCGCTTGATGCTGCCGATAAAAAGAAGATTGCATTTATCGGTCCTTACGTAGAGCATGCCGATATGTTCGGCGGATGGTCTATTCGCACACAGCATAAAATTGATATTAAAAATATCCATACTGCAATCAGTGAAAGATATCCCGATGGTAATTTTACGTTTAGCGAAGGTAGTATGCTTCTTGGCGAAGATGAAGAAATCTTTAAGTTTAATCCTTGCAGAGGTCAACTCTATCTTACAGAAATGGAATCTGACGCTTCGGCGCGTAAAGAAAAAATCGCTAAGGCAGTAGAGGAAGCCAAAAAAGCCGATACGGTTGTTATGTGTATTGGTGAGCATACCAAAATGGGTGGCGAACTTACTTCAAGGTCAAGAATAGTTATTCCAAAAATTCAAAAGGAACTTTTCGATGCTGTTGCAGAAGTTAATGACAATATCGTTGTTGTACTTTTCAATCACCGTCCGCTTGATATAAGTGAGATTTCTGAAAAGGCTAAGGCTGTAATCGTTGCGTGGTTCCCCGGAATTATGGCGGCAGACGGTATCACCGACGTATTGTTTGGAGAAAAAGCCCCGACAGGCCGTCTTACAATGTGCTTTCCACATACTGTTGGTCAATGCCCGATTTACTATGCAAACTTCCCGACAAGCCACTCTCCCGTAACTGAGGATTATTTTGTGACAGGTTACGTTGATTGTCCGCTCACACCACTTTACAGTTTTGGTGAAGGTCTTACATATACTGAATTTGAGTATGGCGAGGTTAAACTTTCAAAGGATACGTTATCCGACGGAGAAACACTTATCGCAAGTGTTGACGTTAAAAACGTTGGTGACCGTGACGGTGTAGAAACTGTACAGTTATATATCCGTGACCCGTATGCCGCAGTATCACGTCCGCTTAAAGAACTTAAAGGCTTTAAAAAGGTTGCTATTAAGAAAGGTGAAACCGTTACTGTTGAGTTCTCGCTTACTACCGAAGATATGAAATTCTACAATGTAGAACTTGAATATGTTTGGGAACCGGGCGAAATTCAGGTATTTATCGGTCCTGACAGTACTGTTAAGGAACACACCGATTTTCAACTTGCATAAAGCATAATTAAAGCGCACTTCATCACGGAGTGCGCTCTATTTGTGTTTTTATGTAAAATCTTGAAATTTAAAGTAATATATGGTAATATAATTAAAAAAGAAGGTTATAAGTTATGAGTTATTGCGTTAAATGTGGTAAAGAAATAGTCAACGGAGCCGCTTTTTGTGTGGGATGCGGAGCGCCCGTAGTGAGAGAAAAGCCTGTTGTTACTGTACAACCTAAGGTTTCCGAAGAGGAATTTTATAGGGAAGAGTGCGAGTTTATCGCTACAACACATAAACTTCTTCGTTGGGAACGTAAAGCATGGAGTATTGCTTCTAAATTTTGGATTATTATGGGAATAGTTTATGCGGTTATTTTTTCATTTTATATTTTTTTTGGGATGGGAATGTCTCACTATATTGGAGAGTTTCTGATAGTGTTTGGAGTTTTTGCTGTATTATTTTTTGGTGGAACATTTATAACTCTCGGTATAGTAAATAAAAAAGCCGCTGAAAAGATTGTGCAGTATACAGACACTATCTATACTGATTTTTCGCTTGCTTATAACCGTTGCGCAAATGTTGGTATGCTCGTTTTCAGCGTTATTTTAGGTGCGGTTTCTCCGATTTTCTTTATTATAAACTTTGCTCGAATGAAAACAAACCGTGAAATAATAGAAAGAATAGTGAAAAAACAAAATATTCATTAGTAATATATTAATTTACAGATACATAAAGAGGCATCTTCCAAAAGGAAGGTGCCTCTTTTGCTTGCTTGAATTTAGTACAATTTTACATCGCACCATAGCATCTCATAATGCATACGGATTTCATCTTCAATATTGTGGTAATACTGAACTTTTGGCATATCCTTTTCATCAGGATATAAAATTTCGTTTTGGTAGTAATAATAATCGGGATTATTTATTACTGCTGTGTTGGGTGATGCGTAACCGATATATTCTGCATTTGCGGTGGCAATTTGTGGTTCTAAAAGGAAATTGATGTACATAAGTGCCGCGTCATAGTTTTTGCAAGAACGGGGGATACAAATAGAGTCTATGAATATATTCGTACCCTCTTTTGGATAGAAGAAAGCCAAATCTTCATTGACGTCATACATTGTAAGATAGTCGCCTGCATAGTAAGGGGCGATAGCGGCTTCGCCGGTTTCCATTTTGCTGTAAACTTCATCCATCACATAAGACTGCAAATTGTTTTTGCCTTTTTTAAGTAGGTCTGCGGCTTTATCCCAATCTTTTTTATTGGTAGAATTAAGGTCTTGACCCAAATACATCTGCGCGGTCATAAATGCGTCACGTGGATTATTAAAATTAAGGGTCATATCCTTATATTTTTTATCCCACAAAACACCCCACGAATGGTCAATATCGTTTCCTACTTGCGCGGTGTTGTAGATGATACCTACCATGCCCACACTGTAGGGAACACTGTACTTATTTTTAGGGTCAAAAAATACATTTTTGTATTTTTCTTCAATTAAAGAATAGTTGGAAATTTTAGCAGTATCAATTTCTAAAAGTTCTTTTTCTTTGATAAGGCGTTCAATCATATAATCCGACGGGATTATAATATCATACGAAACGCCGCCACTTTTGATTTGGGAGTACATAGTTTCATTACTTTCAAAAGTAAGGTAGTTAACTTTAATGCCCGTCAACTTTTCAAATTCGGCATTGACATTTAACATATCATAACTGCCGTCGGAAATATATTCGCCCCAATTGTAAACAGTAAGCGATGTGCCTGCAAGGTCCTTTGTATATTTGCCTTTTAAATCAAGGTCGAAATACTGGTAAGAATAATAACTGCAACCGCTAAAAGAAAACAATAAAGTCAAACATAATAGGAATGTCAATATCTTTTTCATATCAAACCCTCCTTTTAAGCGCTTTCGATTCGTTTTTACTGCTTAACATATTGTAAAGAATAAGCAAAGCAAAAATAACAATGAAAATTATAGTCGAAAGTGCATAAGTATCAGGTGTTACCGATTTTTTGGTCATATTATAAATGATAATCGGTAAGGTCTGATAGTGTCCACAGGTGAAATAACTGATAACAAAGTCATCAAGTGATAATGTGAATGACATTATAAGACCGGTTACAATACCTGTGGAAATGGAGGGGAGAATAACCTTGAAAAATGCCTTTACAGGGGTACAACCAAGGTCAAGCGCTGCTTCGTGCAAATTGGCATCGGTTTGCTTGAGTTTGGGCATAACCGAAAGAATTACATAAGGTAAATTAAATGTAATATGGGCTATAAGTACGGTGACAAAACCCAAAGATTCCGAAAGACCGATAAGTTTGCCTATAAAAATAAACAAAAGCATAAGTGAGATACCTGTTACAATATCGGCATTCATCATAGGAATGTTGGTAGTACCCATAATTGCTTTCTTGGCGAATTTATTGCGAATAGCCATAATGCCAACTGCGGCAGCGGTGCCCAAAACGGTTGAAATAACTGCCGAAAGGGCGGCTATTATAAGGGTGTGGCCCAAAGCGGTAATCATTACATCGTCAGATAAAAGACCTGTATACCACTCGGTAGAAAAACCTTCAAACACCCATACACTAGAAGAAGAATTGAAAGAAAAAACAATCATAACAAGCACAGGTGCGTATAGGAAAAACAGTATAAGACCTATGTAAAGGCGGGATAATGTTTTCATATTATCACACCTCCATCATCACTGTCTGAAAACTTGTTCATAACAAATAGGCTTACCATAATAAGCACCATAAGAATAAGCGAAATGGCAGAAGCGATATTGTAATAATCGGGACCTAAATTGAAGAAGTATTCAATGGTATCGCCCACAAGCATAGTCTTGTTACCGCCGAGTTTTTGGGAAATGTAAAATGTACTTACACTCGGTACAAATACCATAGTAATACCCGAAATAACACCCGGACGGCTAAGCGGGAAAATAACCCTTTTAAACTTATTAAAAGCATTAGCGCCAAGGTCGTCGCTTGCTTCCAAAAGGGAATTGTCAATCTTGCTCATAACTGAGTAAATCGGCAAAATCATATAGGGCAAAAAGTCGTAAACCATACCTAAAATTACAGCACCCGGTGTGTTAATAAGTTTCACGGGTTCAAGCCCTATTTTTTGTAAAAATGAGTTAATAATACCTGTGTTTGCAAGAATGGTTATCCACGAATAAGTGCGGATAAGAAAGTTCATCCACATAGGAAGCATAACTATAAGCATTGTCATTTTTTGTGAACGGACTTTTAGTTTGGTCATAAAATAAGCCATAGGGTAGGCGATAAGCAATGTTATAACCGTTGCTATAAGTGCATAAACAATAGAAATAGCGAACGCTTTTTTATATCTGCCGAGTGATGCTATGTTTGCAAGAGTGAACGTGCCGTTTGCATCGGTCAAAGCAAAGTATACCATTATTACAAGCGGTACTATTATAAAAATTGCCGACCATACGATATAAGGACAGGCTATAAGTTTGTTGCCGAAGGATTTTCTGTTCACTCTTCCACCTCCCGATTTTCATTCAGAAGGTCTATTTCCTCACTGTAAGATGAATAGTCGCCGTAAAGACCCGAATACTCGCTTTTTTTCATAATATGTATTGCATCAGGCTCTATAAACAGACCAACTTTATCATCTACAAAATGTTCGTCGGTGGTTTGTATCATCCATTTAAAACCGCCGATATCTACGATAATTTCGTAATGTACGCCAAGGAACGAAACTGACGTAACAACACCCGTGAGCATTCCCTTTTCGACAGGTACGATATCAACGTCTTCGGGGCGAACTACTACGTCAACTGCTTCGTTTTCAAGGAAACCTTTGTCTAAACACTCGAATTTAGCGCCCGAAAACTCAACGTAATAGTCTTTAAGCATAACACCGTCTACGATATTGGATTCACCGATAAAATCGGCAACGAAGGCATTCTGCGGTTCGTTATAAATATCTTGCGGAGTGCCTACTTGCTGAATTTTACCGCCGTCCATAACAACTACACGGTCAGACATGGTAAGTGCTTCTTCTTGGTCGTGTGTTACGAATATGAAAGTAATACCCAACTGTTGTTGGATTTTTTTAAGTTCTTTTTGCATATCCTTGCGAAGTTTAAGGTCCAAAGCGGCAAGCGGTTCGTCAAGGAGTAATACCTTTGGATGATTTGCAATAGCACGCGCTATTGCAACACGCTGTTGCTGGCCGCCAGAAAGGGTATCAATATGGCGTTTTTCAAGACCTGAAAGGTTTACAAGTTTCAACATTTCGGTAACTTTTTCTTTAATTTGTTTTTCGGGCATTTTTTTAACCCTAAGACCGAATGCTACGTTTTCATACACGTTTAGGTGCGGGAAAAGGGCATAACGTTGAAAAATGGTGTTCACCTGACGTTTGTAAGCAGGAACACCATTGATTTTTTTACTCTCAAAGACAACGTCGCCCGTATCAGGTTCTAAAAATCCTGCTATTAAACGGAGAGTGGTGGTTTTACCGCAACCCGAAGGGCCGAGAAGTGTGATAAACTCTTTGTCCTTAATATCAAGACTGAGATTATCAAGCACCGTTTCGCCGTTGAATGCCACCGAAATGTCTTTAAGTTGTACAATATTTTCTGTTTGCATAAAAAGCATCCCCCTTTGTTCAACACATAAGTGTCGAAACAAGAATTAAAATCTGACCGTAAGAAAATGATAGAGCTACATTTCTCACAAGTCTATCTTGCTCGATACCCGCCGTTTCCTCGTAATATGCCCTGAACAAAGGGTTTTTCATAGTTTTCTCGTCTTTGGCGTAAACTACGGCATAAAATCTGAAACAGCACTCTACACAAGATGCTTTGTCGACCGTAATCGACATATTTAGTTGTTATTAGATAACATTACAAATATATAATATATTTGAATAAAAGTCAAGTAGAATTATTTTACAATAATTGTTAAAAAACACTTGATTTTTAGATTTCGTTGTGGTATAATTTATCGACCACTGGTAAAGTGGCAAAAATATAACGCACACTTCGTTTAATAACGGCGAGTTTTCGCAGGTGTCATCCATTACTGTCGGGTGATTTCCAATCGGCGAAGTGGAGGAAAATTCTTAGGAGGAAAAAGAAATGGCAGTAGTATCAATGAAACAGTTGCTTGAAGCAGGTGTTCACTTCGGACATCAGACAAGACGCTGGAACCCGAAAATGGCTGAGTACATTTTCACAGAAAGAAACGGTATCTATATCATCGACCTTCAAAAGACCGTTAAGAAACTTAACGAGGCTTACATGTTTGTTCGTGATATCGCAGCAGAAGGTGGCGACATCCTTTTCGTAGGTACCAAGAAGCAGGCTCAGGATTCTGTTAAGGAAGAAGCAGAACATTGCGGTATGCCTTATGTTAACGCTCGTTGGCTCGGCGGTATGCTCACAAACTTCTCTACAATCCGTACCAGAATTGCCAGACTTAACCAACTCCGCACCATGCGTGACGACGGTACTTTTGAACTTCTTCCCAAAAAAGAAGTTGTAAAACTCAACCTTGAAATCGAAAAACTCGAAAAATTCCTTGGTGGTATCCAAGAAATGAAGAAAATCCCTGCGGCTTTATTTATCGTAGACCCCCGCAAGGAAAGAATTGCAGTTGCAGAAGCAAAGAAACTCGGTCTTCCGATTATTGCTATCGTAGACACCAACTGCGACCCTGATGAAATTGATGCTGTTATCCCCGGTAATGATGACGCTATCCGTGCAGTAAAACTCATTTCTGAAACTATCGCTGCTGCCGTAATCGAAGGCAGACAGGGTACTGAAATGGGCACCGCTGCTGTTGAAGCTGAAGAAGTTGCAGAAGAATCTGCAGAAGCTGACGCTGAATAATTATAACTTTGGAGGAAAATACAATGGCTTTTACTGCTAAAGACGTACAGGCTTTAAGAGAGAAGACTGGTTGCGGTATGATGGACTGCAAAAAGGCTCTCGTAGAATGTGACGGCAATATGGACGCTGCTGTTGACTATTTGCGTGAAAAGGGACTTGCTTCCCAGGCAAAGAAGGCTACACGTATCGCTGCTGAAGGTACAGTTGCTTGCTACACTGCAGATGGTGTAGGCGCTGTTGTAGAAGTAAACAGTGAAACCGACTTCGTTGCTAACGGTGACGGCTTTAAAGCACTTGCTGCCGAAATCGCTCAAATCGTAGCAGAACAGAACCCTGCTGATGTAGACGATCTTCTCGCTTGCGAAAAGGACGGCGCTACTGTTGAAGCTAAGGTTCAGGAATTGTTCCTTGCTATCCGTGAAAATATTAAGGTTCGCCGTTTTGACCGTTTTGAAGGTAAGGTATTCTCTTACGTTCACGCAGGCGGTAAGATTGGTGTTCTTGTAAACTTTGAAACCGAACTCGCTGCTGATAACGAAGCTCTTGCAGCCGCTGGTAAGAGCATAGCAATGCAAATCGCTGCTATGAACCCCGGCTTCTTGGACAGAGATTCTGTATCAGAAGAAGTTCTTGAAAAAGAAAAGGCTATCCTTATCGCTCAGATGAAGGAAGACCCCAAAATGGCTAACAAGCCTGATGCAGTTCTTGGTAAGATTGTTGAAGGTAAGATTGGTAAGTTCTACAAGGAAAACTGCCTTGTTGAACAGGCATTTATTATGGATGGCGACCTTTCTGTCGGCAAGTACCTCGAAGGTGTTGCTAAGGAAGCAGGCGCCGAAATCAAGCTTACAAAGTTCGTTCGTTTTGAAAAGGGCGAGGGCATTGAAAAGCGTGTAGACGATTTCGCTGCTGAAGTTGCTGCAATGGCTAAATAATTAAAACTAAGTTTAAACTCCCGTTGGAATTTTGAACAAGTCCAGTAAAAACGGACAATAGAAAAAATCCCCCTCCTATGGTAGAATTTAAACAATTACCATAGGAGGGTATTTTTATGCCACGAAGATATCAACACACATTAGAATTACTACCACAAATCAAGGAA
>JAZSNT010000071.1:0-37295 GCA_045536525.1 Acutalibacteraceae bacterium
TCTCTTAAAATTAAATATTGAATTGCTTGTTTATGTTAAATATGTATTTCTTACTGCAGTTCCTATTATAACAAAAAAAGGAACTTTAGCCAATAGGTTTAACTCATTTATATCGTTTGGCAGTGGTTTTCCCAACCAACCTCTCCTCGCAATTCATTTTTGTTTAAGAAATGATATATCGTTTCTTACAAAATGGGTTATTTGTAATAGTAGTGCTTCATTATGTAAAGGGTCATCATTCATAAAATAGTTAGCAATACCAGCAACCTCACAAAAAGAAAATGCTATTAATTATGTTGGGTATCTTCTCTGTAAGTTTTCTTGGGTTGGGTTCTCTTTGATTAAGTTATATTATATTATATTATGTTATGTTATCTTGTTTAGCTGTAGAATAACGGAAGATAGAGAGATAATATATCGGTTGAATAGCGATATATTATCGTTTGTTATACAGGCGAATAACGGTTGATGTATCGGTAGTTATAATGACAGTAAAACGGTCGTTTTAATTCGTTTTTATACCCGATAAATGGTTATAATCGGACCTTCTAAATTGGTAAAAATGTACCCGATTTTTTATCTGTTTAATACCCGTTATTTTTATGTTTTCATACCTTGCGGGGTTGCGATAAGAGGACGGGTGGGTGAAGACCCCCAACGATAAACGTTGGGGGTCACAAGTTACCAATCGTTATTTTCCTTATTTTTAATCATTTCTTGAATAAGGTCGGCTATAGAAGGAGGTATATTGTCGGTATCGAGCAATTGACCTTTTCTGCTCACAATAAAATCATCATAGTGAGCCATACCTTCTATAAATGCCTCAAAATCTGATGGTTTGTTCGCAGGAAGCAATATAGATTGTTCTCTCCGTAATTTTAGTGGGTGTATGACTTCCGTAGAGATATCCTTAAACTTCAAGAATTCAAACTTACCATTTTCATAGTGGAATACATCATGTAGAATAAATGGGTTATAGTCTACACCAATAACATAGTCGCCATTTTGAAGTGCATTGATTAACTTTTCCTTTGGAGTTACAATTTCTATTCCAAATTGTTCAAAATATATTTTTAGATACTCTTCTTCGCTTACTGGAACGGCTTTGACTTTTCCGTTAACCTCTGTAAATGCCCATCTGGGTATAGAATTGTTTTGATTTCTTTTATAATTGCATTTCATAATATTTATTTCCCTTACCTACAAGGACTTCGTAGGACTTTATATTTTTGTTTGCCTTTTTGAATATGTATTTATATGACTAATTCACAGAATGATTTTTTTCATATGCTTCTATGGCTTCAACCAATTCCTGTTTTATTTTTTTGAAAACTCGGATAGTTTTTCTGTCACCATCCATATAAAAACTACCGTAATAATACACATTATTACAACTACATTCAGTGAATCCGCTATAACGGTATGTTGCTCCGTTATAATTAAACTCTATTTCTCTTTGATTGTAGATTTCGTAGTATCTTCGTTTTGCTGCACACGAAGGAGGTTTAAAAAAATAAGCATTCCTAAATTTTTCGTGAAAAGTGATTGCTTCATCGATTTTTGCAAGTAATTCTTTTCGTTTGCTCTGCCGAATTTTCTTGGCATAAGTTTTGTGTTTCATAATCTGTCTCCTTTTGCCCACAGGGTCTTTGTAGGACTTTGTATATTTTTTATTTGCCCTTTGTTTTACGGGTTCTTTTTCTGCTTTTTTGTACAAGGTTTGTCTAATGGTTTTGGTGATTGTCTAATGAAATTGCAGAAAATCAGACTTAAACACGAAAACAAAAAAAGTTCCCGTTTTATGCAAAACGAGAACTCATTTTTCCTTTATCTATGCGGTTTTTCAGTTTTTTCATCCGCTTTTTAGTGCGGTTGAACGAAGGTGTATTCCGATGAACACAAGCAATAAAATAGAACTCGAAATGCTGTGTTCATTCAAATGAACCTAGGGTTCGAATCCCTAACTCTCCGCCAACTAAAAAAGAATCTATCCGCAAGGATGGATTCTTTTTATTTATCATAGTTTTTATTATTTCTTCATTTCCTTATACGGCATAAAATCATACCCTGCTTTTTTATATACGTTTATAGCTCTGGTGTTTTCTTCTTCCACTTCTAAACGGAAAATGGCATCTTTATATTTTTGTTCTATAAACCCGAAAAATCCGCTCCCTATTCCTTTCCCTCGTAAATCATCTTTTATATACAAATCTTCTACCCAAATACAAGATTTTCCGTACTCGGTCGAAAAACTTTTAGCCAACATAGCATAACCTAATATTTGGTTTTTATTTTCAAAAACATAACCTTCCAAATACGGGTTATTGGATATACACGCATCCAAATCAGCACCGAAAATCTCCTTAGAACCATTAGTTGCAACGCAAGGCGAAGCATAAAACACCGCCATCATATCCATAACCTGTGCCTTGTCTTTTTGCTCTATTTCCCTAATAATATACTCCATACAAATCACTCCTTGCTAATACACAGATTATACCACAAACCACAAAAAACTTCTACCCTTATATTGTTGCGATTATTTATTCTTTATGATATAATATTTATCATAGGAAAGGACGGTTAATTATGGGCAGATGTCTTTTTGAGCCAACTTTAAAAGAACATTTTCCATTTTGGAATTCTTTAAATGAAAACGAACGTGAAAACATTTGTAATAATACCGTAGCGCTCGGCTATAAAAAAGGTACTACAATACACGACGGCACAGAATGTTCGGGAGTGTTTTTAGTACGTTCAGGCAGTCTTCGAGTATACATAATGTCGGAAGACGGAAAGGATATCACCCTTTACCGCCTTTACGCAGGCGATATGTGTATGCTTGCAGCTTCTTGCGTATTGCAAGCCATCACCTTTGACGTATTTATAGACGCCGAAGAAGATTGCGAGTGTTACATAGTAAACGGCAGCACGTTTGCAAATATATGTGAACAAAATCCAACGGTCAAGATATTCTCGCTTGAAACCGCAGTAAGCCGATTTTCAGACGTAATGTGGGTTTTGGAACAAATTCTTTTTATGAGTGCCGATAAACGTCTTGCAATATTTTTATGGGATGAAACAACCCGTACACAAAGCGACGAAATCAACCTCTCCCACGAACAAATTGCCAAATATATGGGCTCGGCACGTGAGGTAGTTTCCCGTTTGCTTAAATATTTTTCAAACGAAAACATTGTACAATTATCACGGCGTGGAGTTAAAATAATAGATAAAAACCTATTGAAACAGTTGACCGAATAAACGCATCCCATATGTTATATGCACCCCCTATTTTTCGATTCTAATAACGGTAGAGTAAAATTTTAATTTTCTACTTGTGGAATTTACAGGGTATACCCGAAATGATAACCAGTAGTTTGAATCTACAGCCTTTTGCGTTTACAATAAAGAAGTAAAGTAAAGGGAGGAATTTTATGAAACGAACAAAACTTTGCGAAAGACTCTTGCACGATTATACTCACGGCGAGGAAGTATTCAACATGGTAACGCATATAGTCGGAGGAACGCTCGGTATTGTTGCAACCGTGTTGTGCACAGTTTTTGCAGCTATTAAAGGTAACGCTTGGGGCGTCATATCGGGCGCAATATACGGCAGCTCACTGATAATTCTTTATTGCACGTCAAGTATTTATCACGGACTTAAACCTTCGATGGCAAAAAAGGTTATGCAGGTGCTCGATCATTGTGTTATATATCTGCTTATAGCAGGTACATATACACCTATTCTCTTGTGTCGAATAAAGCTTGTATCACCTGCATGGGCGTGGACTATATTTGGTCTTGTATGGGGACTTGCTGCTTTTGCCGCAACTTTCACAGCTATCGACCTTAAAAAATATTCAAAACTGTCTATGTCAGCATATATAGGAATGGGTTGGTGCATTGTTCTTGCCATTAAGCCTACTTTGGAAGCTCTGCCTTTGCCTGCATTTTTATGGCTTCTTGGGGGAGGGATTGCCTACACTGTTGGAGCCGTTATATATGGTGTCTGCGGTAAAAAAAGGTATATGCACAGCTTGTTCCATATATTTGTAGTGTTAGGAAGTCTTTTGCAATTTATCTGTATACTTTTTTATGTGATATAAAAATCCGAGCAATAGCCAAGTGTTATTGTTTCGGCTATTTAAAAACAAATACAATATCATTAAAACAACACAGTAAGACTAGCTCCACAATATAATTCTTAGTTATTTTTTAGATGAAAAAAGCATCCAATATGGATGCTTTTTGTATTTTAAATAGTGAGTTATGCTATCAAGTACAACAGTTTAATAAAAAAGGCGGCTCTTATAAATCTATGATATAATGTAATTGCCATAAAACAAAAAATCAAAAAGGATTTATATGAGTCATACACATCTTACCATAGAAAAACGCTGTTGTCTATGAGAATATTATCCAAAAAGATATAGTTACAAATAAATAGCTAAATTAACAGGCAGAAATGTTAGTACGGTTATTAGAGAACTTAACCCAAATCGTACACATATATGTACGACATAACAACATTTCATCCATATACCGCTCAAAAGAAATATTTTCTTAGACGGTCATATTATCATAGAGGTATGTTTCAAGACACTGTAAATTTATAATACATTAAAGAAAAATTATTACTTACTTGGTCACCCGAACAGATATCTAACACACCTTGCAAATTAAATATGCCATCAGTCAGAACTATATATCGTTAAATATGAAGATGTTAAAACCATTATTTGTGACCGCGGCGCCGGGTTTGCTAATTGGCAAACCCCAAAAGAACAATTAAATTGTAGTGTTTATTTTGCAAACCCATATTTTACTTGAAAAATAGTACTAACAAAAAAATATAAATGGTTTATTTTGCGAATTTTACCCTATGGGCAAAAACCTATCTCGCTTTAATCATACAACACTAAAAAGAACCTGGCGTTAATTAATGCCAGGCCTAAAAAGGTTTTATACTACCAAAAACCTATGGATTTATTTGATTATTGTATTAAAAAGTGTTGCACTTAGTTTAACAATTTAACTGCAATACTTCTTAACAATTTCTTTGAGTGTATCCCAATTATCTTCCATTTCTTTAACGAGTTTAAATTGGGTGCGGCAACGGTCGAGGTTGTGCTCGGGATACTTGGTTTTAAAATAAGTGTCTCCTGAAAGATAATCCGCCAAGAAACGCATACCGCATTCGATAGTCATCATTTTAGCGCCTTCGGGAAGAAGCATAATTTCGCCAGGCTTAAAATCACCTTTGAGGTTTTCTAAAAATCCCTCAGTATAGGCTTCGAAAAGACCGATATCAAGTTTCACCTTGCTCAAATCTTTTTCATCTTCGGCGGCGGTTGAAGCGCCGAAACGGATAGAATCACCAAAATCGGTAACCGAAAAACCAGGCATTATGGTATCAAGGTCGATAACACAAAGAGCTGTACGGGTATTGGCATCCAACATTACGTTATTTGATTTTGTATCATTATGGCTTACACGCAAAGGTAACTCGCCACGCTGGTTTGCATCAAGCAACACGCTGTAAAAATCTTTACGCTCGTTTACAAAAGCGATTTCTTCTGCCACGTCTTTCGCTCTGCCGCATTTATCTTCGGCTACCGCCTGTAAAAAATCGTTATATCTTTTGGGGGTATTGTGGAAATCCTTAATGGTTTCAAACAAGCTTTCCGCAGGGAAAGAAGCCAAATCTTTTTGAAACTTGCCGAATGCTTTGGCGCATTCTTTAAAATCTTCTACGCTTTCCGGACGTTCAAGACACAAGGAATCGGTCACAAACTCATATACACGCCAACATCTGCTACTCTCGTCAATATGATAAGCCGAACCATCATTTTTCTTTACAAGCATAAGTGTTTCACGGGGGTTATCGGTTTTAGTCTTTAAATAATCGGTAACCTTTTCGATATTACTCATAACTTCTTTTGGCACGAAAATCTTGGTATTTATTGACTGCAATATGTATTGATGGTCACCGTTTACGGTATCGCACACAACCAAAAAAGTATCGTTTATGTGTCCGTTACCATAAGGCTCACAGTATTTAACATCACCCTCAATTTTAAAATTTTCAAGCGCTTTTAAAGCCGCATTTTTAAGTTCACTCATCATAAAACTCCTAAGAAAAATTTGAGACTATATTATATCACCCTTATTTTAAAAAAGCAATATAATGTATATAAAATCAAAGACGAAATATATAAAAGCAAGGCTCTCGCCTTGCTTTTTCTTACTTTTTACCGGTAGAACCGAAACCGCCCTCACCACGAACTGTATCGGTAAGTTCTTCAACCTCGGTATATTCAACCTTTAAAAACGGTGCTATTACCATTTGTGCGATACGCTCACCATCGGCAATTTGCTGTATATCGTTTGAATGATTGTGAAGTGATACCATAATCTCGCCACGGTAATCACTATCTACCACACCAACCTTATTAGACGGAGCTAAACCACGTTTATTAGCAATACCGCTTCGGGCATATATAAGACCTGCGTAACCCTCGGGCACTTCCATAGCAATTCCCGTTTTAATAAGTTTGGTTTCACCCGGTTGAAAACTCACACTTTCAGTTTCCAAACAAGCATACAAATCAGCACCTGCCGCATACTCAGAACCATAAGTCGGCATAATTGCCTTGGGATTCAATTTTTTAAAATTAACCTTCATATTATCACCTATTCATAAATATTGCCCGAGCCCATTCGCCTTTGCCAAGTACCCTCGAGCCATATCGTTTCGTTATTTTCCATAGATTTTTTAACGTCTATAATACGCTGGTTTGAAGAACCTCTGAAAAGCAAGTCAAGACTTTTAAGTTCTTCTACAAACTTGCCGTCAACCAAAACGTCAATACAAGACAAAATCGCCTTTACAGTATCGGGATTGCCGACTTTACCCGCAAGTAATTGACTGTCATACAAAAAGCCCGTATAACACCAAACCGTTTTTTGAGGGAATTTTTGCTTGATTTCTCTTAAAATTTTTAAAACGCCATCTTGATTTTCAGGCTCGAAGGGTTCACCGCCCAAAAGCGAGAACCCTTCGATATAATCCTTAGAAACAGCATCCAACAATTCGTCCAGCGTATCATCAGTAAACTTGTCACCGTAAGAAAAATCCCATGCTTCACTGTTAAAACAGTTTTTGCATTTGTGACGGCAACCGCTTACAAAAAGCGAAACCCTGACGCCAGGACCGTTGGCAATATCAAACTTTTTTATAGTTGCGTAATTCATTATAAGTGAAGTACTCTTTCCTTAATTTCCTGTGTTCTGCCTTGATTCCAGAACTGTGTGCCGATATAACCGCAGGTACGACGTGCGACGTTGAGTTTATCCTGGTCGGTATTACCGCAAGAAGGACACTTCCAAACAAGTTTGCCGTGTTCGTCTTCTTCTACAAGAATTTCACCGTCGAAGCCACACTCATGACAGAAGTCACTCTTAGTATTAAGTTCGGCATACATAATATTATCATAAATGAATTTCATTACAGAAAGCACCGCATCAATATTATTCTGCATGTTGGGAACTTCTACGTAAGAGATAGCGCCTCCGGGAGATAATGCCTGGAACTTGGCTTCAAGCGCCAATTTATCAAATGCATCGATATCCTCGGTAACGTGAACGTGATAACTGTTGGTAATATAGTTTTTATCGGTAACACCTGCTACTGTACCAAAACGCTTCTGCAAACATTTAGCAAACTTGTATGTGGTACTTTCAAGCGGTGTGCCATATAGTGAGTAGTCGATATTCTCGGCTGCCTTCCACTTAGCAGTATACTCGTTAAGTTTGCGCATAATTTCGAGGCCGAATTCTTCGCCGCCTTTTTCGGTAAGTTTTTTACCTATCATTGCGTAAACACATTCCCAAAGACCTGCATAACCAAGAGAAAGTGTAGAATAACCGCCGTGCAAATACTTATCAATGGTTTCGCCCTTTTTAAGACGCAAAAGTGCACCATGCTGCCAAAGAATAGGGGCCGCATCAGATACAGTACCTGTAAGTCTTTCGTGACGGCATTGGAGTGCTCTGTGGCAAAGTTCCATTCTCTCATCAAAAATCTGCCAGAATTTCTCCATATCACGATTTGCAGAAAGACCGATATCTACAAGGTTTACTGTAACAACACCTTGGTTAAAACGACCGTAATACTTAGGTTTACCGTTTTCATCAACAAAGGGAGTCAAGAAACTGCGGCAACCCATACAGGTATAGCAGTGACCTTCACCGTTTTTATCAATTTTATTCTGGAGCATAACCTTTTCGGAAATATAGTCAGGCACCATTCTCTTTGCAGTACATTTAGCAGCAAGTTTGGTAAGATACCAATAAGGTGTACCTTCGCTTATATTATCTTCTTCTAAAACATAAATGAGTTTGGGGAATGCAGGTGTTACCCAAACGCCCTTTTCATTCTTAACGCCTTGATAACGTTGTTTTAAAACCTCTTCTATAATGAGTGCCAAGTCTTTCTTTTCCTGTTCATCCTTAGCTTCGTTAAGATACATAAATACAGTAACGAAAGGTGCCTGACCGTTTGTGGTCATAAGTGTTACAACCTGATACTGAATCATCTGAACACCCTTGCGCACTTCATCAAGCAAACGCTTTTCGGTAATAGCACGGAGTTTTTCTTCGGGCAGATTTACACCGGCTTCTGTAATTTCTGCCACAACCTCTTTATATATCTTTTGACGGCTGACATTTACAAAAGGTGCTAAGTGTGTAAGGCTGATACTCTGACCGCCGTACTGACAGGATGCAACCTGTGCAATAATCTGAGTAGCAATATTACAAGCAGTAGAAAAACTATGGGGAGTTTCAATCAAAGTACCGCTTATAACTGTACCGTTTTGAAGCATATCTTCAAGGTTTACCAGGTCACAGTTGTGCATATGCTGTGCAAAATAGTCTGCATCGTGGAAATGAATAAGACCACGTTCATGCGCATCAACAATTTCAGGACTTAAAAGGATACGTTTGGTAATATCCTTTGAAACTTCACCTGCCATATAGTCACGCTGTACACTGTTTACCGTAGGATTCTTATTACTGTTTTCCTGTTTAACCTCTTCGTTATTACATTCGATAAGACTCAAAATCTGTTCGTCAGTAGTGTTAGACTTACGAACAAGAGCACGGTTATAACGATATGTAATGTAACGACGCGCAACATCAAATGCACGTTGATTCATAATTTGGTCTTCTACCATATCTTGTATTTCTTCCACGCTCAAAGAACGGTTCATATTAGCAGCCGCACTTTCAACATCTTCGGCGATACGTTTAATCTGAATTGCACTCATACGTTCACTGGGAACAACACTTTCATTTGCTTTTGTTACAGCAATTATGATTTTTTGGGGGTCGAAGGTTACTTCTGTGCCACTTCTTTTGATAATTTTCATAATCTTACCTCTCAAATTTAGTCATTTTCCATAAAATTCTCTACTTTTCAAAACACAACATCTTGTGGGAGCAAAAACTATTATACCACAAATAATAGTTTTTGCAACCCCTTTTTAATATTTTTTTAAAATTTATTTTTTAAAGCCTTCCCCAAGTATCTCGCCCGCTTCTGCAACAACTATAAAAGCGCCCTCGTCATACTGCCTGACGCTCTTATATACCGCATAAACTTCATTACGACGAACAGTGCACATTATCATCTTTCTTTTTTCTCCTTTATAACCACCCACAACGTCTATAACAGTCACGCCGCGGTTAACACGTAATAAAATGTCATCCACTATATATTGTGTTTTGTCACTTATAACATAAATTATCTTTCCTTTGTCAGAGCCATAAAGAACAAGGTCCATAACCCGTGCCGATGAATAAAGCGCCACTACCGAATAAAGCGCACTCTGGGCATTTTTGTAAACAAACGCCGCAGTCAATACAACCACCGCATCAATAAGCAGCATAATCTTACCCACGCTTATATGCGCAAAGCGTCGGTTTATAAGTTTTGCAATTATATCCACTCCGCCCGTGGTACTGCCACGAAGCATTATCAAACTGATGCCAAGACCTATAAGACTTCCGCCAAAAACCGACGCAAGTATTAAATCAATATGCAATTTCGGAAGCAAAGGCTCACCTATATCCAAAAGCAAAGATGCGCAAACCGTAGCAATCGTTGTTTTTAATATAAAGCCTTTACCAAATTTCAAAAAGCCCAAAACCAAAAGCGGTACGTTTATTATGAGTACCGTTATTCCAATAGGCAAAGAAAACAAATAGTTTAGTGTTGTAGCAACACCTGTGACACCGCCCGGCGCTATCTCGTTAGGGCTCAAAAACACAAGCACCGCCACCGAATATATAATACCGCCTATAATAAACATCGCAAGGTCTTGCAAAAAGGTTTTGAGTTTCAAAAAATCACCTTAAAATAAAAAATGGATACACATCATAGTGTATCCATTATACCTTGCCATATTATATGAAAGAGTTCTTTTGCTCTGTCGGTTTGACCCGAAAGATACAAAAAACCGAAAAGTGTTTCAAGACCCGTGGCTAAGTGATATTCACCGCCGGTTGAATTTTTAGGTGTATTTCGCGTATGGAAATTGCGGCCACGCTTAAAAACCGAAAGTTCCTTTTCAGTAAGGTTTTGCTCTATAAGTGCAAAACCTTGTGCCTGAGCAGTAGCATTAACCATTTTAACCGATAGTTTATGCAATTCTCCTGACGGCCGATTAACTTCTGCTAAATAGGTTCGGACATAGAGTCCATAAACCGCATCACCCACAAAAGCCAGAACCGACGGACTTAATAAATTTGGATTGTCCATAATTTCACCTTAATAAACAAAATCAAATTCAACGTCAAGTATAGAAACCGTATCGCCTTCGTTAATACCTGCCTTTTCAAGTGCATCAATAATACCGCATTCACGAATAACACGCTCGAAATATTGAAGTGATTCGTAATCATCAGGGTCAACGTTGTTCATAACTTCCATAAGCCAATCGCAGTCTTCAACATAATAAACGCCACCCCGTTCATTAACCGTAAAGGTACGAACTGTCTTAGGCGCAACGTCCACGGGTTTTTCTTCCGCCTCAAATATTTTTATGGGCGGTAATTTTGCAAGTTCTGCTGCGATATGATTTATAAGCGCTTCTGTTCCCTCGGCAATAGCCGCCATAATGGGAAAGAATTTATAACCCATATTCTCAAAATATGCCTTTATGCGTTCTATTTCTTCTTCGCTTGTAAGGTCACACTTATTACCCACCACAATTTGCGGACGGTCTTTAAGTTCATCTGAAAAAACAGCGAGTTCCTTATTTATTTTCTCGAAATCGTCAATAGGGTCTCTACCTTCGCTACCCGAAATATCCAAAACGTGTAAGAGTAAGCGGCAACGCTCAACGTGACGCAAAAACTCGTGACCGAGACCAATACCCTCACCCGCCCCTTCGATAAGACCGGGGATATCTGCCATTACAAAAGAACTGCCCTCACCCATACTTACAACACCCAAAACAGGAGTAAGCGTGGTGAAATGATAGTTCGCAATTTTAGGTTTCGCCTGTGACACTACCGAAACCAAGGTTGATTTACCTACGTTCGGAAAACCGATAAGCCCCACATCTGCCAAAAGTTTAAGCTCCAGCGTTACATCAAGTTCTTCACCAAGCGCACCGCTTTTTGCAAAGCGAGGTATCTGACGGGTAGACGTAGCAAAATGCTGGTTACCCCAACCGCCGTTACCGCCTTTTGCAATAACAACAGGAGTTTCATCCGAAATATCCGCAATGATTCTACCCGTTTCAGCGTCTTTTACAAGAGTGCCCATAGGTACGCTAATCACAAGGTCCTCGGCGCTTTTACCGGTGCGGCGTGATGTTCCACCGTTATCACCCGGCAAAGCCGAATATTTGCGCTTATAACGAAAATCTGCCAAGGTGGAAAGGTTACTGTCGGCTTTGAAAACTACATCTCCGCCTTTACCTCCGTCACCTCCGTCAGGACCACCTGCGGCTACGTATTTTTCACGGTGAAAAGAAACTGCACCGTCACCGCCCTTACCGGCTTTTAGATGTATTTTTGCAATATCTACGAACATTTTTACTCCTCGCCGTCAAAAAAATCATCTTGAAATTCGGGCTCGTTCTCCATAAATTCGTCATACAATTCTTTTGCTTTATCGAAATCTTTTTTATCTACATATATTTCTTCCGATGCAAAACCGCCACCGAAAACAACCTTTAAAGAATCGTTTTCAGAATCGGAATAAGGGATTTTATTATCTGTTAGTACGTCCTTGAAAATTTCCGATGATACCAAGTCTTCAAAAGTCGCAAGTAACACCGGTTCAATTTGTGTGTTGTTTTCGGTTTCTTTATTTTCGTTGTCTAAAAGATATGCGCCGCAAACGGGACAAAGTTCCACATTGTCTTCGCACTCTAAATTACATACGTGACAGTTTTTCATAAAATCACCCTCCAAAACTTAAAAAACAAGCCCGAATGCTGTAAGCATTCGGGCTATAAATCTTATTGCTCTACAGCGTAGATACTAACCTGTTTACGGTCTCTGCCTACTCTTTCAAATTTAACCTTACCGTCGATAAGGGCAAATAAAGTATCGTCAGAACCGCGGCCTACATTATTACCGGCATGAATGTGTGTTCCTCTTTGGCGAACGAGAATGTTACCGGCCAAAACAAACTGACCGTCTGCACGCTTTACGCCAAGACGCTTAGACTCACTGTCACGGCCGTTCTTTGTAGAACCAACACCCTTTTTATGAGCGAATAACTGAATGTTAATCTTTAACATTTTTTGCACCTCCAAAAATTTTCAAATTGTTGCTATAATCGTCTGCAAGAGTAATTAAATGAAGCCTTAATCCCAAAAGCACCTTTATGGTAGCATCACTCGGTTTTTTGCAAATGAAAACCATCTTGGCATCATCCACCTCTATATCGGCTTTGTCACCAATAATTTCGGTAACCGTGTTTGCCGCCATATAGGAAGCGCTTGAAACCGCAGCGCAAACTATCTTGCCGACTTCATCGTCACAATTTTGCGAACTGTGACCGCCGATTTCAAACCCGTAAACCGAATTTTCATCAGCTAAAAATTTTACACTTGTCATACTGATTAACCAATTTCGGTAATCTGTACTTTTGTGTAGGGTTGTCTGTGGCCCATTTTACGAGCGCAACCCTTCTTAGGCTTGTAAGTGAAGACAGTAATCTTCTTGCCCTTGCCGTTCTTTAAAACGGTACCTTTTACAAAAGCATCTTTAACATAGGGCTTACCAACCTTTAAAGTTCTGTTGTTTACAGCAACAACCTTGTCGAAGGTAACTTCTTCGTCAACTTCTGCGTTAAGCTTTTCGATGTAGATAACATCGCCGTTCTGAACACGGTACTGCTTACCTCCTGTTTCAATAATTGCGTACATTTTTTCACCTGCTTATTTTCAGTCTCGCTACAATAGGCGTGTGCCAAAAACGGCACAACTTAAAAAGCCCACAATATGCGGCTTAACCATTCTAACATAACGAAACCGCTTTGTCAAGCAAAAAATCAGGCTTTTTCAATACATTTTTTCAGTTACATATATATTGAATATCTATTGACATATAAGCGCTTTATATTGTATAATTTGATAAGATATGTTTGGAGTGAAAATTATGGTAAATAAAAACATCAGAAAACTTATATGCTACGGTCTTGAAAGCGGACTGCTAAATAAACGTGACGAGATTTTCGCCACAAACCGTCTTTTAGAGATACTGAATCTCGATGAATTTGATTGTAGTGAAACTTTTTCGGACGTTAATTTAGAAGAAACTTTAAAAAATCTTTTAGATTTCGCAGTTGATACCGGTCTTATCGGCGACAATATTACCGAGCGTGATTTGTTCGACACCAAACTTATGTCGGCATTAGTTCCCGCTCCCAGTGTCGTTACTGAGAAATTTTTATCGCTTTATAAGGAATCACCCAAAGCAGCTACCGATTGGTACTATAAACTCAGTTGCGACAGCGACTACATAAGACGTTACCGTATTGCAAAAGACGTAAAGTGGGTTACACCTACTGAATACGGCGACCTTGACATTACAATAAATCTATCCAAACCCGAAAAGGACCCCAAAGCTATTGCTGCGGCAAAAAACGCAAAGCAATCGGGTTATCCTAAATGTATGCTTTGCAAAGAATGCGAAGGTTATAGTGGCAGACTTAATTTCCCTGCACGTCAAAACCACCGTATTATCCCTGTCACAATAAATAACACCGACTGGTGTATGCAATATTCACCCTACGTTTATTATAACGAGCATTGTATCGTATTTAATGCTAAACATACACCCATGGCAATAAATACTGCCACTTTCAGAAAACTTTTAGATTTTGTAAAGCTTTTCCCCCACTATTTCGTAGGCTCTAATGCGGATTTGCCGATAGTTGGCGGTTCTATTTTAAGCCACGACCATTTCCAAGGCGGCAACTACACTTTTGCAATGGCAAAAGCTCCTATCCAAACCGAACTTTCTTTTGAAGGCTTTTCCGATATCAAAGCAGGTATCGTAAAATGGCCTATGTCGGTTATCCGTTTATCTTGCCCCGATGCCGAGCGCCTTATCGCTTTGGCTGATAAAATTTTAACCGCTTGGCGCAAATACACTGATGAAAACGCATTTGTATTTGCTGAAACCGACGGCACTCCTCACAATACAATCACCCCGATAGCACGTAAAATGGGCAATAATTTCGAACTTGATTTAGTGCTTCGCAACAATATAACCACTGACGAACATCCTATGGGCGTTTATCATCCCCACGCAGAACTCCACCATATCAAGAAAGAAAATATCGGTCTTATTGAAGTTATGGGTCTTGCCGTTCTTCCTGCACGTCTTAAAACCGAAATGGCGCAACTTAAATCAGCAATGCTCGAAAACCGTGATTTAAGAAATGATGCAACACTCGAAAAACACGCAGATTGGGCAGAAGAAATCAAAACAAAATATACCGATATAAACAAGAATAATATTGATGAAATTTTAGAAGATGAAATCGGTATTGTTTTTGCAAAGGTATTAGAACACGCAGGTGTTTTCAAAAATACCGAAGATTTCTTACGTTTTATAAAGGTAGTCAAATAATGTTTACAACTGTTTTTACGCAAGTATGCATTCTTTTTATCCTAATCTTTTTAGGAGTTATTTTCAACAAACTTAAACTGTTAAATGACACCGCAGTTAAAAGTGTGACCGATATAGTTTTATACATTGTCACACCTGCCGCAATAATAAACTCATTTATTCGTGAATTCAGTTATTCACTTCTTAAAAATTTAGGTATAGGTTTAATCGCAACCGTTTTGGATCATATAGTATTCATTTTACTTTCGCTTTTGCTTATTAGAAGCCGTGACATTTCGCGCAAAAAGGTTTTGCAGTTTGGTGTCATTTTCTCCAACTGTGGTTATATGTCACTTCCGCTTTTACAGGCTGTTTTAGGCGATGTAGGTGTTTTTTACGGTGCAACATACATTGCTGTTTTCCAAGTGTTCACTTGGAGTTACGGCGTATTTCTTATGGGGGACGGATTAAAAACCGTCACTCCAAAAAAGGCTATTTTAAGTCCCGGTGTAATTGGCTTTGCAATAGCACTTATAATTTTCTTGTTACAAATCCCGGTACCTTCTATTATTCGTGAACCAATTTCCTATATGGCATCACTCAACACCCCATTGCCTATGATTATAATCGGCTACCACCTAGCAAATAGTAATATACTTAAAGGACTTAAAGATATTACTCTTTTATTTGCTACATTTTTAAAACTTGCTGTATTCCCGCTTATAATTATATTTGCCCTTTATTTATGCGGACTACGTGGCACATTGCCGTTGGCACTTACTATATGTGCAAGCGCTCCCACCGCTGCAATAAGCACTATGTTTGCCTCTAAATTCGGACGTGATACTTCGCTTTCGGTAACCATGGTTTCTTTAACAACCCTACTTTCAATAATCAGTATGCCGCTTATTGTCACATTAGCACAATATTTATTAAAATAAGGATAACTATGCAAAAACCCACATACATTAAAGAACCCACACCGTTACAATGCGGACAAGCAGTACTTGCCATGCTTGCAAACGTCAGTGTGGACAAAATAATAAAACTTTTGAACAACGAGCGTGAAACCACGCTTAAAGAAATGTTTACGGCGCTCGATTTTTATAATATTTCATATATAAAAGAGCGCAAAGAAGTAAAAGATAAAATGGGGTTGCCAAAAATCGCAATTTTAAGCCTTGAAACACCACGGTGTTGGCATTGGTCCCTCTATTTTGACGGTGTTTTCTACGACCCCGAACACGGAATTATGAACGATTTTCCCGAAAGTGCCAGAAAATACTATTGGGAAATAAAGGAGAATATATGTTAGAACTAAAAAACATCTCTTTTTCAGCAGAAAATGAAGATGGACAAAAACAAATTCTTAAAAATGTAAGCCTTAAAATAGATGATGGCTTCGTTGTAATTACAGGTCCTAACGGCGGCGGTAAATCCACCCTTGCAAAAGTTATTGCCGGTATCATTACACCGGACGAAGGACAAATTTTGCTTGATGGTGAAGACATTACAAACCTTTCGATTACCGAACGTGCAAAGCGTGGTATAAGTTTTGCATTTCAGCAACCCGTTCGTTTCAAAGGTATTACCGTACACGACCTTATAAGCCTTGCCGCAGGCAGAGAAATAAGCGTAGGCGAAGCCTGTGCTTATCTTTCACAAGTAGGCCTTTGTGCGAGAGATTATATTAACCGTGAAGTAAACGCATCCCTTTCAGGCGGCGAATTGAAACGTATAGAAATTGCAACCGTTATGGCTCGTGGCACCAAGGTTTCACTCTTTGATGAGCCCGAAGCAGGTATTGACCTTTGGAGTTTTAATAACCTTATAAAAGTTTTCGAAAAAATGCACGATACGTTGGGCGGTTCTATTCTTATAATCTCTCATCAAGAGCGTATTTTAAATATTGCAGATAGAATTATCGTTGTAGCTAGCGGTACAATCGAACGTGAAGGCGCAAAGGAAGATATACTCCCCACCCTTTTGGGTAAAGCAGATATTGCCTGCAAAGTACTTACAGTAGGTTGCGAGGAATAATATATGGAAAATTACGAATTAGATTTACTTAAAATGATTGCCGATATAGACGGTACACCGTCGGGCGCTTATAATATCCGTGCAAACGGTACGCTTTCTTCGCGCAGTATTACCGAAAATGTAAATATCCGTGAAAAAGCGGACGGCAACGGTATTGAAATTATTATAAAAGCAGGTACAAAGGGCGAAAAAGTTCACATCCCCGTAATCATAAGCCAAAGCGGTCTTACCGAAGTGGTTTATAACGATTTTATTATAGGTGACGACTGTGACGTAGAGATTGTTGCAGGTTGCGGTATACACAACTGCGGAAGCGAAGAATCCCGTCACGATGGTATCCACTCTTTCTTTGTGGGCAAAAACGCAAAAGTTAAATATGTGGAAAAACATCTCGGCACAGGTGACGGCGAGGGTGAACGCAATATGAACCCCACCACCGTTATAAACATCGCCGAAGGCGGCTATATGGAAATGGAAACCACACAGATTGAAGGTGTAGACTCCACTAAGCGTGTGACTAAGGCGAGACTTCAAAAGGATGCCACCCTTGTAGTACACGAAAAACTTATGACCCATAAAAATCAATACGCCGAAACCGATTTTGTGGTAAATTTAGACGGCGAAAATTCCAGCGCAAACGTTATTTCACGCTCGGTTGCAAAAGATGAATCAAGCCAGTTGTTCCTATCCACAATCAACGGTAATAACATTTGTAACGGACATACGGAATGTGATGCAATTATTATGGACAAAGCCCACGTTTCAGCCGTACCTAAAATCACCGCAAACCATATTGATGCTTCTCTTATTCACGAAGCGGCTATCGGTAAAATTGCAGGTGAACAGCTTATAAAACTTATGACCTTAGGCCTTTCTGAACAAGAAGCTGAAGAACAAATCGTAAACGGATTTTTGAAATAAAGTTTGATATTCTATTGACAAATGAAAAATAAAGGAGTAAAATATTTTAATCAAATTATATTGGAGGTTATAAATACATGAAAAAATTAAGTGTTTTAATTGCTTTGATGCTTTGCATCACAATCAGCGGTGTTTACGCTACTTGGTCCTATGCCGGCACAGATGATATTGCTGATGTATTATCCGAATCAAAAATCACAATCGCCGACGTTGAACTCACTGGTGCTAACGGTGTTTACACCATCGAGTCTAACTTGGTTTTAGTTGTTGACCAGGCAAATGATAACCACGAAGCAGAGTTAATATTCAATTCAAACAACAGCCAACCCATCTTCTTGAAAGTTACATTTAAACCCGCAGATAATGCTCCTCAAAACATTAAGAATAATGCTGTTCCCTCCGAGCTTTATTTCGGCACCACAACTCCCATGCAATACAAAATTGATGACGAAGGCAATTACAGTGCAAGCGGCACCCCGACCGATATTTTGAAGTTCAAAAACGTTTCCAACGATGAACTTGACGTAAATATCAGTTGGACTGCCGAAGCTGATGGCTCCTTCTCTTACACATTAAATGAAGATGATTTAAAAGAACAAATCCAGTTAAGCCGCACCTTTGTTCTCGATATCAAAAGCGAACACGATGCTTTCCGTGAAGCGCTCAGCGGCAACATTATAGCACGCGTAACCGATGGTACTGTAAACTAATTTAAAAAGAAACTAAAACGACGGCAAGAGTTCAGACCCCTGTCCTCTTGCCGTTTAAACTTAATCCGGTGCATTCAAATTATGACAGAATATGAAATTTATGTTTTTCTTCTGTGCCTTATCGTATTCATTTTGCTCACCACACTTTCTATTGTTTGTTTAACTATCATTACCAAACTTTCGTTGCGTCTGATTCGCAGCGGTGCAGATGATGAGCGAATCCTTGCCGATTACAGAAAAAAGCGCAACAAGAAGCAAAGTAAATATACTAAATTTGCCGACTATGCCGTTTCCGGTGTGGTCTGTTTAATGTTTATTATAATGCTTTTAGGTTCTTTAACAATTCGTTTCACCGAAAATTCCCATTGCGGTTTTTTGCCAACCTACCGTGTGGTACGCACCGGTTCTATGGCAGAAAAGAATTCTAAAAACACCTATCTTTCCGAAAATAATCTTGACAACCAAATTCAAATCTTCGATTTGATTCGCACTGAAAAATTACCCGATGAAATGGATTTGGAACTTTATGATATCGTGGTGTATGAAGTAGACGGTGTTATGGTTATTCATCGAATTGTAGAAATTGAAGAACCAAATAGTACTCATCCTGACTGCCGCCACTTCCGTCTGCAAGGCGATGCTGTAGACTCGCCCGACCGTTTCCCCGTCATTTATGAACAAATGCGTGCCATATACCGTGGCGACCGCACACCTTTCATAGGCAGTTTTATTTTGTTTATGCAATCTCCTGCCGGTTGGCTTTGCACCTTGCTTATCATATTTACTATAATAACCACCCCGATTTTAGACAAAAAACTTAAAAACGCCAGGGATGAACGTTTGGAAATTTGTTTACACAAACACCCCGACGTTCCCTCAAAAACACCCGCTTTGGTGGGAGGAAAAACTGATGATTAGAAAATTCCTCCTCCCCCTTACCGCCTTTATTTTGATTTTTTCCGTATCCGGTGTTTACGCCACATGGAAATATTCTAATATCAACCCATCCCCCGTTTCAAAAGAATTGGAAATCAGATTAGGCGAATTCAACTGGTCAGGCTCAGGTGATTTACCAACTGACGACGCAATTGGTGAAAACCACATCTCTCTCATAGACCAAATCATCAACCATCCGGAACATGGCCTTAATAAATCCAATTCATACCTTAACGAGCAAATAGAAGACCGTCAAGACGGTGGTCTTGGTTGGAGTGGCGGTCGTGACACTCTCGGTAGTATGGCGGTTACGCAAAGTGAAGAATTACATGATATATTCGGACTTTCATCCTTTAATTTGGATTTTTTAATTCAATTCAAAAGCGATACCGAATATTATATTTTCACAACTGGTGTAAACCTTGGTGAAAAAGGTGAGATAAATATTTTAGGCTATAATAAAACCCCCGGCAAACCAACTGTTCCGATTGGTGATGATATTTATCCCATTTACAGAACAAAAGTTATCAAGGAAAACGGTACTTGGAGAGCGGTAGAAACAAAAGAAGGCTATGCCAAATCCGCATGGTATGAAGAAAGCCGCCGTAATGCAAATGCTACACAGATCCCCTCATTCGACCCGGATACTTTCACAGAAGGTAATCCCGAATAGCATTTTAAAATAAAAGTGATTTAAAACGACCGATAATTTCTACTAAAATCATTGGTCGTTTTAATTTTTGTATAATAATATGCTTGACAAAATTTTAACAATCTATTATAATCGAAGTATGGTGCTAAACCAAAATTATATTTAGAATGGAGTCTGTTAATTATGGCAACATCAAAAGTAGCATATCTCGTAAAACCCAAAATCGTAGACGGCGTAGAAGGCAAAGCTATCGTTGAATTACGCGACATTGAAATCCCCACTCCCGGCCCCGGCGAAATTCTCGTAAAGGTTGAAGGCTGCGGTATCTGTGGTACTGACGTTCACGAATACCGTTACAATCCCTTCGGTTATAAAGAAATCGTTCTCGGTCACGAAGGTACAGGTGAAGTTGTAGCATTAGGCGAAGGTGTTACCACCGATACAAAGGGTGACCCCATCAAAGTTGGCGACAAAGTTGTTACCTCTGTTCTCCTTTGCGGCGAATGTGACTACTGCAAACGTTATCCTGAGCTTCCTAACCTTTGTGCAGGTCTTGGTGTTTACGGTCTTATCGAAGACGATGCAGAGCATCACAACAACGGTTGGTTTGCTGAACATATCTTAGTTCGTAAAGATTCTTCTATCTTCGTTGTAAACGGTATGAGCGTTGACGAAAGAATGCTTATCGAACCCGCTTGCGTATGCGTTCACTCTTGGAACCGTGCAAACTCTACCAACATTATCAACTTCGGTTCTACCGTATTGGTACAGGGTTGCGGTCCTATCGGTCTTATGCAAATCGCAGTTCTCAAAGCTGCAGGCGTTGTAAACATTATCGCTGTTGACGGTGTTGACACCCGTCTTGAACTCGCAAAAGAAATGGGCGCTACCGCTGTTATCAATTTCCGTGAACTTAAAACTATTGAAGAAAGAGTTGCAAAAGTTCAGGAATTGACTCACGGTTTCGGTGCAGACTTCGTGTTCCAGTGCACAGGTGTTCCGCAAGCAGCAGCTGACGCTTACAAGTACGTTCGTCGTGGCGGCGGTTATTGCGAAATGGGCTTCTTTGTAAATGCCGGCGAATGCACAATGAACCCCCACTTTGACCTTTGCAATAAGGAAATCACATTGGTTGGTTCTTGGGTATACTCTGCACAGGAATATATCGAAACTCTCGGCTTCGTTAAGAAAGCTAAGGAAATGAATATTCCGATTGAAAAGCTTGTTACCGACCACTATCCGCTCGAACAGTACGTTGACGCTATGGAAAAGAACATCTCTCTCACCGGCGTTAAAATTGCTATCGTAATGGAATAATACAATAAAAAATTTAAAGCCTATGAATTCGTTTGAATTCATAGGCTTTTTTATGCTTTATTTTAGAGTAAAAATTCTGCTGCTCCATATCCGAAAATAGCCACAACAAGAGCAATAACAATACCCGCCGTCACAACACCTGCCGCAATCGGAATAAAAGACTTCTTTAAAGAAATGCCCATCATAGCTGCTATGAGTGCGCCTGTCCAGGCACCTGTGCCGGGAAGCGGTATTGCCACAAATATCCAAAGTCCCCAAGGGCCGTATTTTTCAATAGTTCCTTTTTTGGAATTTGCCTTATTTTCCATTTTTACAACTATACGTGCCAAAAAGCCTTTGCGTTTACTCATCCACGCAAAAATCTTTTTTATAAACATTATAATAAAAGGAATAGGAACTATATTACCTATTATCGCAACAATAAGCGCAATATATAAATTAAGTCCAGCGCTATATGCAACAGGGATTGCTCCACGAAGCTCAATAATAGGCACCATAGAAATTAAAAATGTCATTAAAATCTGGCCCCAAAAGGTTTTCCACAAAAAACTCATTTTTTCTTACCTTTCACAAAAGAAAGTGTTTTTAAAACAAAAACTTTCAAGAATTTTACATTAACCGCCAAAAGTGCTACAACACATAATCCCTGCACAACCATATTATACGGTAATTCGCATATCATAAACACAGATTGTATAATAATTATTACCGTATTTAAAACAACGTTAATCCAGTACATTTTAAAGGGTATATACTTATAAGAGTTAATTGCCCTTATTACAAACACCAGAAGATAGCTTACAAAGGTTGCAATAGCCGCACCCTGTATACCGAGCGGAGTTTTAATAAGTACCAAGGTAAGCACCACGTTTGCCACCGCACCGAACATAGTGGTTAAAAACGAATTTTTACTGCGTTTTTCCACCACGTAAACAGTACCCATAAAATTAGCAAAGGCACTGAAAACCATTGCCGCTGTAAGCATTGGGACGTAACTGACTGCCGAATAAAAATCTTCATCGGCAAGAATTTTTATAAGCGGTATACTCAAAGCGGTAACACCGCCGCCCACCAAGAACATTATGCTTTGGAAAGAACCCCAAACCGTACTGAAAAATTTAACGTGTTCTTGCTTATCTTTTTCAGATTCAACAACTGCAGAAAACTGCCAAGCCATCATAAATACCGAAGAAACAAGGGTCAATAAATTCGGCAATTTATAAGCAACGGCATATATACCGTTAGCATCAGGACCAAAGGCAAAACTTACGAAATAGCGGTTAGAAACGCTGGTCACCCACCAAAAAATAGTAGCAGGAATCATCGGTATACTATATCGCAATAAATCTTTAAGTATGCTCTTATCTATTTTAAGAGTAACGTCGCGCCAAAGTTTCTCGCGTACAACAATAAGTAACGTTGACAATGCATCAGCAATCGCAACCGACAAAACGTAACCCGTAATGCCGAAGTCAAACACCGCCAAGAACAGTATATTAAGCGCAATAACGGTAGCGGTATTCACAATGCCCTGAATTGCAAAAAATGCGGTACTTCCACATGCACGGATATATTTTGAGCAAAGCGAATGATAGCAAGAAGCCATTGTATAAAGTATTATAAGCCAAATATACCCGTCAAACTGATGGGTCCACATCAAAAGCGGAGCAATTACCAAAAAGAAAAATCCACCAAGGGTTATAGTATAAAGTCCGCCCGAGAAAACACTTTTACGGTCACCCGCACTATCAATAGCGAAACGGAAAACACCGTCGGTCACACCGACCGATATAATAGGAAGTAAAAGGTTAGCTGTTTGCTGTATAAGGTCAGCCGTACCATACTCCGACGTGGTCAGATATCCCGTATAAAAGCGCACCATTAAAAACACCAACAGTTTTGAACCGAAGGTGCCAAGACTTATAAGCGCTGTATTTGATACTAATGTTTTATACTTATTCATATAATTATACTTCCCTTTTTTTACACATATTTATGTTACAATATTTAAAGTTTACTGTCAACCTAAAAATTTACATAAATATCCCTTACGTATCCAACTATACCGTTATACCCCACCAAAGCCCAGTCGGGTACACGTGCATATACAGTAACTTCTGCACCGTTTGGTATTCTTCCAACTATAAATGCATCTGTTGCCGGCCGTGTGCGAACGTTAAGATTTCCACCGTTTGTCACAACGTTTGCCACCGTTATCGGTTGCGGCGTATTAAACGGTATGCCGAAATATTCGGTAAGCGACAACACAATATTAGCGGCTATAAGTTCAATATTATCCCGTATCCATTGTGCGTCTTCTGCGTTGTCGTGATATGCGATTTCAACAAGCACCCCCGGTGCACGAGTGCGTGAAACCTCGCCAAGTGACGTTGTAGGAACAGTACGCACCCTGTCAGGCAAAGGGTATATGAGTTTCAGATTTTCTGCCAGTATATCGGCAAAGCGTTTACCGTTTACACTCGACGGATAGTAATAAACCTCACTTCCCCGTGCCGCTCCGTTACCGAGTGCCGTCGCATTTGAATGAAGTGCCAGATGCAAATCATAATTACCCCTATTCGACGCCGCAATAGAGGATGCCGCCGTCATATCGGGTGTATTACGCACAAACTGTATTCCGCTTGCAGCAAGATAAGGCTCCATAGCATCGGCGATAAGATTCATATAATATTCTTCGTTACCGCCGCCGTTATAAGGATTGAATTCCTGTGTTGATGGGCTTAAATATATTGTTGGCATAATAAAAACCGTCCTTTCAATTCAAAAATATGAACTAAAAAGACGGTTTATGTTCATTTTAAACAGAGTCTTTCACAACCGACAAGAACCAACAATACAGAGCTTCGCCAAGTTCTTGATAAATAGGGTCTCCGTCATGGGAGCAAAGCATAGCAAAGGTTTGTCCGATACGCCTTACCACGTCACCGCCACGGCGAAAAGCTAAATAATAGAACGAAAAGGCACCTGTATCCTGTGCGGTATCAAACAGCTCAGGGTCACGGGTTTTTAAAGTATCCAGAAAACTTTTTTGTGCAACACCGCAAAATGAATCATCAAAAGAATATTGCTCAAAACCGATTGTCGCCGTAAATGACAGCAACAATCTTCTTTGAATTATCATTTCAAAATCGCTTTCTGCCGTCTTAGGATTTGCAAGTGCATCTTTTATAAGTTCACTCGCCACCAACGTTCCCCATTCCTTTGCACGTTCATAAGAACTGTTCTTGACTGACTCTTCTTTTTGAACGTTGGCATTTTTCTTAATATCGAGCGACGGTTTATCAGAAGCGATTTTTATATCATTGTCATTAAAAACCAAATTACTCACTCCATTGCATTACGTTATTTTAAACACAATGCATTGATATCAAACACCTGTTACTTAGCACTAATTTCTTTAAGTGCCTGTGCTAATTGGTCGGGGCAAGAAGTATTTTTAAAACCGCATTTAATATTTTCAAGCCTTGCGATTACATCTTCCACCTTCATACCCACTACCAATGCTGCCAAACCTTTGGTGTTGCCGTTGCAACCACCGTCAAAACGCACCTGATTTACAATGCCGTTTTCTACGTCTATTAAAATCTGGCGTGAACATACTCCATTAGTTTTATATGTGTATTGCATAATTTATATTCCTATCTGTCCTTAAATTTATTACTGCGAACGGGATGACGAAGTTTACGAAGCGCCTTTGCTTCAATCTGTCTTATACGTTCACGGGTAACGTCAAATTCCATACCAACCTCTTCAAGAGTATGGCATCTGCCGTCTTTAAGACCGAATCTCAAACGGATAACCGCTTCTTCACGGGGAGAAAGTGTTTTAAGCACACTGTCAATATCTTCGTTGGTAATAGTCTTTAAAGCAGCTTCATCGGGAGCCAAAGCATCCTCATCGCGTATAAAATCCATAAGACGTGAATCTTCTTCAGGGCCTATGGGTGTTTCCATAGAAACAGGTTCCTGTGCGACACGCATAATCTCTCTTACACGTTCAACCGGTAAATCCATCTTTTCTGCAATGAGTTCTTCACTGGGTTCAAAACCGTTTTCATGCAAAAGCTGACTTTGAATCTTTTTAAGACGGTTAATGGTTTCAACCATATGAACAGGTATACGAATAGTACGTGCCTGGTCGGCAATAGCGCGGGTTATAGCCTGACGAATCCACCAGGTAGCATAAGTTGAAAACTTAAAACCCTTTGTATAGTCAAACTTGTCAACAGCCTTGATAAGACCCACGTTACCTTCTTGAATAAGGTCGAGGAAATACATACCTCTGCCCACGTATTTTTTGGCGATACTGACAACCAAACGAAGATTTGCCTCGGTAAGACGTTTTTTGGCGTACTCGTTACCTTCTGCAATCTTAACAGCAAGTTCTATTTCGTCTTCGCTCGATAAAAGCGGAACTCGGCCGATTTCGCGCAAATAAACTTTAACCGGGTCATCAAGCGAAAGATTTTCAAGAGAAAGGTCATCAATCTGGTCAACGTCAACCTCTTTCAAATCTTCTTCGGTAGGTTCTTCATCAAAATCAATATCAAGTATTGGCGGTTCGGAAAAAAGTTCTTCCAAATCTTCGGGAGCATTTTCAATATCGTCGATACTTGACAATTTTGTTTCCATTTCTTCGCTTTCCAAATCTTTTTCTACATTGTTTTCGGTAATTTTTGTATCTGCCATTTTATTCATTCCCTTTTTGTTTTATATTTATAATTTCTTGCAATTTAGAAGCCCAATCCTCCACGTTTTCATCCTCTTGTGATGAAAAATTTAAAAGTGTATTCTCTTCTAATATTACCTTTATACAGTCTTTTAATACCGTTTTTACGATATTTCCTGCCCTATTGCTGTTTTGCAAAGACACTATATACCCGACTTCTCCCGCCGAAAAACTTTGCGCAAAAATAGAAATATCGGGCGATATCAAATTTTCGTGAGCTTCTAATATGCGAACATATATCCTTTTGTTAAGGTCGGTAAGCATTTTTTCAGCTGCCAGATTTTCCTTGGCGTAATCAATATAATCAGGATGTTGCAAAAGTATTGATATAAGCAATTCTTCCGCTGCAACACCTTTTACCGTCTTACGTCTTTCGGGATTTATATCATCCTTAGTATATTTCGGACGGATAACGTCGTTAATAACCTGTTTTTGTTCGCGTCTGCGATTTTGCTTACGGTATTCCTGCACTTTTGCAGTAAGCGCCGTGCGCGAAACACCGTATTTTTCACAAAGTCTGCCGATGTAAATATCCCGTGTCATCACGTCATCAGTAGTGGATAATATCTGCGCTGCCGCCCCTAAATATTTAAGCTTTCCGTCATCTGTATCAAGCATCAGTCCATCTGCCGCCATAAGCAGTTTATACTCTATATCACTTACAGCGCCTTCAAGCAACGCTCTGAAACGGTCGGCACCGTTCTTTTTAATAAACTCATCAGGGTCTTTACCGTCAGGTATTACTACCACACGCACGTTAAGTCCCGAATTTTCCAATAGTTGAGATGCACGGCGTATTGCTTTTTGACCTGCCGCATCGGCATCCAACATAAGTACAATTTCTTTGGTATAACGGGCAATAAGATTTACCTGTTCGGGTGTAAAAGCAGTACCGAGCGGTGCTACAGCATTGTTAAACCCTGCCTGATGAAGCGAGATCACGTCCATATTGCCTT
Source organism: Acutalibacteraceae bacterium (assembly GCA_045536525.1). Classification (GTDB taxonomy): domain Bacteria; phylum Bacillota; class Clostridia; order Oscillospirales; family Acutalibacteraceae; genus UBA737. The sequence goes on from JAZSNT010000071.1 coordinate 27,423, forward strand.
CTACCAGAATAATCTGTTCACTGCAATTATTTTTAGCATAATTTATACCAAATAGATTTTCACTCTTTTTGTAAACGGGTGTATCGGACGTGTTTACGTACTTTCCGCCCATTTTGTCTTCGCCCGGCATTGCTCTGCCGCTAAAACCTACCACGTTACCTCGTATATTTATTATCGGGAACATAACGCGTTTTCTGAAACGGTCGTAATACGTACCACGCTGACTTTTACCTATAACGTTTGCGGTTATCATTTCGTTTATGGTAAAACCTTTTTCTTTAAGATGCTTTATAAGGCTATCCCAACTGTCAGGTGCAGCGCCCAGACCAAATTGCCGTATAGTTTTAGGCGTCAGTCCCCTGCCCAAAAGATACTGCAAAGCCCATTTTCCTTCTTCGCTCATAAGATGCTCGTGGAAGAACTTTGCGGTTTCACGGTTAATATCGTAAATACGATTTTTTAGTTTCTGCATAGAATCGTCATAACCGTCTTGCGGCAACGTAACACCGCTTCTTTCAGCTAAAAGTTTTACCGATTCTACGTAATCAAGATTCTCTATAAGCCCCGTGAAAGTTATAACGTCACCACCAACGCCACAACCAAAACAGTAAAACGAGCCATTTTCAGGATAGACTGTAAAAGACGGGGTTTTCTCGCTGTGGAACGGACAAAGCCCCACCAAATTTTTACCTCTGCGTTTTAGTGTTACATACTGTGAAATTGTAATTTCAATATCATTTCTATATTTTATTTCTTCTATTACCTCGTGCGGTATTGCCATTGTTCCACCTTCTTTCATTTACTACTTTAACATATATACTGTACCATATTCGGTACGTTAAATTTGCCAGGATTTTGGAATATAAATATCAGAATAAACCGTTATTGCATAATGGTCGGTCATACCTGCGATATAATCGGCTATGGCACGGTTTTTACCCTCGGTTTCAATAATCTTTAAAAATTCCGCTCCCATTTTTTCAGGATTATTTATAAGGTAATTGAAAATACCCTCAATAATGCCGAACACCTTGGTTTCTTCCGATTTAGCAACGGGATTACGGTAAACCGCATCGAACAAAAAGTCATGAAGCATATTGTAATACTTTTCAGTTTCCATATCCATCACTATATCGTCTTTGCTGTTTGCTACGATACTGTTTACAAGACTGCTTATTCTCGCACTCTTATTATTACCAAGGAAATCTGCTATTTCACGTGGTATCTGGTCACCTGATATAACACCCGCACGTATAGCGTCGTCAATATCGTGATTTATATAGGCGATTCGGTCGGCAAAACGGACAATCTTGCCTTCCAGAGTATCGGCAAAAGCACCTTTTGTGTGGCGTTCAATACCGTTCAAAACCTCATAAGTTAAGTTAAGTCCCTTACCTGCCTTTTCCAATTTTTCGCACACACGCACACTCTGGTCATAATGTGTAAACTCAAAATCGGACAACCTATCAAGCGCACGTTCGCCTGCATGTCCAAACGGTGTATGTCCCAAATCGTGACCTAAGGCGATAGCTTCGGTCAAGTCTTCATTAAGTCTTAACGCGCGGGAAAGCGTACGTGCAATCTGTGATACTTCAAGCGTATGGGTCAGACGGGTGCGGTAATGGTCAAGTTCGGGCGACAAAAACACCTGCGTTTTATGTTTTAAGCGTCTGAACGCTTTGCTATGTATAATGCGGTCACGATCGCGTTGGAAATCGGTCCGCAAACTGCATTTTTCTTCAAAAACTTTTCTACCTTTTGAATTGGCGCAAAGGGTAGCTTTTTCAGATAATATAATTTTTTCGTTTTGTTCGGTTATAATTCTTGGACAACTCATAAAACTCTACCCCTTTCATTATATATATTAGCAAAAAAATTGCAAAATCCTCTAAAAATCTTTAAAAGGCATCAATTTTTCCAAAATTTTCTCAAACGAGAGCCTTGCAGAGAAGGTTTCAGTTAGTTTTTTCTCAAAATTCTCTACATCTTCGGCTTTAATGCTAAACTCTACCGTAACATTGTGAGTAAACTGAGTATCGGTAATATTACCGCCGCAGTTAGTTATAAGATTAACCAATTTGCCATAGTCGGTATAATCACAACAAACACTAAGCACCGCACTCGGCACCATTTTCACTACTTCGGCACTTTGTAAAACGTCCTGTACCGATTTAGAATAAGCACGTACAAGACCGCCAGTACCCAAAAGCACACCGCCAAAATATCTGGTAACCACAACCGCAATATCAGTAATACCCGAACCCGCAATCACGTCAAGCATTGGTTTGCCTGCCGTACCGTGCGGTTCGCCGTCATCTGAAAAACGGCAAAGCTTACCACTCTGCAAAGAATAAGCAAAACAATTATGCCTTGCGTCCCAATACTTAGAGCGCATTTCTTCCAAAAACTGCGATACCTCCTCTTCGGTTTCGCAATGGCGCAAAGTTGCAATAAACCTTGAACGCTTTTCTACATATTCAGTTTGATTCTCAGAAAAGACCGTTAAATAACTTTGCAACGAAATACCCCCTCCTTAGTTAAAAAACCGCCCCGCCGTAAGGCAGTGCGGTTTTAAGGTAATTATTTTCCAATGTTGAAACGCTTGTTAAATCTATCAACACGTCCACCGGTATCAACCAACTTTTGCTTACCTGTAAAGAACGGATGACATTTAGAGCAAATATCCAAACGGATATCCTTTTTAGTGGAACGAGTTTCGAACTCAGCACCACAAGCGCACTTAATTGTTACCTTTTCATACTCAGGATGAAGTCCTTCTTTCATCGTTGTCACTCCTTTCTATCACATTAGCCAAATAATAATATCACATCTTTTTTAAAAAATCAAGTGTTTTTTATTATAATATTTTTCCACTTTAAAAAATTTTTATTGACATACGGGGGTGTTTTGGGTTATAATCTACAATTGAAAGGTTATGTGCATAAGATTTTGCACTCATTATATAACCGCAAAGTCAATATTAAGGAGGGTACAAAGTTGAAAAGAACATATCAACCGAAAAAGCTTCACCGTAAGAAAGAGCACGGTTTCTTAAAGAGAATGGCTACTGCTAACGGCCGCAAAGTACTTGCACGCCGCAGAGCAAAAGGAAGAAAGAAATTGTCATATTAAAAGCCACATCTAAGTGGCTTTTACTTTTATTATGAAATTGGTAAAACTAAAAGAAAATCGTGATTTTCGCCGTGTTTACAATAAAGGCAAGTCTTTTGTATGTCCTTTTTTTGTGGTATATATCAACAAAAACCGCACAAACGAAACTCGGCTCGGTATCACCGTAGTTAAAAAGATTGGCAACGCCGTAAAACGCAACCGTGCAAAGCGTGTTATTACGGCAGCATTCAGTACCGTTTGCCCCAAAATAATTTCAGGTTATGATTTTGTTATTGTCGCAAGAACTCGTATTTTAAATGTAAAAAGCACCGTTGTTACTACTTTTCTTCTAAAACTTCTTGATTCATCGGGTGCTTTGAAAACTTACCAAAATGAAGAAGATACTGATTAAGTTTATTAAATTTTACCAGCGTGCCATTTCGCCACGCAAATTAGTTCCCACTTGCCGTTTTATACCTTGCTGTTCAGAGTATGCTATTGAAGCCATCGCCGTTCACGGCGCTTTCAAAGGCACAGGTCTGGCAATTTGGAGAATACTTCGTTGTAATCCCTTTTGTAAGGGAGGGTACGACCCCGTACCAAAGAAAAAACATTAAATTTGAAAATTACCATTTTTATAATGAATGGATGGGTGTATAAATGTTTGATTTTATAAACGTACCTCTTGGTTGGGTACTCCGTTTTATTGCAGATATTTTTAATAACAATTTTGCAATCGCAGTATTTGTATTTACATTACTTGTTAACATTCTTTTTATTCCGCTTACCATCAAAAGCCAGAAATCTTCGGTTCAACAACTTCGCTTAAAACCGAAGATTGACGAAATAAAGAAAAAATACGGCGATGATAAGCAAAAAGTTTCGCAAGAAACCAGCAAACTTTATCAGGAAGAAAAAGTTTCTATGTCAGGCGGATGTCTTCCTATGATTTTCCGTCTTATCATTATGATGAGTATTTACACTCTTATTATGAGTCCGCTCACCTATATGGCAAACGTAGAAAAAGAGCCTATTGATAACGTTAAAACTGCTATATCCACAGTTATAAACGACGAACTTGAACAAACCAAGACCGAAACCGAAAAAGCCAATAAAGGCAAAAGTGATAAAGAAAAAGTCGACGTTGACGACGCCGTTAACGAACGTCAGGCAGAACTTAATAAAATTCTCAAATGGGACGTTTCCCGTCAAAACGAACTCGACCTTGTGAAAGTTATCCGTGTAGAAGATAATGATAAAGAGGGCACAAAAGCGAAAGCTTCGGTGAAACGCCTCTTTACAGAATGTGGTGCAGAAAAAGAATATATAAAAATCGAAAAAGATTTAGACAAAATCATTAAAAAAGATAACGATACTAATATTAACTATTATTTCTTTACCGAAAGTATTGATTTAACCGACACCCCCGATTTTGATTGGAATATATTTGAAGCTTGGAATATTAACTGGATTATGCCCATTATGGCGTTCTTGGCACAAATTCTTTCCAGTATTTTATCTATGAAAATGCAAAAGAAAACCAATCCCGATGCTCCCAGAATGTCGGGTATGCTTCTTATGATGCCTGTAATCTCGCTCTTTATAGGTTTCAGTTTGCCTTGCGGTGTTACTTTCTATTGGGCTTGTTCTTCACTCATAGGCGGTTTGTTGCAGGTAGCCGTTCAGTATTACTACGGTCCGCACAAACTTCTTGCTAAAATACGCGGCAAAGAACTCGCTAAACAATGTGATTTTGAAGCAGGTCAAATAAGCAAACTTTCCAGTGACGAATAATATAAGGAGGATATTCTCTTGATTAAAGAAGCTATCGGCTATGGCGAAACTATTGAACAAGCCAAAGAAGATGCCGTTTTAAAATTAAATGTCAGCGATGACAGCGACATTCAGTTTGATGTCCTCGCTTTTCCTAAAAAGAAGGTTTTAGGTCTTTTCGGTGGTAATGAAGCTCAGGTTAAAGCATTTATTGAGCTTCCCGACCCCGTTAAAAAAGACAAACCCCAAAAACAGAAAAAAGAAAACGCAAAACCCCAGAAACCCCAGAAAAAGGATGTAGCCGCTCCCAAAAAAGCAGTTGCTACCGTTAAAGAAGAGTTGAATTTTGTAACAGAGGACCAATTAGCACCCGATTCCCGTACTAAAAGCGCTCTCGATTATTTGAAGCCGATTTTAGAAAACTTAGGTTGCACAAACATTTCGGTGAAAATCGCAGAAAAAGACAACTCTGCCGTAATCGACCTTGAAGGTAACGGTCTCGGCGTTATAATCGGACACAGAGGCGAAACACTTGATTCACTTCAATACCTCGCAGGTCTTGCCGCAAACAACGGCGGTGGATATTTCAAAGTTTCTCTCAATATCGGTGACTACCGTCAAAGAAGAGAAGAAACCCTTACAAACCTTGCAGGTCGCATTTGCGAACAGGTTTTAAATACAGGCAAATGCCGTACGTTGGAACCTATGAATCCTTACGAACGCAGAATCATTCATACCGCTGTTCAGGCTTTTGACGGCGTAACGTCTGCCTCTTTCGGCGAAGGTGCTGAACGCCGTGTTGTAATCGGTATTGAGGGCACTGAGCTCAAACCCTTACGTCAGTCAAACCGCCGTCGCAACTGTCACCGTGATAACCGCCGTCCGAAAAACAACAACGTAGTATCTGCTCCTGCAAGAGAACCTAAGAAAGATACTGATATTCCGCTTTACGGAAAAATCAACTAAGTTTTAAAGACCCACTTAAATTTAAGTGGGTCTGTTATTTTCTATTTTTAATTGACTTTATACAATATATAGTATATAATATATCTGTTAATGAAAAGATTTTTACTTTTTGGGTATAATAATAAAGAATAACTTACGATTGGAGGGGCTATTTTGGAGAAATTTGTCATTTCGGGCGGAACTCCTTTAAAAGGCACAGTCCGTATAAGCGGCGCAAAAAATGCCGCCGTAGCAATTCTCCCCGCAGTACTCCTGGCAGACAGTCCTTGTATAATTGAAAATATTCCTAATATTTCCGACGTAACCAACATACTCTACGCCATGGAAGCATTAGGTGCTAATATTAAAAACATAAACAAATCAACAGTTGAAATAGACCCCACACACGTAAATTCTTTTGTTGTTTCCAAACAAATGGCAGAAGGTATGCGTGCTTCAAGTTATTTCTTAGGCGCTTTATTGGGACGTATGAGAAAAGCGCGTGTGGCACCTCCCGGAGGTTGCAACTTTGGTGTACGACCTATCGACCAACACATCAAAGGCTTTGAAAGTTTAGGCGCTAAAATCACATTTGAAAGCGGTCTTGTAGAAGCCAATGCGGACGAGCTTTACGGCGCTTCTATCTACTTAGACGTTGTATCTGTTGGCGCAACTATTAACATTATGCTTGCCGCTGCAAAAGCAAAGGGCCTTACAGTTATCGAAAACGCTGCAAGAGAGCCTCACATTGTTGACCTTGCCAACTTCCTTAACTCTATGGGTGCTAATATTATGGGCGCAGGTACTAATATAATTAAAATAAGAGGCGTCGATAATCTAAGCGGCACTACTTACAGCATAATACCCGACCAAATTGAAGCAGGTACTTATATGGCTGCTGCAGTTGCCACCGGTGGTGATGTACTTATTGATAACGTTACCCCTAAGCATCTGGAATCCATAATTGCAAAGCTTCGTGAAACCGGCGCTGAAATTACTGAATATGATGAAGCGGTAAGAGTTACTATGAACCGCCGTCCTAAAAAATGCAACGTTAAAACAATGCCACATCCCGGCTTCCCGACCGATATGCAACCCCAAATTGCTACTGTTTTAGCTTTAGCCGACGGCGTCAGCATTGTAACCGAGGGTGTATGGGACAGCCGTTTCCGTTACGTTGACCAGTTGACCCTAATGGGCGCTGATATTCAGGTTGACGGCAAAATGGCAGTAATCACAGGTGTTGAAAACCTTGCTCCTGCTCCCGTTAAGGCGGTTGACCTTCGTGCAGGTGCGGCAATGCTTATAGCAGGTCTTGCTACAAAAGGCATTACCGAAGTGGAAGAGATTGAGCGTATTGACCGTGGCTATGAAGACGTGGTTAAAAAATTTACCCGTCTCGGCGCAGATATCAAGCGTGTTTACCGCCCCGACAATACTGAAATTTTAAAACAAGCATAAGAAATAGGTCAACTAAGGTTGACCTATTTTTCATAAACAAACAAAGGAAAATAAATTATGTCAATTATTTATCCGCTTTTTAGCAGTTCCAGCGGTAACAGTACATACATAGGCACTAAAAACTGCAATATTCTTATAGATGCAGGTGCTTCTTTTAAAGGTATAAAAGAAAGCCTTGAACGAATAGACGCCACACCCGAAAGTATTGGTGCCGTTATGATAACCCACGAACATATAGACCATATAAAAGGGCTTAAAACCTTTTTAAATAAAACAGGTGCTACACTTATAGCATCTGAAAAAACATTATCCACCCTTATAAACGACGATAAAATCCCTAAGGGAGCCACCGTTTTACCAATAGATAAAGAGTCTGTCGAAATCGGCGGTATCAAAATCAATCGATTTGCCACAAGTCACGACTGTGCAGGGTCGAGCGGGTATACTTTTTTAATGCCCGATAACAAAAAGGTTTCGGTTTGTACCGACCTTGGTATAGTTACAGAAGAGGTGCATAATTCCCTTTTGGGAAGTGATTTGGTTTTGCTTGAATCGAATCACGACGTTGAAATGCTTAAAAAGGGCCCTTATCCGCCAGAACTTAAAGTCCGCATATTATCTGACAAAGGCCATATATCAAACACCGTGTGCGCAACCGAGCTTAAAAGCCTTTTGCAAAACGGCACAAACCGTTTTATTTTGGGACATTTGAGTCAACACAATAATACACCTATGCTCGCCAAAAGATGCGCTATTTCAGCGCTTATTGATTTAGGTGCGGAAATCGACCGCGACTATACCCTTTACGTTGCAAAACCGAGCGGTAACGGAGTGACTGTAATATGATAAAAATAACACTCGTTTGCCTTGGAAAATTAAAGGAAAAATATTTAAAAGAAGCCGTAAATGAATATCAAAAACGGCTTTCACGCTATTGCAGTTTTGACGTTGTCGAGTTAGAGCCTGTAAGATTGCCCGAAAAACCGTCGCAATCTGAAATTGCTATCGCTCTTTCAAAAGAAGCAGATATGATTATTAAAAAACTACCTCAAAATTGCGACGTTTTTACCCTTTGCGTAGAGGGCAAAGAGTTTTCGAGCGAAAAATTCGCACGTGAAATAGAAATTTCGCAAAATATCGGTAAAAATCTTGCATTTATTATCGGCAGTTCTTACGGTCTTAGTGAAAAAGTTAAGAATTTAAGCAAAGTAAAACTTTCTTTTTCGCAAATGACCTTCCCTCACCAACTATTCCGTGTAATGCTCTTAGAACAAATCTACCGTGCCTTTAAAATAAACGAAGGCAGTACGTATCATAAATAGAACTATCGCAAAAAGAAGATGCCACTCGGACATCTTCTTTTTTGCGTGATAACAAACAGTTTCGCGTGGTGCTATTTCGATGTTATCACATTTTGAGATAAATGTCAATATCTCTTTTTGAGATATTATAAAATATCCCACAGAGGTGATATTTTTGAGATTGAAAGAACTTCGGGAAGACCGTGATTTAACACAAAATCAAATAGCAGAAATATTAAACTGCAAACAAAACACATATCAGCAATATGAAAGCGAAAAACGCCAATTACCCATTTTGGCATTAAAGAAACTTTGTGAATTTTATGGTGTTTCTGCAGATTATATTATTGAATTACCAAAAGGACTTAAATATCCCGAAAGATAATAATAAAAAACTGTTTTGTGTGGTGCCAAATTTTAGATAAATGTGATATGATAGCCATCCACAAAACCATAATAACACATTATCGTGTCATCGTTAACACATTTTCGTGTTTTTGTGTAAAATACGTATAGAGGTGTTAAAAATGAAATACATTTATGAGCGAATACGCGATTTGAGACAAGATAAAGATAAAACCCAAGCAGATATAGCAAAGTTACTAAATGTACATTTAACACAATATCGACGTTGGGAAACAGGTAAAAGCGAAATCCCCACCCATATTGTTATTACACTAAGCAAATTTTACAAAGTAAGCACAGACTACATCTTGGGATTAACTAATCAAATAAAATAAATATCTTTAAATATAAAAACGCAACCCCTTACCACGATATTTGAACTGCCCCAATTTGTGCGAACAGCACAAAAAAAGGCATCTATGGTAGCAAATATTAAATTTTAAGCAACATACTGACTTCGCTTTTCGAGCGGAGTCAGTTTTGTTTTTAGTTGGATACGCTGATGATTGTAGAAGTGTATATATTCACCTATGAGGAGGCGCGCCTCCTCATAGGTTTGAAGTTTTACGCGATATATACACTCTGTTTTAAGAATCGAGAAGAGATTTTCTGCCAAAGCATTGTCATACGGATGTCCACGGCTTGACATTGATGGCGTAATGTTGTATTCTTGAGTTAGCTTAAAATACTGATGAGATGTGTATTGAAAGCCTTGGTCACTGTGGAGTTGCAGCTCCGCGGTGACTTTCTCTTTTTTCTTTGCTTCTCTGATTGTGCTCAACACAAGATTTACGTTTTGTTCAGTTCCGGTCTTGTATGCAATAATACTATTGTCATATAAATCTCTAATAATAGATAAATACAATACACCTTGTTT